>NZ_LT605203.1:3568178-3769527 GCF_900089495.1 Thiomonas sp. X19 | reverse complement strand
TTACCTGAATCCGTGAGCTCGGGCATGCGGAATTTTCATAAGTTGTTGATGCATAATGGTTTATTCGATAAAATGACCCCTTTGTCTTCTCACCCAGCGGGTGAACGTTCCGGGGTATGGCATGGGGTTTGGATTTCGCGTCAAGCAACTCGACTATGACCTGACGCCGGTGGCCGGTCTGGCCCTTGTCGGTCATCACCTCAAGCGCCTCGATCCTCTGTTCAAACGCCTGGATGCCCAGTGGCCTTGCCGCGGCGGACTGCCGCCCAGCACACTGATGCGCAGCTATGTTGGCTTGCTCGCGCAGAGCAAGAGCGACTTCGATGCCATCGAAGGCTTTCGAGGCGATCGTTTCTTCCAGGAGGCGCTGGGTCTGGTGGGTGTGCCGTCCTCGCCCACCCTGCGCCAGCGCCTGGATGCGCAGGCCGCCCTGTGGTTTGACTTCACCTCCCAGGCGATTGAAGCGCTGCTGCGCAAGAGCCAACCGGACTATGGTCTTTTGCCTTGCGGTCATGTGCCGCTGGACATCGACACCTTCGCGATGGACAACTCGGGCACAGCCAAGGATGGGGTGAGCCGCACCTACGCGGGGGTCGATGGCTACTGCCCGCTGGCGGCCTACCTGGGCACGCATGGGTTTTGCCTGGAGTTCGCCCTACGTCCGGGCGCGCAGCACTCGGCTTCGGAGACGACCTACAACCTCGAGACGGCCGTGCCCATGGCGCAGCGCCTGTCGACCGCAGGCCCCAAGGCGCCGATTCTCGTGCGCATGGATGCGGGGTTTTGCTCGGCCGCCTTGATGGCCGACATGCAGCGCTGCAACAGGCCAGGACTGCCCCGGGTCGATGTTCTGATCAAGTGGAATCCCCGCAAGACCGATCCTCTGGAGGTCTTGCGACGGCAGGAACTGGAAGGGGGTTTGTTGTGGCAGCATCCGCGCGCAGGCAAGCGCGTGGCGGTTTGGGAGGTGGCCGTGCAGGTCGAAGGCATCGCCCATCGCCTGCGCCGCATTGTGCGCATCACGGAGCGCACCGTCGATGCCCGTGGCCAGCAGTTTTTGGTCCCCGAGATCATCTTGGAGGGCTGGACGACAAGCTTGCCCAAGGCCATCAGCGCCGAGGCGATCATCGACCTGTACGCCGGGCACGCTACGCACGAGCAGTTCCATGCGGAATTCAAAACCGACATGGATCTGGAGCGACTGCCCTCGGGGAAGTTCGACACGAACGATCTTGTCTGCCAGCTTGCGGCCCTGACGATGAACGTGCTGCGCCTCATGGGGCAGCAAGGGCTGCTGGGGCCGCATGCACCGGTGCGCCATGCGGCCAGGCGACGGCGTCTGAAGACTGTGATCCAGGAACTTGTCATCCGCGCAGCACGCGTGATCAACCATGGCGGGCGGCTGTGGTTGGGACTGGGCGCCAACGACAAGGCAGCCCGTGCCTTTTGCGATCTGCATGCGCAGTTCGCCGCCAGCGGCTGAAGACGCAGTCCAAGCTTTCCCAGCACCCCAAGACGCTGGCCACAAGGGCTCGGCGGGGGAACGGCTGCGCGCAACCCACCCGAAATGACCGATCAAGGGGGCCGATCGTTCGCGCACAGCCCCACAGCCCCCTTCGACACGGCGCTCGAACCGTGAACCTGCGGGAAATCGGGAAAATCGGGCCGTCACAATCAGCTTTCAAGTCGATGGATTATCGGAAGTCACGGATTCAGGTTCTTAGAGAAGCGCCCGGAGGGCAGGATCGACACGCGAACGATCAAGATCGGCTGCAATATCGCCCAGGACGTTGGTACCTACACTTTTAAGTTCAACGATGGAAAGTCGGTGGCCGGTCGCTATACGTTCATCTACGAGAAGGTGGGCGATAGATGGCTGATCGATCATCACCATTCATCGGTCATGCCGGAATAATGGACGCGGCGCTTTCGCCGTCTTGATGGTCAAGCGCCAAAACATGCAACCGCATGGGATGAAGGAGCCGGTCATGCAATGCCGGCATTGCTTTGAAACCCGGCTGGTGATGGCCGAGCGCCATGGCATCGGGATCGACTATTGTCCGAAATGCCGTGGCGTGTGGCTCGATCGCGGGGAACTCGAAAAAATCCTCGAGCGTGCTGCGATCGAACAAGGTCCTTTGCCGCAGCGGATGGCTGCTGCGCAGACCTCGGCACCGCTTGGTCCCGATCGTACCGGTCAACCGCGCCAGCCCGATTTCGCGGACAGCGATTTCGGTCATCACGGGCATGATGCACGCTATGTTGACCCGGGACGCAAGCGCAAATCCATGTGGTCAGAGTCGTTCGATTTTGATTGACCCGCGCTCCTTCCTGCGGTCATTTGCGGGGGCGTGAGCCTCCGTTTTTTCATCGATTTCCGGCCTTGGCGACAACTTTCATGGACCTGCTCACCACCTCCTTTCTCGGCCATGCCGTCTGGCTGTGGCTGGCCTTCGGCGGCATTGTCATCAGCCTGCTGGCTTTCGACCTGGGTGTGTTGCACCGCGACGGCGGCGACATCAGCGTGAGCGAGAGCCTGTGGCTGTCTGCCGGCTACATCGCCGTGGCCGTGGCGTTCGGCGCCTGGCTGTGGTGGCTCGAAGGCGCGCAGGCCGGGATGGATTACTTCACCGCCTACGCGGTGGAAAAGAGTCTGTCGCTCGACAACGTGTTCGTCATCTCGCTGGTGTTCGCCGCCTTCGCCATTCCTCGCGGCTTGCAGCACCGGGTGTTGCTCTGGGGCATTCTGGGTGTGCTCGTGTTGCGCGCCATTCTCATTGGCGCGGGCGCGGCGTTGGTGACGCAGTTCCACTGGGTGCTCTACCTGTTTGCCGCCTTCCTGGTCTACACCGGGCTGCGCATGCTCTGGGTGGCCGATCACGTCCCTGACCCCATGCGCAACCCCCTGTTGGCGCTGATGCGGCGCTGGCTGCCGATCGCTCCGACGCTGCACGGCGAGCGATTCTGGGTGCGGCTGCCCGATGCGGCGGGACGGCTCAAGCCGCACGCCACACCGCTTTTGCTCGCGCTGGTGACGGTGGAACTGGCCGATCTGGTGTTCGCGGTGGACAGCGTGCCGGCGGTGTTCGCCGTCACCACCGACCCGTTCGTGGTCTATACGAGCAATATCTTTGCCATCCTTGGCCTGCGCGCGCTGTATTTCGCGCTAGCCGCCATCCTGCACCGCTTTGCTTACCTTAAATACGCGCTGGCGTTGGTGCTGGTTTTCATCGGCGGCAAGATCGTCGCCGGTGAGTTGTGGGGCAAGGTGCCTTCGGCGCTGAGCCTGGCGGTGACATTCGGTTTGCTCGCTGCGGGCGCGCTGTTTTCGCTTTGGAAAACGCGCAGCGGCGGGCCGGTCAAGAGTGCGCAGACGCCTGCGCGATGAGTGCGAGTAGCGCCGCGCCGTAGCTGTCGCGCTTCTTGTCGCCCACTCCCGAGATGCCACGCAGTTGTTCCAGGCTGCGCGGGCGCGCCAGGGCGATGGCCTGCAGCGCGGTGTCGGGAAACACGACGTAGGCGGGAACGCCATGTTCCTTGGCCACGCCGCTGCGCCAGGCGCGCAGGGCCTCGAACAGGGCGAAGTCTTCGGCGGAAAGGGCCTGCCCCACCGTGCCCGTGCCCGTGGCCGGGGCGGGCCGGCGCTTGCGCTCGGCTCCGGGCTCCTGACGTTTGAGGTGGATGCGCCGCGCGCCGCGCAGCACCTCGCGGCTGGCGTCGGTCAGGCGGAGCACGTTGAAATGCGCGGCGTCCACCTCCAGAAGATGCTGGGCGGCGAGCTGGCGCAGCAACTGGCGCCAGTCCTGCTCGCTCAGATCCGCGCCGATGCCGAAGGTGGACAGGACCTGGTGGCTGAAACGCTCCACCTTCTCGCTGCGCTTGCCGCGCAGCACGTCGATGATGTGCGTGGCGGCGAAGCTGGTGCCGCTGGTCTGGCGGCAGCGGTAGATGCACGACAGCAGCTTCTGTGCGGATTCGGTGGCGTCGACCAGCTCGGGCGGGTTGAGGCAGTTGTCGCAGTTGCCGCAGGACGTGCTGGTCTCGTCGAAATACGCCAGCAGGCGCACGCGGCGGCAGTCGGCGGCTTCGGCCAGGGCGAGCATGGCGTCGAGTTTGCTGGTGGACAGGCGCTTGTAGGCGTCGTCGGCTTCGGAGAGTTCGATCAGGCGGCGCTGCTGCACCACGTCGGAAAGACCATAGGCCATCCACGCCTGCGCCGGCAGGCCGTCGCGCCCGGCGCGGCCGGTCTCCTGGAAATAGCCTTCGATGGACCTGGGCATGTCCAGATGCGCGACGAAGCGCACGTCGGGCTTGTCGATGCCCATGCCGAAGGCGATGGTGGCCACCATCACCACGCCGTCCTCGTCCAGAAAGCGGCGCAGGTGGGCCGCGCGCTGCGCCGCCGGCAGGCCGGCGTGATAGGGCAGGGCGGCAATGCCGTGGCCCGCGAGCATCTGCGCCACCTCTTCCACCGTGTTGCGCGACAGGCAGTACACCACGCCGCAGTCGCCCACGTGTTCGCCGCGGATGAACTGCAGCAGTTGCGCGCGGCCGTCGCGTTTTTCCACCACGCGGTAGCGGATGTTGGGGCGGTCGAAGCTGGAGACGAACTCGGTGCCGTCGCGCAGCAGGCGCTGCACGATTTCATGCCGCGTGGGCACGTCGGCGGTGGCCGTGAGCGCCACGCGCGGCACCTGCGGCCAGCGCTCGCGCAGCATCGCCAGCTGGCCGTATTCGGGGCGGAAATCATGGCCCCATTGCGACACACAATGGGCCTCGTCGATGGCGAACAGGGCGATGCGGCAGCCATCGAGCAGTGACAAGCCGGATTCGCTCAGCAGCCGCTCCGGCGCCATGTAGAGCAAGTCCAGCTCGCCGCGCCGTGCCTGCTGCTGCACCTCGCGCGCGGTTTGCGCGTCGAGCGTGGAGTTGAGGAAGGCGGCACGAATGCCCAGTTCGCGCAGCGCGGCGACCTGGTCCTGCATCAGCGCGATCAGCGGCGAGACGACGACGCCCAAGCCCTCGCGCAGCAGCGCCGGAATCTGGAAGCACAGCGACTTGCCGCCGCCCGTGGGCATGAGCACCAGTGCATCGTGGCCGCCGAGCACATGGTCGATGACCTCGCGCTGCCGGCCGCGAAACGCCGGGTAGCCCCAGATGTGCTGCAGCAAGGATCCGGGGCTGGACGGCGAGTCGTGGCGTGCGTTCATGCCGCAAGCCTAGCAAGGCCCAGGCTTCGTCTCGGCCGGTGCGGGGTTTGTGCGCTGAATGCGCGCAACGGAGCGGCGCATGTTGTATCTCGCTTCGCGTCTTACGTTTGCTCACGGGCAAAAGCGGCCAATTGGAATACAAATGTCAGACACCAATGAAGTTCGCGACGACTGCGAGCCATCCCCTCAAGAAAACGCGGGGCCGTTCCCCTGATTTCTTGGCCCCCTCGGGGGTGGGGCGTCGGAAAGCCACGCCCTTGGGGGCGTACTCAAACGGAGATCACCATGGCCAGTGTTCCACTCGGCGCGGCAACCCCGCCCAAGACCCAACGCAGCAAGATTCACAAGGAGGCGGGCATCTGGAGCCTGCTGTTCGCCAGTCTGACCGCCATCATCGGCTCGGGCTGGTTGTTCGCGCCGATGACGGCCGCACAGCAGGCGGGGCCATCGAGCATCTTGTCCTGGGCCATCGGTGGCGTTGCCATTTTGTTGCTCGCCTTCGTCAACGCCGAACTCACCAGCGCCTTTCCGGGCATGGGTGCGGTCATCACCTTCCCCAAGCTCAGTCACGGCAGCCTCACGGCGGCGGTGATGAGTTGGGTGGTGTTTCTCGGCTACGTGACCGTGGCGCCGGCCGAGGTGCTGGCGGTGGTGACTTACGCCAACAACTACCTGCCCGGTTTCGTCAACGCCAAGACCCAGTTGCTCACCCCCGAGGGCATGGCCGCCAGCGTCGTGCTGCTGGGCGTGTTCGTGCTGATCAACGCCATGGGTGTGCGCATGCTGCTGCGGGTGGGCAACACCATGATGATCTGGAAGCTGATCGTCCCCATTCTCGCCATCATCATGCTGATGGTGTCGTCGTTCCACAGCGGCAACTTCACCTCGCAGGGCTTTGCGCCCATGGGCGTGCAGGGCACGATCTCGACCATCGCCACCTCCGGCATCGTCTTCAGCTACCTCGGCTTTCGCCAGGCCATCGAGCTGTCGGGCGAGGCGAAAAACCCACAGCGCGACGTGCCCATCGCCATCGTCGGCTCGGTGCTCATCGCCGGGATCATTTTTGTTCTGCTGGAAGTGGCTTTCATCGGCGCCCTGAACCCCGCCGACATTGCCAACGGCTGGGCCAAGGTGACCTTCACCGGCGCTTCCGGCCCCTTCGCGGGTCTGGCCACCATTCTCGGCTTGAGCTGGCTGGCGGCGCTGCTGTATATCGACGCGGTGGTGTCCCCTGCAGGCACCGGCCTGGTTTACGGCGGCACCACGGCGCGCGTGGTCTACGCCACCGGCAAGGACGGCCTGTCGCTGCCCTGGTTCGCCAAGCTCAATTCCAAAGGTGCGCCATCGGTGGGTTTGTGGATCACCTGGATCGTCGGCCTGTTGTTCTTCCTGCCGTTCCCCTCCTGGCAAAAAATCGTCACCTTCATTTCATCGGCCGCGGTGCTGGCCTATGGCGTGGGTCCGGTTTGCCTGCTGACGCTGCGCCGCACCCTGCCGCTAGGCACGCATCCGCGTCCCTTCACCCTCAAGGGTGCCTGGCTGTGGGCGCCGCTGGCCTTCATTGCCGCCAACTTCATCATCTTCTGGTCCGGCGCGGGCACCGACAACTTCCTGTTCGGCGCCCTGGCGGTGATCTTCGTGCTCTATGTCATCGCCCAGGCGGTCGCGGGCCGTGCCGGCCAGTTGCACTGGAAAAGCGCGTGGTGGCTGTTCCCGTATTTTCTCGGCATGTGGGCCATCACCTATACGGGGCCGGCAAATCCCATTGGCGGCAATGGCACCTTCACCTTCAATGAAGGCATGGGCCTGGTGGTGATCCTGAGCTTCATCATCATCGGCGTGGCCGTGATCAGCGGCCTGCCCGAGCCGGAGGAGGCGCGCGCCGCACTGCTCGTCGGCGAGCCTGAATTGACGGGCAGCGACGTGCCGGATTGATTCCACAAAACGCATCCGACGCAACGGATTGCATATCACCCTGAACTGGCCCGGATGCATGCGCATCCGGGCTTTTTGCATGTGGCTTGGGTTTCAAGCGCGGGCGCTTGGGACCAGTTTCTCCGCGTCGGCGGCAACCTTGTGCTTCGACGCCACCACCACCTGCCGCTGCGCGCCCAGTCCCTGCACTTCGAGCGCGACCACATCGCCGGGCCGCAAATAGCGCGGTGGCTGTTTGCCCATGCCCACGCCGGGTGGGGTGCCGGTGGCGATGAGGTCGCCGGGGCGCAGGGTCATGAAGTGACTGAGGTAGCTGACGATCTGGGCGACGGAAAAAATCATGTCGCGCGTATGGCCGCTCTGCATGCGCTCGCCGTTGACGTCCAGGTGCAGCGCCAGGGCTTGCGGCTCGGGCACTTCGTCGGCGGTGACGAGCCAGGGGCCGACCGGGCCGAAGCTGTCCAGCCCCTTGGACTTGTCCCACTGGCTGCCGCGCTCGAACTGGAACTGACGCTCCGAGACATCGTGCACGGTGCAATAGCCGGCGACGAAACCCAGCGCCTCGGCCACGCCGACATAGCGGGCCTCGCGGCCGATGACCACGCCGAGTTCGACCTCCCAGTCCATGCGCGTGGAATGCGGCGGATGTTCGATGGCATCGAACGGCCCGGTGATGCAGGTGGTCCATTTGTTGAACACGATGGGCTCGGTCGGAATGGCCTGCTTGGCTTCCGCCGCATGGTCGCGGTAGTTCAGACCGATGGCGATGAACTTGCCGATGCCCACAAACGGCACCCCCAGCCGGGGCTGGCCCGCCACGCGCGGCAAGGCATCGACATCGAGTTTGCGCAGGGCGCGCTGGCCCTTCGCGCCGTAGACCTCGGGGCCGATGTCGTTCACCACCCCGCGCAGGCTGCGCAGACGGCCTTGGGCGTCGATGAGGCCGGGTTGTTCACGTCCCGAAGGGCCATATCGCACGAGTTTCATGAGGGTTCCAGATCAAGGGCAAATTGGGGTTTGCACGCGGCTGCGTGCGCTGCGGGGCATGCACGGCGCGATCCGGCGCCGGGGTCGCCGCCGTTCGATTCGCGCGGGTTCAGCGCTGTTGGTATTGTGCCGCGCCGAACAGGTTCTGGCGCGCCTGATCGTCGAGCAGTGGCTTGCGCTGCTCGGCCAACACGGCCACGCCTCGCTGCACCGCAGGCCGGGCGGCAATGGCGTCGAACCAGCGCTCGGCATGCGGGTAGTCGGCCCAGTCAACGCCCTGGTTATTGGCGCTGCGGCACCAGGGAAACGCGGCCATGTCGGCGATGGTGTAGTCGTCGCCCGCCAGATAGGCGCAGTTGGCCAGGCGCGCGTCCATCACGCCGTACAAGCGCTTCGCCTCATTGGTGTAGCGGCCGACGGCGTAGTCGATTTTCTCCGGGGCGTAAATGCGGAAATGATGCGCCTGGCCCAGCATGGGGCCGAGCCCGCCCATCTGCCACATCAGCCACTGCAAGGTGGTGTAGCGCGCGGCGCCGGATGCAGGCAGGAAGCGCCCGGTTTTTTCAGCGAGGTAGATGAGCATCGCGCCCGATTCGAACAAGGTGATGGATTCGCCGCCGGGTCCGTCAGGGTCGACCAGGGCCGGAATCTTGTTGTTGGGGCTGATGCGCAGGAACTCGGGTTTGAACTGCTCGCCGGTGCCGATGTTGACACCGTGGACGCGGTAGGAAAGGCCGAGTTCCTCCAGCAGGATGTGCACTTTGTGGCCGTTGGGGGTGGGCCAGGAATAGAGGTCGATCATGGCGGGCCGTGGGTTGGTGTGTCCGCGGGCAGCAGCCCCATCGGCCGCTGATGGCCTTATTGTTGCGCCGCATCGCGAATCTTGCAGGGCGGCTCAAGTGCCACGCTGTTTGACGCCATGCAGGCCCGCGCGTCGCGCCTGCCGGGAGCTATGGGCGCCCGGGTGTTGGCGCCAGGGCGCGGCGGCGTAACCAGCGCCCGCGTTCGTCAGCCAGGACTTCGTGCAAGGGCCGGCTTTCAACAAGCGCCATGTGCTGCTCGACGCCACCCAGTTCCATGAGCGCGTGCTGGGCCAGCGGCCGGGCGAGTTGCAAGGCCATGTGCAGCGCCATGCCAGGCTCCGTGAGGCGGCAAGCCAAGCCAAGGGCGTGAGCGCGCTCGGCCGACAAGCCGCCATCCAGCAGGCACAACTCGGCCAGCGCGGCGCGGGGCAGGCGCTGCGCCGCCAGCCACAACGCCCCCGCATGCCTGCCGGCGATTTCGCCCGCCATCGGCAGCAGGAATTGGGCGGTGCGGGCGGCGACGATCAGATCGCAAGCCAACGCCAGCGCCAGGCCGGCGCCGCTGGCCTGGCCTTCCACGGCCGCGACGATGGGTTTGTCGCTGTCACGCAGGGCCAGCAGCCAGTCGTGCAGCGCGTCGATGAAGGCGGGTTCGTCCTGCGCCGCCCGCACCTCGTGCGTTGGCTCTTGCACACCCAGGCAGAACTGCTGAGTGCTTCCGGTCAGCACGATGACGTGGATGTCCGGGTCGCGCAGGGTGGTGGACAGCGCCTCGATGCCGGCATGCGCCATCGCTGGCGTCATCGCCGCGCTGGCTGTGCCAAGCTGGAGATTGAGCACGCAGATGCGGCCATCGGTCGCCGCGGTGTCATCGTGAAATAGGGTCATGGTCGGCGCGTGTCGAGAGGTTTGGGTCGGCAGTTTCAAGGCTGAAGCGCCGCGATCAGGCTGCATGTGCAAAACTCGATGCAAAAAAACGCATTTTTGCAAAATCGTTCACGAAATTCCCAGGCGCATTGCGAATCAGCCCTTCTTGACGCGATATTGGCTGATAAATACGGCGTCAGCCTGCACAGTTCGGCGCCCAAACCCGCGCCGCAGACAACCTTTCTATCCGCTTTGTCGTTGTCCATGCACCATCGTCCGATCCATGTTTTGCGTGGACATGCCCATCATTCCTGGCTGAAGCCGGCGCTGCTGGCTGGCTGCTCGCGCCGTCTCTGGCGCAGGCCTTGTTGCTGAGCCGGCCCGTGGTTCACGCCATTCTCGGGCAACAGCTGCGCGTCGACATCCCCGTGCAACTCGACGCTGGCGAACAACTGGCCACCCGGTGCGTGCAGGTGCAGGCCGACGCCGGCTCCGACCCGCTGCGCGCCGATCAGTTGCAGATCCGAGTGCAGCACGAGGGCTCGGGTCTGGAGCGCATTCAGGTGCGATCCCACCATGCCCACGGCCGAGCCTTTCGTGGTGCTCACGCTCAAGCTCGGCGGACGACAAGACACTGGCCGCAATCAAGCTTCCGGCCCGCCAGAGCTTGCGCCGCTGGACTTCACCCTGGATGATCTGCCGGTGCCGAAAACCCCTGCGGTGGCGCAAGCGGATGTGCCGCCAAGGGATGTGGCGCCGACAAGCCCGGCGCGCGCCGATGCGGCGCAGGCTGCAGGCCCCTCCAACACGCCAGGCGTTGAGGCGGATCAGCCGCCAGTTCCCAACCCCCGCAGCGACACCGAGGCCACTACAGCTTGGCCAGGCGCTCCAGCGCCGCGTCGAGCGTGGCCTCGCGTTTGGCGAAACAAAACCGCACGGTCTGCCGCTCCACCGGCTGTGGGTGGAAGGCCGACAGCGGAATGGCGGCGACGCCCACGTCACGCGTCAGCCATTCGCAAAATTCCGCCTCGGGCATAGCGCTCAGTGCCGAATAGTCGGCGCATTGGAAATACGTGCCTTCGCAAGGCAACAGGCGCAATTTGGTGGCGGCAAGTCCCTGGCGAAAGCGGTCGCGCTTGGCCTGGTAGAACGCGGGCAGTTGCTGATGGGCTTCGGGCCGGGCGCGCAAGTGCTGGGCCAGCGCATGCTGCATGGGCGTGTTGACCGTGAACACATTGAACTGGTGCACCTTGCGGAACTCGCGCATCAGCTCGCGCGGCGCCGCCACCATGCCCACCTTCCAGCCGGTGACGTGGTAGGTCTTGCCGAAGCTCGACACCACGAAGCTGCGCGCAGCCAGCACCGGATCGGCGGCCACGCTGTGGTGCCGCTGGCCATCGAACACCATGTGCTCGTAGACCTCGTCGGCAATCAACACGATGTCGGTTGGAGCCAGCAAGTCGCGTAGGCGATGCATGTCGCCCGGGGTCCAGACGCGGCCGCTGGGGTTGTGCGGCGAATTCACCAGCAGCGCCCGGGTGCGCGGCGTGATGGCGGCGGCAATGGCGTCGAAGTCGGGGCGGTACGCGGCATCCAGCGCCACGAAACGCGGGCTGCCGCCCGCCAGTTCGATGGCAGGCGCATAGCTGTCGTAAGCCGGGGTGAGCACGATGACCTCGTCACCCGGATGCACCACCGCCAGGATGGCCGTGAGCAGCGCCTGCGTGGCACCGGCGGTGATGGTGATCTCCTCCCCGGGGTCGTAGCTTGCGCCGTGCAAATCGGCCATTTTCGCCGCCAGCGCCTCGCGCAACTGGGGTATGCCGGCCATGGGCGGATACTGGTTGTGGCCGGCGCGCATGGCCGCGTTCACGGCGTCGAGCAAAGCCGGGTCGGGGTCGAAGTCCGGGAAGCCTTGACCGAGGTTGATGGCACCGTGCTGCTGCGCCAGTGCCGACATCACGGTGAAGATGGTGGTGCCCACGCTGGGCAGACGGCTGCGTAAAGCGGGGCTGCGACCGAACGTGGGCCTGGGCTGGAGAAGGGCGGACATGGCAGGCGGGTGTGAAAAGTTCAAATGGAAAAATTCTCGTCGCTCTGGCCGCGCAGTACCTGCTCGACCAGTTTGCGCGACAAGCGCTGCGACAGCAGTTCGGTCAGCACATAGACAAAACCGCGCTGGTAGACGCCACGCTTGAAGGCCACGCGCGTGAGATTCTGGCCGAACAAATGCCCCACGGGACGGGAGCGCAGCAAGGTGTCGCGCTCGGGGTTGATGGCCATCTCGGCGATCAGCCCGACGCCGAGCTCCAGTTCGACATAGGTCTTGAGCACGTCGGAGTCGATGGCTTCCATCATGATCTGCGGTTGCAGGCCCTGCTGGGCGAAAGCCTGGTCGATGCGGCGGCGCCCGGTGAAGGCCGGGTCGTAGGTGACGAGGGGATGACGCGCCAGCTCGGCCAGCGACAGCTCGGCCACATCGTTGAGCGGGTGGTTGAGCGGCGTCACCACCAGATGCTGCCATTCGTAGCAAGGCAGGGTGATGAGTTCGGGATGGTCGGCCAGGCTCTCGGTGGCCACGCCGAGATCGGCACGCTCCTCCAGCACGGCGTGCGCAACCTGGTCGGGATTGCCCTGGATCAGGTGCACCTGCACGCGTGGAAAACGCCGACGGAATTCAGCGATGACCTGCGGCAGGCGATAACGCGCCTGCGTGTGGGTGGCGGCGATGGTGAGCTGGCCGCTGTCCTGCGCCGCGTAGTTCTGGCCGATGCGCTTGAGATTGTTCACCTCGCGCAAAATCACCTCCACGCTGCGCAGCACCTCCTCGCCGGGCGCCGTGAGCTTGCGAATGCGCTTGCCGTGGCGGCTGAAGATTTCCACCCCCAGCTCGTCTTCCAGCTCGATGATGGCTTTGGACACGCCGGGCTGCGAGGTGAACAGCGCGCGCGCGGTTTCGCTCAGGTTGAAGTTGCGGCGTACGGCCTCTTGCAGGAAGCGGAACTGGTGCAGATTCATGGCGGCTTGGCCTGTGGCGCGCGGGTTGTGGAGCAGTGCGGGCGTGGTTCAGCGGTATTGAACCCGCCAGAGGAAATAGCCCAAGGCCGCGCTGCCGTAGAGCATGTAGGGCAGGGCGGCGGCCAGCCAGGTGGGCCAGCTGGCCAGCAGGCCCAGGCGCGATGTGAGCGTGTTCATCAGGATGAAGCTGATGCCCAGCATGATGCCGCCGAACACCTTCCAACTGATCTGCCCGGAGCGGGCATGAAGATAAGCGAAGGGCAGCGCCAGCAACATCATCACCACCGCGCTGAAGGGATAGAGCAGCTTGCGCCACAGCGCGATTTCGTCGCGCTGCACCGCCTGACCATTGGCCCGGAGATGGTTGACGTAGCGCCACAAATCGACCACGGACATATGGTCCGGGCTCAACAGCAGAACATTCAGCACGCTGGGAGAGACCGAGGTCTGCCAGGGCAGATCGGCCAGCTGCTTGATCTGTATCGTCTGCCCGGCCTGACCTGGCAGACGGATGGAGGTCACCTGACGCAACAGCCAGGTGCCGCTGTTCTGGTAGACCGCGCTGGCGGCGTCGATGGTTTGCACCAGTTGCGTCGCACCGTCGAGTACGTAGATGTGCACGTCATGGAGCTCGCCGCTGGCGGACACGCTGCGGATATTGATCATCTGGTCGTCCTGTCCGCTTTGGCGGTTGCGTAGCCACAAACCGGAACTCAGCGAAGTGCCGCCAAATTGCCCGCCTTCGGACTTGGCTTGCAGGGTTGCGGACGCGCGCTCGGCCAACGGCACGGCGAACTCTCCCAGGGAAAAAATCAACACCGAGAACAGCAGCCCCATGCCCAAGAGCTGCTGCAAAGCGCGCAGGGGACTCAAGCCCGACATGCGCATGACGGTGAATTCGCTCGAGGCTGCAAGGCTGGCCAGCACGTAGACCGTTCCGGTCAAGGCCGCGATCGGCAGGATCAGGTAAGCACGACTCGGCATTTGCAGCGACACCAGCAGCAAGGTATGCGCGAAGGACGTTGCGGAAGCGTTGCTGTTGCTGAGTTCGTTGATCGCGTCCAGGATAAACAGCAGGCCGAGAAACACCAGCAGCACGAGGCCGCTGGCGGCAGCAATCTGCAGGAACAGGTAGCGACGCAGCGTGCGCATGGGTTCAGGGTTTGAGCGAGATCAGACGCTCAGTGGGCCAGCGGCCCTTGCAGGCCACCGGCAACCAGGTTGCTGCCCCGGCTGCGCCGCCAGGGCAGCAAGCCCTTGCGCAATGCCAGCACGAACAGCAGCACCGCCGCACTGCCGTGAATCAGCAGCAGCGCCGAGGCCAGGCTCAGTTTGCGCTGGTCGATCCAGCCCTGCGCGGCATTGAGAAAGTTGATATAGGCAAGATAGATCAGCACCGCGACGATGAGCTGTAGCGCACGCCCGGCACGCGGGTTGGTGGCGGCCAGCGGCACCGCCATGAGCGCCAGCAGGATGGACGAGAGCGGTACGCCGAGGCGCCACGACAACTCGCCCAACCAGGCGGGGAGATGGGACATGGCGAGCATGGGCGTGGAAATTTCACGGCTCGGAGTGTTGGCCAGACGCGCCGCTTCCGACAACCCAGCCGCTGGAGCGGGGGTGCTGAGCGCCGAGAGCCGGATGCCCATTTGCGCAAAACCCGTGACCTGGTAGTTGGCCTCGCCCGCCGTGTGGCTGTAGCGGTGGCCATTCGAGAGCATCAAGTAGCGCGAGCCGTCGAGGTTTTGCAGCGTGGCCGACTGGGCCAGGGTGATGACGTCTTGGCCGCTGCTCTGGTCACGGATGAAGATGTCGCGTGCCAACCCCTTGGCCTGGGCACCCTTGCCGATGAAAAAAACCCGCTGCCCGGAGGACGATTCCCGGAACTGGCCAGGCGCGACGCGCGACAGGTCCGAGCGCTGCTCGAAGCGCTCGCGCAGGGCCGCGTTCTGTTGATTGGCCCAGGGCCAGGCCAGGAGCGTGAGCGCGGCAATGGCCAGCACCACGGGTGCGGCAAAACGCAGCACGATGCGGAAGTACTGCAGCGGCGTGACACCGGCTCCGGCCCAGATGACGATTTCCGAGTCGCGGTGCATGCGTGAGAAGCTCATCAGTACGGCGATGAACAGGGCCAGGCCGAGAATGAATTGCAGATAAGTGAGCGAGGCCAGGCCGATGAGCAGGAAAAGGTCTTGCGGATTGGCTTGCCCTTCCGAGGCCTGCCCCAGAATGCGGATGAGCATGATGGTGATCACCACCGAAAACAGCACGGTGAAACTGCCGCCAAAATTGCGGGCCATTTCACGGCGCAAGGAGGTGTCCAACAACATTGCAGAGGCGGCGACAGGCTTGGGAGCGTGGGTTGCGCTGCGGGAAATCGCGCGGGCGGCAGAGCGCGGGGGCGGGTCCGATGGAATAATGAAACATCGCCAGGAGCCCTCATGAAATTTAGCATAGCCCCCCTTAAATCATTGTCCAGCCTGCAGACGGACGCGCTCATCGTTTTTCTGCACCAGCCCGGCACGTCCTGTGGCCTCGTCGAGGCTGATGTTGTGGACCCGTTCGCCGCCGAAGCCGTCCAGGATGGCGACTTTTCCGGTGCCTTGGGCACGACCTATATCCGCAGCCGCCCCGCCAGTCTGGCCGCGCGCCGCCTCATTCTGGTGGGCCTGGGCGCCGCACCGGCATCCAGTGCCGGCTGGCTCAAGGCCTTGCAGGCCGCCGCCGCGGCCTTGAAGCCGCTGGCCGCCAGGCAAGTGCATCTGCTCGCCGCCGATGGCGAGTCCTTCCTGGCCGAGTTTGCCCCCCGTGCCTTTGGCGAAGCTGCTTACCGCTACACCGCCACGCGCAAGGTCGAGGCCGACAAGGCCTACAAAGTGGACGCAGTGCATGTGCTGTCGCGCCACCCGCGCCAGGCTGCAGTCCTCAAGGCGCAGCTCGCGCGCGCCGAAGACATTCAGGCCGGGGTCGATCTCACGCGCAATCTGGCCAATCTGCCGGCCAACCACTGCACGCCGACGCACCTGGGCAGAGTGGCGCAGGACCTTGGCAAGCGGCACGGCATCAAGGTCGAGGTGCTCGGCCGCGGCGAGATCGAGCGCCTGAACATGGGCTCTTTCCTGGCCGTGGCGCAGGGCTCCGAGCAAGCGCCGCGCTTCATCGTGCTGCGTTATGACGGCGCCGGCAAGAAAGATGCGCCGCATGTGCTGGTGGGCAAGGGCGTGACCTTCGACACGGGTGGCATTTCGATCAAACCCGCCGCCGAGATGGATGAGATGAAGTACGACATGTCGGGTGCCGCCTCGGTGCTGGGCGCGTTCGAGGCCATCGCCCGCATCAAGCCCCGGATCAATCTGGTGGGCCTGATTCCGGCGACCGAGAACATGCCCAGCGGGAGTGCCATCAAGCCGGGGGACGTGGTCACCAGCATGTCGGGCCAAACGATCGAGATCCTCAATACCGACGCCGAAGGCCGGCTCATCCTGTGCGATGCGCTGACTTACGCCGAGCGTTTCAAGCCGGCCAGCGTGGTCGACATCGCCACCCTCACCGGGGCCTGCGTCATCGCGCTTGGCCATGTCAACAGCGGCTTGTTCAGCCCGGACGATGCCCTGGCCGACGCCTTGCTGGAAGCCGGGCGGCAGGCGCAGGACAGTTGCTGGCGCATGCCGCTGTCGGACGACTACGCCGAAGGCCTCAAGACCCACTACGCCGATGTCGCCAACATCGCCGGCCGGGCCGCAGGCAGCGTCACCGCCGCGTGTTTTTTGCAGCGCTTCACCAAGGCCTATCGCTGGGCCCACCTGGACATTGCCGGCACCGCCTGGAAAAGCGGCGCCGCCAAGGGTGCGACCGGGCGCCCCGTGCCTTTGCTGGTGAGCTACCTGTTGAATTGCGCCGGCAGCGCCCCGAAGGCGTGAGGGCATGAGCGCTGTCGAGTTCCGCATTGGCGCAACAGATCCGCTGGCTTATGCCTGCGGCCTATTGCGCACCGCAGCGGCCAAGGGCGCGACCCTGGTGGTTCGCGTCGCACCCGCATCCATGGCCGACCTCGATGCGCGTCTGTGGACGTTTTCGCAGCTCGATTTCCTGCCGCATTGCCGCGACACCGATGCGCTCGCCACACGGACTCCCATTGTGCTGACCGATGCGCTCGACCTGACAGCGTTCGGCGGGCGCGATTGCCTGGTCAATCTCGCCCCGGCCGCGATGACCGGCTGGGAGGCACTGCCGCGCGTCATCGAGATCGTCGGCATCTCAGCCGAGGCGAAACAGGCTGGGCGCCAGCGGTTTCGGGCCTACCGCCAAGCTGGGTGCGAACCCACCACACTGGAGATCACCTCATGATGCCGACCGCGGCCGACCGGCTGCCTGTTTTGACCGAGGTCATCGACGGTTGGCCTGATGATGTGGGGCCAGCCCCGCAGCAGTCCATGCCGCCTGCAGCTCCCACGGCACCTTCCATTGCACCGCTCGCCATCTCAGGCGAGGCCTCCTGGCAGCCAGCCCCTGCTTCGGCTCCCGCGGCCGCGCTCTTCGCGCAAGATGCAGGCTTGGGCGAGTTGCAAGGCCTTTTGTCGGCAGAGGCCGCTGCCGAGCTTGTTCAGGCGCAATTGGACGCGGCCCTGCCCCGGCTGCAAGAGTGGCTGCGGGTTGATCTGGCCCAGCGCCTGAATCGTGAGTTGGAACTCCAGATCCATGCCTTGCTCGATGTCAGGTTGAGTTCGCTGGCGCGGGAACTCGCCCTGGAGTTGCGTCCCTGGGTCGAAGACATCGCCCAGGACACCATGGCTCGAGTTCTGGCCGAAGGATTGGGCACCTGAGAGCGCCCCCAGGCCGCTTCGTGCAGCCGCCGCATCCCAATACAAATTTCGGGCGGCCGCACGTTTTCCATGGGGGATAGACGCTTGGAGGAGCATGCTCACCCAGGTCGGTGATCAGGCCAATTTCAGGCGTCTGGCGTAAAAAGTTCGTGTTCAACGGCAAATGGTGTAACACGGCTTGACGCCTTGCGGTGCAACAACCATCGCACGGGCCCCTGCAGCAGGCACGCCCCGAAACACCGCCGGATGCCGCGTTCCAACGCTACGAGGGTGGCAGATGCCCAGGCTGGCACCAGTATTGGGGCGATGCGGCCCCGTTGTCCTGAATGCAACAAGGCTGAATCAGCGTCGAAAACCATGCTGTTCATTTCAGCATGTTTCAGCTAATGTATCGCTCCGTTGGGAATCACCTGACTGACAGCAACTTTTATATCCTTCTGGAGGCTCATTCATGAAACTGAAATATGCCCTTTTGGGCTTGTCCCTGGCTATTGGCACCGCTTATGCGGCCGATGATGTGACCGTGATCATTGGCAGTGCAGCGCCGATGTCCGGCCCGCAGGCCGCCTATGGGCAGGACAACACCAATGGTGTTCGCATGGCCATCAACGATCTGAACAAGAAAAACATCTCGATCGGCGGCAAGAAGGTGATCTGGAAAATCGACGCGCAAGACGATCAGGCCGATCCGAAACAAGCCACCTCGGTGGCGCAAAAGTTTGTTGACGAGAAGGTCAATGGCGTCGTGGGTCACCTGAATTCCGGCTGCACCTACCCCGCCTCGCGCATCTACAACAATGCCGGCATCCCCAACATCACCCCGTCGTCGACCGATCCGAAGATTGCCGAGCAAGGCTTCAAGACCTTCTTCCGCATCATCGCCAATGACAATGCCCTGGGTGCTGGCCTGGCGAACTATGCCAAAAACCAGATGAAGGCCAAGACCGTTGCCGTGATCGACGACCGAACGGCTTATGGCCAGGGCGTGGCGGACGTGTTCGCCAAAACGGCGCAGAAAGATGGCATGAAAGTGCTGGATCGTGAATACACCAACGACAAGGCCACCGACTTCTCCGCCATTCTGACCAAGATCAAGGCGGCCAATCCCGACGTGATTTTCTATGGCGGCATGTACACCCAGGCTGGCCCGATGCTGCGCCAGATGGAACAACTTGGCATCAAGGCCAAGTTCATGGGTGGCGACGGCATCTGTGCGCCTGAGTTGGCCAAGCTGGCCGGCAAAGCAGCCGACGTGACGGTTTGTGCCGAAGGCGGTTCACCGCTCTCGCAAATGCCAGGTGGCGATGCCTGGAAGAAGCGCTATGACGCCGAGTTCGGCGCCAGTGCCTTCCAGATCTACTCGCCGTATTCCTACGACGCCACCATGGTGCTAGCCACGGCCATGGAAAAGGCCAAGTCGGTCGAGCCGGCGAAGTACCTGCCGTTCATTCGGAAGATCGACTACAACGGCGTGACCAAGAAAGACATCCATTTCATGGCTGACGGTAATCTGGCTCAGCCCACCATCACCCTGTCGACTTTCGATAACGGTGTGAAGAAGGTTGTTGCTGTCGAATCCGTGAAGTGAAGTTCCTGCGGAATGCAGCCGGCCAGCCGGCCTGCATTCCGCGTGGCAGCGTCAGATTTGAAACGCCCTTGACGGGCGTTTTTTGTTGGGGCCAGCTTTGCCTGGGCCATCCCTGGGGTTCGACGAGATGAACAAGGCTTTCACCCGCGAGGACACATCGCCCGAGCAGGACGACGATGACGAGGTGCGCTTGCCCGACTTGCCGGCGGGAAGCAAAAATTACATCACCCCTGCCGGCTTCAGCCGGCTGCGCGAAGAGATCAAGGACTTGATCGAACGCGATCGACCCAAAGTCGTCGAGATCGTGTCCTGGGCAGCTTCCAACGGCGATCGCTCCGAGAACGGCGACTACATCTACGGGAAAAAACGGCTGCGTGAGATCGACCGGCGCATTCGCTTCTTGACCAAGCGTCTCGATTCGGCCGAAGTGGTGGACCCATCGGGCCAGCACGGCAACGACCAGATCTTTTTCGGTGCCACGGTGCGCTATGCGGAAAATCAGGGTGTCGAGCGTTCGGTCACGATCGTCGGTGCGGACGAAGTGGACCTGGAGCGTGGCCGCATCAGCTGGATCTCCCCGGTGGCGCGCGCTTTGCTCAAGTCGCGCGAGGGCGACGTCGTCAGCCTGCCCACACCCGGAGGTCTGCTGCAGCTTGAAATTCTCGAAGTGACTTACCCAGAACCAGGGGTTTGAGCACGCAGGCTTCGATGAAGGCCCAGAGCCCTAGCCATTTTGGCGAGGTTTGCCGCGCCCCGCCCTGACCACGAACTTGTGCGTGCGCACGGCCCGCAAAATGTCGGCCAGATGTTTGCGGTCGCGTACGGCAAGAATGAAGCGCAGTTCGATCGTGGGCTGACCCGAGTCGTCGTCCATCGTCACATGGATGATGTCGGCGTCGTGCTCGCTGATGGCGGCCGCCAGTTTGGCCAGCACTCCCTTGCCGTTGTTGACGATGACCGCCATGCCGACCTGATACAGACCGGCGACGGCGGGCGACCAACTCAGGTCGATCCAGCTTCGCGGGTGCTTCTGGAACAGGCGCCGCGCCTGCGGGCAGTCCTGTTGGTGGACCGTCAGGCCCTCGCCTTTGCCGAGATAGCCAAGCACCGCGTCACCCGGAATGGGGTGGCAGCAATCGGCGTAATGCACCGATGTGCCTTCACTGCCGTCGAGTTGCAGCGCCGTGCGGGGGGTATTTTCCGCGATGTTGGGTGTCGGGGGTGCAGCGATTTCCCCGGCATTCGGGGACGAGGCAGTTTCAGCCTGATCCGGCATATGTTTCGGTTTGGCTTGGCCATGGCCACCTTGCATGCAGGCGCGCTTGGCGACGATTTCAGCAACGCGTTTGCCCAGTCCAATGTCGCTGAACAACTCCTCCTGGCTCTTGCTGCCGCTCCAGTGCAGCAGCCGGCTCCAGTCCCCGCTCGTCAGATCGTCCAGATTCCGACCTTCCTGGACCATGGCGCGGCCGAGAAGCCGTTTGCCCAGATCTTGCGATTCGGCCTGCTGCGAAACCTTGAGTTCATGGCGAATCTTCGAACGCGCGCGTCCGGTGCGCACAAAGCTCAGCCAGTTGGGGTTGGGGCGGGAGTGCGGGGCGGTGACGATTTCCACCACATCGCCGCTGTGCAGTTCGGTACGCAACGGCACCAGTTCGCCGTTGACCTTGGCGGCCACGGTCTGGTTGCCGAGGTCGGTATGCACGGCATAGGAAAAATCCACCGGCGTGGCACCACGGGGAAGAGCCAGGATGCGCGATTTGGGCGTGAACACATACACCGCATCCGGTGCCAGATCCACTTTCACGGTTTCGATGAATTCCGCCGCGTCCCGGTTCTCGTTCTGGATGTCGAGCAGCGATTGCAGCCATGCCGCGGTACTGACCTGGGCGATGGCTTCCGCGCCATTGCCGGTCTTGTACAGCCAGTGCGCTGCCACACCGCTCTCGGCCACCCGGTGCATGGCCTCGGTGCGAATTTGAAACTCCACCGGTGCCCCGGTCGGGCCGATCAGCGTGGTGTGCAGGGACTGGTAGCCATTGAGCTTGGGAATGGCGATGAAGTCCTCGAACTTGCCTGGCATGGGCTTGTACTGCGCATGCAGCACTCCCAGGGCTCGATAGCAGTCCAGCACGTCGGACACAATGACGCGAAAGCCGAAGATGTCTTGCACATGCGCGAACGACCTGTGCTTGCGCTGCATCTTGCGGTAGATGGAGTAGAGTGTTTTTTCCCGGCCGTGCAACTGCACGGCGATGCCGGCGTCTGCAAACGACTTGGTGGTCGCGGCCAGAATCTTGTCCACCAGATCGCGGCGGTTGCCACGCGCAACCTTCAGCGCTTGAATGAGCACGGCGTAGCGCATGGGGTGGCCATGCAGAAAGCCCAGGTCTTGCAATTCCCGGTACACCTGATTCAGCCCGAGCCGATACGCGATCGGCGCGTAGATATCCATGGTCTCGGTGGCAATGCGTCGGCGTTTGTCTGGCGCCATCGCACCGAGGGTGCGCATATTGTGGAGACGGTCGGCGAGTTTGATCAGGATGACGCGGATGTCGCGCGCCATGGCCAGCAGCATCTTGCGAAAGCTCTCAGCCTGGTTCTCCTCACGGTTGGAGAACTGAATCTTGTCCAGCTTGGTCAAGCCATCCACCAGCACCGCCACGGTGGGGCCGAAGTGCTCGATCAACTCCCCCTGGGTAATGCCCTTGTCCTCCGCCGTGTCATGCAGCAGGGCGGCCATCAGGGCCTGGGTGTCGAGCTTCCATTCGGCGCAGATCTCGGCAACGGCGACCGGGTGGGAAATGTACGGTTCGCCACTGGCGCGGTATTGCCCGAGATGCGCCGCATCGGCAAACCGGTAGGCAGACCGAATTTGCTGAAGATCGGCTTCCGGCAGGTAGCTTCCCAGCTTCTCCAGCAAGCCCGCCAGGCTCACGGCCAGGGGTTTGTCGGCGGAAACGCCTTCGGTCGCGCCGCCTGCATTCTCCACCCCCGTGGAATTGGGAACCACCACCGCCTTACGCCGGACGACTGGGCGATGACGGGGGGCAGGCGAACTGCTTGTTGCGGGCGGGCGGCTTTGCATGACGAGGGCTCATCAAGGGCACCGCACACCCGGCAGGTTGAGGCGGCGGTCAGGCAGGAACGCGCTTGAGCATTTCAATGCCGACCTGACCCGCGGCGATTTCGCGCAGAGCCGTGACGACGGGCTTGTCGCGGGTTTCGATCTTGGGCGTGTGGCCCTGGGCCAGCATGCGCGCGCGGTAGGTCGCGGCCAGAACGAGCTGGAAGCGATTGGGGATTTTTTCCAGGCAATCTTCAACGGTGATACGGGCCATTGTCTTTCCAGTGAGGTTGGGAGCGAGGTGCTCAGAGTATGCCGAGTGCCTTGAACACTTCGGGATGCGCGCGGCGCTGGGCCGAGTACCGCAAGCGCTGTGCGGCAACGATGGACTGCAAATCACGTAGCGCATGAGCAAAGTCGTGATTCACAATTATAAAGTCGAAGGTGCTGGCGTGCGGCGTTTCCAGCCGCGCATCGCGCAGCCGGCGGGCAATGACATCGGCAGCGTCCTCGCCGCGCCGCTGCAAGCGTGCTTCCAGTTCCTCGAACGAAGGCGGCAGCAGATAGACGCTCACCGCATTGCTGAACTGGCGCTTGACCTGCTCGGCGCCTTGCCAGTCGATTTCCAGCATCACATCCACGCCTTGGGCCATGCGCTGCCGCAGCCAATGCCGCGACGTGCCATAGAGGTTGCCATGCACTTCGGCCCATTCGAGAAAGTCCCCGGCGTCGATACGGCGCTGAAATTCAGCGCGATCGACAAAGACGTATTCCCGACCATCCAGTTCCTGGCCACGCGGAGCGCGCGTGGTGTAGGAAATGGACAACTGGATCCCCTTGTCCTTCGACAGCAGTTTTTGCACCAGGCTGGATTTTCCGGCGCCACTGGGGGCTGCGACGACGAACAAATTGCCCGGGAAGTCCATGCGTGGGGATCTTGGCTAGGGGGTTGTTGTGGCAAAAGGACCCGGGTGCTCGGTGCTCTATTCGAGGTTTTGCACCTGCTCGCGCATCTGTTCGATGCAAACCTTCATGTGAACCGCCAACTCGCTGAGTTCGAGCACGGCCGACTTTGAACCCAGGGTGTTGGCTTCACGGTGCAATTCCTGGATCAGGAAGTCCAGGCGTTTGCCGACTTCTCCACCTTCGTCGAGGACCTTGCGAATGGCATCGAGATGTGATTGTAGACGGCTGATTTCCTCGGCAACGTCGACCCGAAGGGCGAATGCCGTGGTTTCCTGCAGCAGGCGATCTCGTACTGCCTCTGGATCAGGGCTGCCGCCCAGAGCCTGCAGCGCCTCGTTCCAGCGGGTCATGAAGCGCTCCTGCAGCCGGGCCACGGCTTGCGGCGCCACTTGCTCGGCCGCCAGCGCCCACTGCTGCAGTTGGGCGCAGCGGTCCAGCAAAAAACTCCGCAGACGCTCACCCTCGGCCGAGCGCGCTGCCTGCAGGGCGATCAGGGCCGCTTCGGCTGCGCGCTGCATGGCTTGAGTCAGCATGGCGGGGTCCGCATGCGGCTGTAGCTGTTGCGCAGCACTCAGGCGCCAGACATCGGCCACGGAAAGGCTGCGCAAATGGGGTGCGCGCTTGAGCAGAACGGCTTCGGCCTGCAGCAACGGTTCGATCTGTTGCAGATCGGGTAGGGCTTGTGCGGACTGTGCCTCGTCCAGATTGATGCGGCATTCCACCTTGCCGCGGCGCAGTTGCTGGGTCAAAAGCACGCGTACCGAGGCTTCGCTGGCCCGCAATTCGTCGGGCAGACGGAACATCAGATCGAGAAACCGGCTGTTCACACTGCGCAATTCCAGACGAACGGCAAGTGGAGGTTGTGCGCCTGCGACAGCCACGCTGACTTCAGCGTAACCGGTCATGCTATAAAGTAATTTCACTCGGCGCTCCCTGGTTTGGACGCCGCATTTTTCCACAGTGTGGGCCGCCAGCCGGGAATTCACCAGTCGGGCATTCCTGCCGTTTTCACGCCATATGTCGAAAGCCAAACCCGCACCACTCGAGCCCGATATCCAAGTCGGCGGCTACCGCATCTTGCGCAAGCTCGCCAGCGGCGGCTTCGGCGTGGTCTATCTCGCGCTCACGCCCGACGGCCAGCGCGTGGCGATCAAGGAGTACCTGCCGGCATCCCTGGTGGAGCGCGCAGCCGGCGAAATGGTGCCCATTGCGCACCCGGAGAAGCTGGCGCTTTACCGGCTCGGTCTCAAGAGTTTTTTCGAGGAAGGGCGGTCGCTCGCGCAAATTTCCCACCCTAGTGTCGTCGGGGTGCTGAATTTTTTCCGCGAGAACGAAACCGTTTACATGGTGATGAATTACCTGGAGGGCTCGTCGCTGCAGGAGTTCGTCATCACCGCGCGTGAACTCAAACGCAAGAAGATTTTCCGCGAGTCGACCATCCGCTCGCTGTACGACGAAATCCTTCAGGGCTTGCGCGTGGTGCATCAGCACAAGATGCTGCACCTGGACATCAAACCGGCCAACCTGTTCATCACCGACGACGACAAGCCCATCCTCATCGATTTCGGCGCCGCTCGTGAAGTGCTGGGCCAGCAGGACAAGCGCTTTCGGCCCATGTACACGCCCGGTTTCGCCGCCCCGGAGATGTACAAGCGGGATGCGTCCTTCGGCCCCTGGACCGATATTTATTCCGTCGGCGCCTGCATCTATGCGTCGATGACCGGCTACCCGCCTTACGAAGCGACGCAGCGCCTGGAGAAGGACCGACTGCCCATGCAGCTCTCGAAGCTGCGCGGCGTCTATTCGGACAACCTGATCGAGATTGTCGAATGGTGCATGTCGCTGGACCCCCTGGCACGGCCACAAAGCGTGTTCAACCTGCAAAAAGAACTCGGCGCCGAGAATCCGCGGCGCTATACCCAACTCACGCTCAGCGAAAAACTGCGCATGCAAATTGACGAACTGGTGCACGACACCAAGGCTCGCGTGGACAAGGCCAAGCAGGTCACGCGCATGGGTGGGGCAACCCGCATGGGCCCGGTGGTGGGCGGGCGTGAGCGGACACCGGCTGGGCGCGACAAATCATGAAATTCTCTGTCTATCAGGTCAGCCGACGCGGTGCTCGCATGGCCAATGAAGACCGCATGGGTTATTGCTACACGCACGACAGCGTGTTGCTGGGTCTGGCGGACGGCATGGGCGGCCACCCCCGTGGCGACATGGCGGCGCAACTCGCCTTGCAGACCATCGCGGCGATGTTCCAGCGCGAGGCCAAGCCGGCGCTCGACGACGTTCGCACCTTCCTGCGCCGAGCGATTTTGGCCGCACATGAACAAATTCAACGCTACGCCAAAGCCCACAGTCTGAGCGATTACCCGCGGACCACCGTAGTGCTTTGCGTGTTGCAAGCGGGCGTGGCGCAGTGGGCGCATGTGGGTGATTCACGGCTCTACTTCGTGCGCAACGGTGCGCTGCTCACGCGCACGCGCGATCACTCCCATGCCGAGCAACGCATGTTGCGCGCCGTGCGCGAGACCAAGGTGCTCGATGCCACCGTGGAAGGTGCTCCGGTCAATCGCAACGTGCTTTACACCTGCCTGGGTTCGCCGCAACTGCCCTTCGTCGAAATCGGCGTGCCCCAGACCCTGCGTTCGGGCGACATGGTGATGCTGTGCTCCGACGGCTTGTGGAGCCAGTTGCCCGAGGCCACCATCGTGCGATTGCTGAGTGATCGTGTGTTGTCGGATGCCGTGCCTGAGATGGTCGAGTTGGCGCTGCGGCAAAATGCCGCCGAGTCCGACAACGTCACCGCCTTGGCCATGGAGTGGGAAGCCGAGGCCGAGCGCGAAACCACGCAGGGCGTGAGCACCGAAGGCATCCGGCCCGGCGTGTTCGCCTCCACCTTCCAGTCGGGCCTGCCCGATATGCAAATCGACGAATTGGACGATGCCGCCATCGAGCGTTCCATCGCCGAAATCAACGAAGCCATCCGTCGCGCCGCGGCGAAAAAATAAACTCCATGTCCTATTCCCGTTCCGACGCTCGCGCAGCCAACGCCTTGCGTCCCGTACGCTTTACCCGCCAGTACACCTGCCATGCCGAGGGGTCGGTGTTGGTCGAGTTCGGCCGCACCCGGGTGCTGTGCACGGCAAGTGTCGAAGAGCGCGTTCCGCCACATCGCCGCAACAGTGGCAAGGGCTGGGTCACGGCTGAATACAGCATGCTGCCGCGCTCCACCCACACGCGTAGCGACCGCGAGGTCAAGCGCGGGCGTCCACAGGGGCGCACGGAAGAGATCCAGCGCCTGATTGGCCGCAGCCTGCGCAGCGTGTTCGACTTCGGTGCCTTGGGCGAGCGCCAGATTCTGCTCGACTGCGATGTCCTGCAGGCCGATGGCGGCACCCGCACCGCCGCCATCACCGGTGCCGCCGTGGCGGCCTGGGATGCCTGCTCCTGGTTGCTGCGCCAGGGCAGGATCGAGCGCAATCCCATGCGCGAATTGGTCGCAGCCGTGTCCGTCGGCCTGCTCGGCGGCGAAACCCTGCTCGACCTCGCCTATGACGAAGACTCCACCTGCGATTGCGACATGAACGTGGTCTGCACCGCCTCCGGCGGCTTGGTGGAAGTGCAGGGCACGGCCGAGGGCGAGCCTTTCCAGCGCGGCCAACTCGATACGCTGGTGGACGCGGCGCAGCTTGGCATCGGACACCTCATCGGCTTGCAGAGGCAGGCGCTCGGCTTGGCATGAAGGTGGTTGCAGGCGACAGGCCATGCCTCGTGCTGGCCACTGGCAACGCGGGCAAATGGCGTGAATTCCAGGCGTTGCTGCAGGGGCTGGACCTGAACCTGGCTTTGCAGGCGGACTGGAACGTCAGCGAATGCCCCGAGCCCCACGCCACCTTCATCGAAAACGCCTTGGCCAAGGCCCGGCATGCCTCGGCGCAGACCGGTCTTCCAGCGCTGGCCGATGATTCCGGGCTGTGCGTTCAGGCGCTCGCCGGTGCCCCCGGTGTGCATTCCGCCCGCTTCGCGCAAGAAGATCGCCCCCAGACCTGCCGCTTCGCATCAGGCTCCCCCGAGGGGGATGAGAAAACTTGGGGCGGCACGGCGTTTTCTCCTGTGGATGGCGAACTTGAAAGCGGCCAACGCAGCCGCAGCGCGCAGGACCAAGCCAATAACAGCAAGCTGTTGCGGGAATTGGGCACGGTGACCGAGCGTCGCGCCCACTTCATCTGCGTGTTTGCCGCCGTGCGCCATGCGAGCGACCCAGAGCCGCTCATCGCCCATGGTTGGCTGCATGGCCGCATTGCGCTTGAAACCGCAGGCGAGGGAGGCTTTGGCTACGACCCCTTGTTCCTGCTGCCCGATGTGAACCTCACCTTGGCCCAGATCCCGGCGGAACACAAGAACAGCATCAGCCATCGTGCCCGCGCCGCACGGCAACTCGTGCAGTTGCTGCAGGCCTTTTGGCGTATTGGCACCAAGCAGGCGCCCGGCGGCCAGCCATGAGCGGCCCAGTCATTCCCATTCACCCGCAAGCCGAGCGTGCGCTGGTGGATGATGCAAGGCCCGTCGGCGAATTGCCATTGCAGGACGCAGCCGCGCGCCTGCCGCACTACATGCGTGCCGGTACCCTGCAACTCCAGGCCCTTCCACCGCTGGCCTTGTACGTGCACCTGCCCTGGTGCCTGCGCAAATGCCCCTACTGCGACTTCAACTCGCATGAATGGCGCGGAGCTGAATCGGCCATTCCCGAGCAGCGCTATGTGCAGGCCTTGATGGCTGACCTGGATGTCGCGCTGCCATTCATCTGGGGGCGTCGCATCGCGAGCATCTTCATCGGCGGTGGCACCCCCAGCCTGTTCTCGCCCGACGCCATCGATGCCCTGCTGGCCCAGGTGCGGGCTCGCGTCGCCTTGGCCCCCGATGCAGAAATCACCCTCGAAGCCAACCCCGGCACCTTCGAGCGCGCCCGCTTCGCCGCCTACGCCCAAGCGGGCGTCAATCGCCTGTCCATCGGCGTGCAGAGCTTCGATGAAGCCAAACTCCGCATCCTCGGCCGCGTCCACGACGCCGCGCAAGCCCGGGCCGCCATCGAAGAGGCAAGCCGCGTCGTTCCCACCTTCAACATCGACCTGATGTTCGCGCTGCCCGGCCAAAGCCTGGAGCAGGCGGTGGCCGAGGTGCAGCAGGCGCTCGCCTACAAGCCGCCTCACCTCTCGCTCTACCAACTCACGCTCGAGCCGCAAACCCCGTTTGCCAAGCGTCCACCCGAGCAGTTGCCGGACGCCGACCTGGCTGCCGACATGCAGCAGGCCGTGGCCGAGGCGGCGCAGAGCGCGGGTTTGGAGCGCTACGAGGTGTCGGCCTACGGGCGCCCCGGGCACACCAGCCGGCACAACCGCAACTACTGGGAGTTTGGCGATTACTTGGGGCTTGGCGCTGGTGCGCATTCCAAGCTGAGTTTCGCCCACCGCATCGTCCGCCAAACCCGCTGGCGCCAGCCCGAGCGCTATATGCAGCAAGCCTTGTCGGGCGCGGCCATGGAAGCCGAGCACGATGTGACACGACGTGAACTCCCGTTCGAATTCCTGCTGAACGCCCTGCGCCTGCGCGAGGGTTTCAATCCCGAGCTGTACACCCGACGCACCGGCTTGCCCTTATCCACCCTCTACCCCGGGCTGCAGCAAGCCGTGCGACTCGGATTGCTGCACGAAACACCCGACCGCATTGCCGCCACGCCGAGAGGATGGGAACTGCTCAACGAGGTCTTGACCCTGTTTCTGCCATCAGCCGCAAGCAACTCGCGCGATGCAGGGCGCATCCCCGACTCAACAGTTTGAAGCAGGCCAATCTCGGAGCCCGCCTACAATCGCGCTCCTTCGGAAGCGTGGCAGAGTGGTCGATTGCACCGGTCTTGAAAACCGGCGACTCGAAAGGGTCCGTGAGTTCGAATCTCACCGCTTCCGCCAATAAATCAATAAGTTAGATGAAATTTTCAGCCCGCCTCGTGCGGGCTTTTTTGCGTCCCAAAACTGGCGAGTGTCCCAAGTGTGCCCCATGAGTGCCACATTCGTATCACTGATGTTTGTCCCGTAGTTGTCCCACGAGCGCGCGTACCGCTGTAACGCACGGATATCCATATTTTTAGACAAAAAATAGAAATCAATAACAGAAAAACTTCGATGTGTTGACGATATGCCATGAATATGGTGCAATAACAGCATGGAAAAAAATAGCACGCGCAGTCAACGCCGCTCAGCGCCCTATAGGGCCTGGGCGCGGCTGGATGTAGTGCAAACGCGCTTAGCCATCAGTATGTGGGACTCTTGCGAAAGTTCGCGCAAGGGGACTGATGGGGTATTCCCAATTGAGACCAGGGTTGCGATGGCGCGGGCCCTGGTTAAAAAAACTTCAGGGCGATTCGGTCCGGTTGTGCGCGACGAGGATCTAGATCGAGCCGGGTTGCTGTGCAGCACAAACGAGGGAAGGACGATGCCGCAAGGCGTTACGAGATCGTCGTCGCCCAACTTTCAGTGGCTGCTTTTGGTGGCCAAGCTCGCCCAGTTTTTGTTCTTGCTGGCGGTCGTTGCGTTTGAGGCCGCCAGAAATCATCACCGGCGCCGCGTTTCTCGGCCCGCTGAGCAGATGAAGAGCCACCATCTCCCACACCTCTGCCTCGCCCCGCGCTTGATTGCGCAGAGGCCCCAAGCAACCCGCGCCTGCGCGGGCTGATCGCAGCCCCGCGACTCGCGCGGGCGCCTCCTGATGAAAATTTCAGGGGCTGCACTTCCAGACGGAGTGCAGCATGCACACTCAACACAATCAAATAAGTTTTTCGCGGCCTCCCGCGCTGCTCAACATCAAGCAGACAGCGGGTTTCATTGGATTCTCGGAAAGCCTGATCAGGCAGTGGACCTATAGGCAGCGCCCAGTACCTGCCGGCTGGCCAACTCCGGTCAAGGTAACGCCCAAGGCGCTCCGCTACAAAACAGCTGAAATCCAAGGCTGGGTGGACAACCTTGGCAAGGAAACCCTCGCGGCCGCGGAAGTGACTTCCGAGCCGCGTCTCCCTGGGCGCCCCACCAAAGTATCAAGCCGCGGGGTGTCCAAATGAACCCCGCCGTGCTGACTGCAGCCTTGCCGCCAGAGGCACGGAAGTATCTTGGCAAATATATCGACCCTGCGGGCGCCTTCCTAGCTTGGGGGGACGGTCTGACTAAAAAACAGGCGAGGAGCAGGGCTAGAAACGCGGCTCGCAGCTTTGGGTCAAGCTGGCCTGATCATCTTCCCCAGTCATGCCAGCTTGACCCAGCAGAACTGGTCGGCGGCTTGGAAGACCCCCTGGCCTTGCTGGAAGCCCTTGAGGCGGCCTCGTTGTCCACCCAGGCAGAGGTCGCGCTCGCGGGGTCGGCGGCGCTGCTGGACTCCCTGCAGCACGCCCCAGGCGCCGAGCTGGCGCGGAGCTTGGGGCTATCCCCGCGCCGTGGCCAGCAGATCAGGGCCAGGCAGAGGCGAGAACTGGCGGCGGGCCAGCAGGACCTGTTCTGCGAGGAAGAGCTATGAGCATCGCAGCGATGGAGGCTGTGGCCTCGCTTCAAGTAAAGGCCTCCCCTCGATTGGTGATGTTCGCTCTGGCATGGAACACCAGGGAAAAAGCAGCCTCGACGTGCTGCGCCAGCTTGGCCAAGTTGGCGCAGCACGCAGGCCTAAGCGAAGTTCAAACCCGTCGCATTCTGAAACAGCTGGAGCACGGTGGGTTGATCCGCCGAGCTGAGTGGGGCGGCCGCGCAGTGACCTGGGAACTCACCTGTCTGGCACAAGCCACATCACCTGATGAGAGGCCAGACCTATCACCCCATGAGAGGGCACGGAATGAGAGGGCAGGCCTATCACTAGGTGAGAGGGCAGCCCTCTCACCTGATGAGACCCATGAAAAAGAAAAAGAAAACTCTCTTCGCTCCGCTCAGAGAGCGCGCGGGGGCCGTGGCCTTCAGCCTGACCAGAATGGAATCTTGCACCGGCCCGGCGACCCCCGGGACCAGGCGGCGCTGACGAGGATCAGAGAGTACCCAGAGCCCACCGTGCTCGATGCCGTGCGCTCCGCTCAGGCACATGAGCGCCAAGGCCGAGCCTTCCCGAGCGCCGTCCTTCGAATCCTGAATGGCAAGTCGAATTCAAGTAATTCGAGTTCTGCTCAAGAAAATGCGCCCGCCTGGGCCAAGTTCGCGCCGGCGAATAGAAATATTTTCTTCTCAAATTCAAGTCATAGTGAGGAATCAAAATGAAAAAGATTTCATCTGTTCGATTTCATTTCGGCACGGAGGAACGCAGAAATGGAGATTTCGAACGTGCGGCGATCGACGCGGCAGGAATTATCGCAGAGGGACTGCTTTCTCAGCTCGCGCCGCTCTTCGTTGCGGTTGCTGCTGCGGCCAAAAATGAGTATTCAGCGCGAGCCTGGGTCGATGCTTGGGCATTGCAGATCGCGATAACTGGGCTGACTGACGCAGAGGTGGAGGCCGGAATTAGAAATTTACGAAGCCTTGACCAAAATCAGATATTGAATTGGCCAACATTTTATGCGCTATGCAGGCCCAAGTATCACCCGGAGCATCAGCCTGCGAAATTCCCCGAACTGCCAGACCCTACAAAAAAGGAGCGGATTGATCGTGCTAGGCGAGCAGCAGTCGCCAAGCTCTGCGCCCGAGGCTGGATGAATCGCTGATTACGCCTATCGATGAATCGTTGAGCGCTGACGTTACGCGCTCAACATCCAAGGACAAGATTATGAATAAAAATGAATTCCGCCACTTTGAGATTGATGCAATTTCCCCGGCGGATTACAAGATAACGATGATTGATCGCACTACAGGTCAAAAGATCGAAGTGCAAATGAATTCCGCAGAATCATCCCTATTCTTAAATTTATATTCCCGAGTGCAAGAGCGACTCGACTTTGAGCGTCTTCATTTCATGGGCCAGTCCAACCAACACTGAAGGGGTAATCATGCGAGTCAAAATATCCGGCGACCCGCAAACCAATGCGATGGCGTACGAGGAAATCGCGTTGGCGCTCTGGGACGTGTTCCGCCGACTTCCAGAAGGCGTGAATGCCATTTCGTTCAACGCCTACATCAATTTCCGCGATAAGAATGGGCGGGGTTGGAATTTCACGACGCAGGGCGAGAAAGTAGAACTGGTCGAATATGAAAATCCAAAAGCATCTGGTATTCCTCACCCGGAAACGAAGGATATCCCGATACCAACCCCTGTCAATTTCCTAGACCAGTCGCCCCCTGCGCCAGAAACCAAGGGCGATGAACCTGATGCCGGCGCCACCGGAAAAGTCCTGCACTGATCCTCGTTATCGGTTTCGCACCCTGCTGAATATGGGCAGTGGGGGAGTGCCCCACGCCCAAAAAGGAGTCTTTCATGAAAATCCCCCCGCAATTGCAAGCGCTCGCCGATCGATTCGGCGTCCCATTGCCCCTTGTCCTGGGCGCCGCCGGTTTCCTTTCTCTGCTGCTGCTGGCCATGCTGATCGGCCTGGCCAGCAGCGCCACCCACCACAGCCCATCTCCTCAAACCAACCCACCCCCCTTGCAAGCCCAGGCCGGGCCGGTAGGCCCGGCCCCCGCGGTAGCGGGCAAGCCTGTCCCAACGCCAACCCCCGCCAACGTGAATGCGGCCCCTCCCGCGGCCTCTCAGGCCCTGGCTGCCACCTCCCTGACTAGCGCCATGCTGCCAGCCCTCCCAGCCTCGCACGGCTCTTTGCAATCGGGCGCATGGCAGGTTCAGGCATTCAGTCTCCCCATCCAAGGGCAATCAATCTTGCCGCCAACGCTGGTCGGCACCGCAACCCAGCAGGGCGCAACGGCCAGCATCGGCGCGGCCATCCCTACCCAACTGGCTCCTTTCATCACCACGACCTCACCGGTCCGCCTGATCTACTCCATGTATTTTCAAGCCCCGCAGGCAGGCGAGTACCTGCTGGCAGCTCGGCTTGCAGGCAAAGCCACCGCATCGCTGAGCGCAGCTCTCGATGGCCGTGCCGACACCATTCTTCAAGCCGCCCGCGACTTCAATCCCTATTGGCCTGACAAATCTCCTCCGCAGGCGTCCAGCGCCACGGTCAACCTCGCCGCAGGGCTGCATCAAATCGTCGTCAAAGTGGACTGCAAGGCCACACAGAAGCCCGACCAGGCGGCGACGGTAGACCTGTACATAAAGCCTATGGCCGCGGCAGTGCCGACGGCCCTGGTGCCCCTGTGGCCAGCCTCGTCCCCTACAGCCCCAGCAAGCGCACCAGCAGTACCGAAGGAGCCCAGCCATGGCTGAACTCGCAAAGGTCTGGCTGACGCTGGCGGTCGTCGGTCTGATCATGATCATCCTGGCCTTTGCCATTCAGGGCATGCCCCTCGGATTCCTCGCCGCAGGCGCAGGAATCGCCTGGACAAAGTGGCGCCGGCCATCGCCCCTCAAAAGATTCTTCTGGGGCCGACCCGCCGTGCTGACTGGGCTGTTTTTCGTCGCAGGCGAGGGCACAGCCCTCGCACTGCAAAACCTCTGCCAGTTGACCCATGGCATCGCCGTGGAGCGCTTCGCGCTTGCTCTTGGCGGGGCCTTCGCCGGCTTGGCCGCCACCATCCTTCTTCATCGCATTTTCAAAGGCCTCCTCATGCCCAGCATCTTCGATTTCGTCAACGACCCCCAAGCGCTACAAGCCTTCGTCAATGGGGAGTCGGAGCAGCAACATCAGACCGCCTACGCGGTTGAGTCACTTTACCCCTTCGATGTGGATGGCGCCTCGGAAGAGGTGGCTGAAGTTGTCATCGGGCAGGACGGCATCGTGCGCGATGTCGTGGCCCTTATCAGTCGCCGAATTGAAATGCAGCGCAAGCACAAGCCCCTCGGTGTAGTCCTGTTCGTCGGAGCAACCGGCGCCGGCAAAACCGAGCTGGCGAAAGCGTTGTCTGACCTGATTTTCGGGGTCGATAAGTTGCTGCGGTTCGATTGCAACGAAATGGTGGAGTCATCGTCCACGCAGCGCCTGATCGGGTCACCTCCCGGCTACGTGGGGAGCGAGCAGGGCGGGCAGCTTACCCGTGGAATCCAGCGTAACCGCACGGGCCTGATCTTGTTCGACGAGGTCGAGAAAGCGCATCCAGATGTCTACAAGGTGCTGATGGGACTTTTTGACGAAGGTCGCATCACCGAGCAGTCCACTGGGCAAACGATGGATGCCAGTGGTCATCTCATCGTCCTGACCAGCAACGCCGAACACCAGAAGATCGCCGACCTGGTCAAGAACGAGCAGGACCCTGCGGTTCGCCGCATCGGGGTGAAGGACGCTCTGGCCAGCGTATTCCGGCCCGAGCAGCTTGCCCGCATTGATGAAATCTATGCCTTTCCTCCCCTTGACCGCCTTGCGATGGTGCGTATTGTGGCGAAGTCCCTTCAGCACCTAGCCCACGAAGCAGGAATCGAGCTGGTGAAGGTGGACGCCGCCGTATTGATCGACGCCGTGACCATGCACGAGCGCATGCAGCAGTACGGAATTCGCGAGCTGCTGCGCGTCGTTGAAAAGCGCGTAGTGGATCGGCTGTTCGACGCTCGCCGTGCTGGCCACTCGCAAGTCCGCATCGCCGTCCACGGCGATGCGGTGCAGGTTCTGCCTGCTGAGACATCGACGGTCACCGGAGGCAACCATGCAGCCACTGCTTAAAGTCCGAGCCGAAGAAATCCTCATCGGCGCGATGGCCGGCGCCATCGCCGGCACCGCCGCCGCCAGCCCGGCCCTTTCTGGGCTTGCACTGAGTCTGCATCAAACTGGAATTGCTGACATGCTGCGCATGAGCTTCGGCCTGGCCAGCGCAGGCGTAGGGGCACTCGTCGGGGCCTGGATCGCTGCTACGCAGCGCAGCATCGACCACTTGCGCGGGGTCGAATTCTTGCCGGAGCCAGCCCGCGCCCGCCGTGTCCTGCAGGCCCGCGAGCGCCAGTTGATGAGCCCGGCGCAAGGCAGGGGAGAGGTGCAAGGTCTTCGCATCGGTGGCGTTGAGCTGGCTCGCAAACGGGAAGTCGGGCATATCTACCTGGTTGGTTTGCCCGGCGCAGGGAAGACGGTCACATTGTCCTCTGTTATCTCCCAAGCGCTCGTTCGTCGTGATCGCGTTGCCATCCATGATTCGAAAGGTGACTACTCCGCCCAACTCTGGACTGAAAACGGCGCTGCGCTGCTCGGCCCCTGGGACTCCCGATCTGTGATTTGGGATGCGAGCGCCGACGTGGACAGCCTCGCCAGGTCACAAGAATTCGCCCGGATTGTGGTTGGCGAGGGCGCCAAGGAAAACGGATTTTTCTATGACAACGCCCGGCGCCTGTTCGCAGGGCTTGTCCAGTCCTTGCCCTTCGGCTGGACGTGGCGTGATTTGTATGGCGCGCTGATCGGCGATCCTGCGGAACTGGTGCACAAGGCCGCTTCAAAGGACCCGCAGGTCCCCATCGCTATGCCCTCATTTTTCTCCGGCGGAGACATCAGCCCGGCTGAAAAAAACATCCTCAGCACCCTTGCCCAACGCACAGGCTGGATTGCGCAAATGGCAGCAGTGGACAGCCCAAGCCGCGAGCGATTTTCCATCCGTGCCTGGCTACAAGGTCATGGGCCGGCGCTGATGATCCTGAACAACAACCCGAACCACCAGACCGCCGCAGAAGCTCTCTTTGGATCGATCCTGGCGCTTGCAGCCAGCGTCGTTGCAAGCGCCGATCTGCCTGAAGTCTCGCCGGACGAATCCGGGACGTGGTTCGTCCTCGATGAGTTTCCCCAGTTGGGCAAGGACAGCTTTCCCCACATCCAGAAGATCGAAGAGCTTGGGCGAAGCCGCGGCGTCCGGGTCGTGAAAGCCCTGCAGGATGAATCGCAACTAACCGCACTGGTCGGTCGCGAAAAGGCCGCGCCCATCCTATCGATGCAGTCCACCAAGATTTACTGCCGGGTCTCTGACACGACAGCCGAGGCGGTGGCCAAGCGCATCGGCGAGCGCGAAATCCGTCGCTACCAATCCACCGCGGACGGTGGCGCATTGCCTGGAAAGTCGGCCATGCCCGACCGCCAGCAGGTGATCAATCCGTCCGATTTGCTGGGCTTGCAGGAAACGCGCGAAGGCATCGAAATCGTGGTGCACATCGAGGACACGATGGGCAAGGCCATTCAGCCGTTTGGCCCGAGGGCGCCTGCCATCGCCGAGGCGTTCGTTGAGTCCGCAGCGTGGCGCGATGGTCCGCAATTTTCGCTGCCAGAGCCAGCGCCGGAAATTTCGCATCCGCGCGAATCAGTGCAGGTGGATGAGGATGACGCCGCCGTCGACGAAGACCATGAAGGAGTGTTCCCGTGATCGCCTTTCTCCATGCATTTTTCAGGCTTGCTTTCGCCTTGCTGATCGGTGCGGCGGCCTACAAATATTTCGGCCTGGTGCTGCCGCCCGCCGCTGCCGCGGCGGTCGCCATCACCTTGGCCGTTCTCGAATTGCTCTCACCCTTGTTTCTGGGGGCGCGTCGTGGCAGCACCGGCGGGGCCGGTGCCAGCCTGCGCCTGCTGGGCCTGTTTCTGAAATCGGCTGCGCCGGCCTTGCTGTGGCCTGCCGCCGCATGGGCGGTTTTGCAGATTGCACCGGACCAGCGCGAGGCGGCAATCGCCGCAGGCGCGGGCTTTGCCGCGCTCTCCGCACTGTTCGCTGCTGGGCACGGCCAGGGCCGCGAGGGCGCCCGCCTGTTGGCTGTTCTGGTGGCTCTCATCGTTGTGGCCTACGGCATGCTCCAGGCGATCCCGGCAGGGCACCTTGCCGGAGCTGCGGCAGCGATGGCCGCAGCCCTTGGCCTCGTCGCCGTGCGCAGCGGAATTGTTCTGCCGAAAGCGCAAGCACGAGCCCTGGATTTTGCGATTTTCGCTTCAGCCGGGGCCATGACGATCAGCATGATTCTGAGCCTCGCATGAGCCACCAAACGGCAAAGGCAATTAATCACAGACCTGACGCACCTAGCGATGCAAGCGCCAACACCAAAACACCACGAAACCCGCGTCGTTGCTTGCTCGCCGTGGACTACCGCCTGTAGTCCATGTGTAGTCCAAATTTCTGCGAAATCGTCTGCAAACCCATACGCCGCAAGGCTTTCCACTGTAGTCCAGCATTTTGGAGCACCGCCATGAGCAAAACCATGCCATTCCGCATCCGTCTGTCACCCGTTGAAAAGCAGGAAATCGAGCGCATCGCCAAATCTCTTGGCATGACCATAAGCGCCTATGGGCGTATCGCCATGCTGGGCCGTGATGTCTCGCAAAACCCGCCGCCATCGACCGGCGGGTCGGGTAGCGAATCGATGGATCGCGCCGCCATGCAGACCGCTGAACTGGTTGATCGTGTGGGCATGCTGGAATCTCGTTTAGCCGAGCAGGAAGAGGCTTTTCTGAGCCTTATCGAGCACCTGCGGGAGCAGGTCCGTATCCCGAGTTTTTCCGAATTCCGTGCCCGCTACTTGGCTGATCTGCCGCTCGACCAAGACATACCAGGAAGCTCGGACGCAGAGCAACTTTTGCACGTTGCCCGTGCGTATTGGAAGACCTACGGCCAGTGGCCGCAGGCAACGCCGATGCGCCAGTTTGGACGCCTGCCAAAGGGCATGCCTCCCGAATCCTGGCCGACCAACCCTGTCTGAGATTTCGCACCCGTGTGAATACACATGCGAGGGCCGTCCTCGCGAATCGTCCAGAAAGGATCAGCCATGACCGAAGCCACCGCAATTCAGAAACTACAGGCCAAGCGCTCCAGCCTCGCCGAGCAAATCCGCAAGATCGACGCCCGCATCGCCGCTTTGCAACGCGCCGACAAGGACGCGCAGGATCGCGCCTTGCTGGCATTGATTCGCTCGCAAAACCTCACGCCCGAGCGCCTGCGTGCCATCCTGGAAGCGCCACAGAAGTCGGCAACACAGACCACCGGTTTCACCGCCGACGGCCAGGAGTAAGCCATGCTCAGCTTCCACAGCATCGACGCCGGGGCGGACGCCGCCGGAGCCGCGCAGTATTACGAAGACCTCGCCCGTGAGGACTATTACACCGCAGGCGGTGAGCCGCCTGGCAAGTGGGTTGGCAAGTTCGCCCAAGCTCTGAATCTGGACGGCCAGCAAGTCCAAAAGGGGCAATTGATCGAAGCGTTTTCCGGCTTCGACCCCGCCACTGGCAAACCCATTGCGCACAATGCAGGGCCTGCGCACAAGCCGGGCTATGACCTCACGTTCTCTGCGCCGAAGTCGGTCTCCATCATCTGGGCAACAGCCGACCAAGCAACACGCCAGGCCATTAGCTCCGCGCAGCAAAAAGCCGTCGAGGCCGCCATCGCGCACGCCGAAAAAATCGGCGCGTTTGTGCAACGTGCAGGCCATGGGGGCATTGAGAAAATCCCCCATGGCGAGCTGCTTGTGGCAACGTTCGAGCACAGCACATCGCGCAATGGCGATGCGCAGCTCCACACCCATGCGATCACCCCCAACCTTGCCGCGAACGGCAAAACCGTGGATTTTGATTCGCGCCACAAAATGGAGCTGGGCGCTTATTACCGCGCCCACCTTGCCTCAACCCTGCGAGAGATGGGATACAGCATCGAGCGCGACCGGGCATCCTTCAGGATTACGGGCGTGCCTGATGCTTTGACCCGCGAGCAATCCGGCCGCTCGCAGGAAATCGCCGAGTACCTGTCCAAGATGGGAATCGACCCAAACAGCAAGGCGGGCGCCGCCTTCAAAATGGACACGCGGCAGGCTAAGGGCGAGGTTGACCGCGCCGAGATTTTCAGCCGCGCCCGTGAAGCCGCCGGGCGCCACGACTTCGATCCGGCTGCGATCCGCAGCGGCCAGGAGGAATTGAAACTCTGGAATGATCAGGAATTCACCGTTGAAGCCTTCGGTCAGGCATCGACCCTGACCGCGACCCAGCTCCGCGCCGCCGGATTTGTCTACAGCCAAGACAAGGACGCCAACCCCGAAACGCACATCCAGCGGATGGTCGAATCCGGCGAACTGGTCGAGTTGATCGACACCAAAACCGGCGACCCTCGCTGGACCTCCCGCGAGATGCTGGAAATTGAGCGCGGGCTGGGCGACGCCGCGAAGAGACTCTCGGCGGTGCGCCTGGAGCAGGATGACGAGCGTCTTGCCGAACTCAGCCAACGCCACAAACTGAGCACAGAACAAGCGGATGCTTTCCGCCACCTGACCGCCAGAAGCTATGCCGCCGTCCAGGGCGTCGCTGGCGCGGGCAAGTCCCGCATGGTCGGCGCAGCTCGTGAACTGTGGGAATCCCAAGGCAAGCGCGTGATCGCCACGGCGATCGCGGCCAAGGCCGCGCGTGGCTTGGCTGATGGCGCGGGGATCAAGGAATCCTCGACCCTCGATGGGCTGCTGCTGAAGCTGGAAAACGAGGCGGAGAAGCTGGACAAGAACACCATCATCGTCTTGGACGAGGCTGGCATGGTCGGCTCGCGAAAAATGGCCCGCCTACTGTTGGCCGTGGAGCAATCTGGAGCGCAACTCAAGCTGATCGGCGATCCACGACAACTGCAGCCGATCGACGCCGGAGGCGCATTCCGCACCATGATCAGCGAGGCCGGGGCGGCGCAGATCAACACCGTCCAGCGGCAGCAGTCCGCCGCGGACCGCAGGATCGTGTCCGACCTCGCGGAGGGCCGCACCGCGCAAGCCCTCGATTCCATGCGCGAGGCGAACATGATCCACGCGCACGAGGACGCGGAAGCTGCGAGGCGTGAAGTAGCGGCGCAAACCATCGCAGACCTGGCCACCGGCAAATCGGCGATCGTCATGACTGGCACGCGGCGCGAAGCCTTCCAGGTCAATCAGCTTGCCCGCGGCATGGCCCGCACCACAGGTCAAATCACTGGCCCCGATGTTTCCTTCAAGAATGCTGCAGGCGACTGGCGCCACATGGCTCAGGGTGAGCGCGCGATGTTCACCCAGAACGATAAGCGCCTGCACATCGATAACGGCATGACGGGGACGATCCAGAAGATCGAGGACGGCAAGATGACCGTCGCGCTCGATGAAAAGGGCATGGGCGACGGGCGCGTGGTGGAGATCAACTTGGCTGACTATGCGCACATCGAGCATGGCTACGCCTACACGACCCACAAATCCCAAGGCGTGACCGTGGACCGCGCTCGTGCGCTCGTCGATGAAAAAATGCTCGACATGGCCATGGGCTATGTCCAGGCCAGTCGGCACCGGGAAAAATTCGATCTGCACGGCACGCGCGAGCAGATCGAAGACCTGGACAAACTCATGGCCCGCGAGCGCCTGAAAGATACTTCCGCGGATCACACCCTGAAGAACGAACCGCCGAAGCCCGGTCTTTTGGCCAAGGCCGCCGCCGGCGCAAGGCTCGCCGCGCAGAACGTGGCGCAGGCTATGACCGCAGAGCCTGCGGCCACACGCCTGCAGCCCGTGTCACGCACGGTGCAGCACGATGCCGACCTCGCCCGCCAGGCACTCACCAGCCACCGCATGGGCGCACGTCTGCCGACCCGCGAGAAGATCGATGAGGCGCTGCGCCAAGGCCGTGCCAGCTTCGATCGCGACAGCAAGGGCCGCACCTACCTCAAGATGGGAAGCTGGACCCTTGCCTATGACCTCAACAAGTCAACCAAGGTCCGCAATCGCTTCACCACCCTGACAGGCGAGCACGTCGCCGTGGTGCCCCGCAAGGGCCTCGCCGGCAAGTTCGGCGCGACCGTCGTGCTGCAAGGCAGGCCCACGATCAGCGGCAAGCTCAAGGGCATGCTGGATGGGAAGCAACATCTGGAATGGCGCAAGGCTGGCGTCGTGCGTACCGCAGTCACGCGCCTGCGGCAAGCGGCAGGCTGGGGCATGGGTGTGGTACTGCAACAGAAGGCTCTTGCCGATCTGCGCGCGCAGGCCAGGGGAGAGCGGGCGGGGCGGCAACCGGCTCGCTCGCCTCGCCAGGCCGTTACCGAGTTGCAGCAGAGCAAGCCCGTTCAGCAACCGTCGCGCGACCTCAGCCTGCAGGAAATCCATGCCGTCATGCGCGCAGGCCAGAAACTCGCCGGGCGCAGCCCCGGCTTGCATGGCAGCGTGGCAGACGGCCACGCCAGGCACATCCAGGCACTGCTGGATGAAGCTGCGACCTTGCGCGAGCGCGGGATGAGCGGCCACGAGGAATTGACCAAGCAAGCAGGGAACGAGGCCCGCGAGCTGCTGGAAATCCCCGGCGTGCGCGACCAGTACCGTCGCGAACTACTCGCCCAGATGGGGGCACCTGAACGTCTGGAAATCGAGGTGAATCTTCCGCAGCCCAAGCCAGCCGCTCCCAGTCGCAAGCGTGGCGGGATGGAGATGGGCGGCTGAATTTCGCGCCTGTCTGAATACAGGATGCGGAGTTGCCCCCGCATCCATCCAGGAAACTGTGGATGTCGCCCCCGGGGACGGCGCGGTGCTCCAGGTTTTGGTGAGTGCAACGCTCGCCAACGACACGACAGAGATGAGGGCCGAGCGTGCCCAACACCTGAAGTTCTGGGTGACTGAATATCACATGACAGCGTTTTGGCTCCTCGAATGTGACCATATCGACGAGTTTGATCACATCGAGTTTCTTGCCAACGCCGCACAAAAGGCAATTTTCAGCCTCGGTGGACTGGCCGCTGCGTGGTGAGCCTCACCGTTACCACAGCAAGCTGCCCACCGGCGAGCCTTGACCAGGGCAGGGCCGGGTCATGCTGCTTCGAGGACCCGCATTTCGATATGAAGCCCGGCAGCCGTAGCCATGTTCACCAGCGCATCGAGGCCGAATAGGTTGATCTTGCCGCGCATCAGGTCAGAGATGCGCGGCTGAGTCACACCCAATAGCGTTGCTGCTTGCGCCTGGCTCATTTCGGTGCGGGCAAGGTGGTTCTTCAGTGCCATCATCAAGGCGGAACGCAACTTCATGTTTTCCGCTTCTTCCGGGGTGTCCTCAATGGCATCCCAGACGCTGGCAAATCGTTGCTTGCTCATGGCTCTAGCTCCTTCAATAAGTTGCGGTAACGCTTCGCGGCCAAGTCAAAATCGGGTTTGCCGGTCTTCTCTGTTTTCTTCTGGAAGCAGTGAAGCACATAGACGGCATCGACGAACTTGGCTACATAGATGACCCGGAACGCTCCGGCCGCATCCCGAATCCGAATTTCTTTCACGCCTTGACCCACGGTGTTCATAGGCTTCCAGTCGTCCGGTTCCTGGCCGTTCTGCACCAGATCGAGCTGATGACCGGCCTCGCGCTTGGCCGCGAGCGGGAAGGCTCGAAGGTCATCCAGAGAGCTGCCCAGGAATTCGACTGGCTTGGGATCATCCATGCGCGAACTATACAGAATTTTGTATGTCCTGGCAACCAGCTTCCCGGCCTTCGTGCCGGGTTTTTTTGCCCCGCGTGAGCCGATTGCAAGTCTCCCCGAGCGGGCAAGCGCGGCCTGTGCAGGTTGCCCCGACTTTCCCGGTGCCCAAGCTCTGGCACGCGCCGCGCCAGGGCAAGCCTGGCACGCCCCCTGCCGCTCAAAACCGGCCCCGAGAAAGCTCGTTTTGTGAGGGCAACCACAGAAATCTGTAAATCCGCCCGTTGACAAGTGACGCGCAAGCCAAGGGGTTGCTCACTTACCCACCGGTCACCCTCCGCGCCGATTTCGCACCCGAGTGAATACATGCAAGACCAACTCTTCGGAGCACTTGCATGCACCCCCTCAAGACCCTCACCACCGGCTTGCTGGTGGCCGTCAGCCTCGCCACCGCCCACGCCGCCGACACCCCGCCGTCGCCCTGGTCGCTCGACATCAATGTCACGAGCGTCCACACCGAAGCCTGGGCCCGCCGCCAGCTCAATCAGGACAACCCGGGCTTGGGCATCGAGGTCAAGTTCAGCCCTGACTGGAATGCAGCGGGCGGGTTTTACAAGAACAGCTACCGCCGCGAAACCGCCTACCTGCTGGGCATCTGGACACCCCTGCATTGGCATTGGGGCTTGCCCTGTGGTCTGACGGCCAGCGCGGGCCTTGCGGCCGGGCTGGTCTCGGGCTATCGCCGCACCGAGGTGCCGACCGCACCGCTCGCCGCAGGCGCAGTGCTGCGCCTGCGCACGGCGCAGGGGTTCGGGATCAATCTGCTGGCGGTCCCGAACACCCAATCGGGGTCCGGCTTTATCGGCCTGCAACTCGTCGCCCCGCTCTGAATTTCGCACCCGCGTGAATAGCAACAGCGGGGACGTGTTGTCCCCGCACAACCTCAAGAAAGAACATCCATGTCCATGAAAAAACACCTCCACACCATCCTTGCCGCAGCGTGCAGCTCGCCGTGGGCGAGCGCGTGCAGGTACTTGCCGCTTTGACCGGGCGGCCCGGCCGTGCCGGGCCTGCCTGTCTTGGATGAATTACGGAAATACAGAAATGCGGAAATCTGCAACATGATCATGAAGAACGACGATGGTTTTTCCTTGCTGGCCTTGATGCACGCGGCTGAGGCAATTGATAGCGGGCATTGGCTGATGAAGTGCCCAGCGCACCAGGGAGCCTCTTCTGCGTCGCTGGAGGTGAGGCTTTGCGAGGGGAGATACGACCTGCGGTGCGTCTGCGGCTGCAAGCCCGATCTGGTGATTGCCGCTGCGCTCGCTTTGGTGCAGGCCAAGGTGGATGGGCGTGAGGAAGTGCGATGCGCGGCATGAAGAAACCCCTGCGCCAGGTGCTGCGGGAGTTCCCCGCAGCACGCGCCCGGCTGTTGCCGGGCGGGCATTGGCTCATCGAGACGCCACGAGGGGCTGTGATCGTCTCCGCGACGGCATCGGATTGGCGGGCGTTGCGCAACATTCGCGCAGAGCTACGGCGGAGATTCGGGCGATGAATCCCCGCGCTGCGTTCCGCTTGGTTTTGGCGGGTCGAATCCTTCGGCTGCGCGGGCATGTCATCGAGTGCAAGCGTGGCGAGTCCTATCCCTTGGCCGTGCTGCGGGTGCTGCTTACCCTGCCTGATGACATGCGCGAGGTGTTGCGCAGTGAGGTGGATTTTCTGGAGTCGCTGGGGCCATATGGGGCACCCAGCGAGACGATCCGCGAGCGCTGGGCCGAGCGAATGCCCGACCCGTTGCAGACCGGGGACGGGTAGAGTCGACTTCAAGCTGCCTGTTGGACCAGCGGCAAGCGCAGATCGATTCATGTCCAACGCATGGCTGAAGGCGCAGGGGCTGCTGAGCACCAAGGACTGTGGTGCAAGGCCCAGAGGCGGCCCCGCTGGGGCTTGAAAATCGGTCGTCAGCGCGAGCCGATTTGTTGAACCGTCCACTGCGGAACTGGGTGGTGTGGGGGCTGGGAGCTAGAAACTCCTGTCTACCCGATTAGGTTGCGCTTTTTAAGGTCGAAGGGGGCTCATTCGGCACCTAACGCGACCTTAGCCTGCTCTACTAGCGAGTCGGGCCCGGAAAGTTGCACTGAGAGATTGTGCAAATCCGGGCCAACAATTTCAATAATCAGCCTTTCGCCATCTAGTTCGTGTGGCACGCCGCTCAATTGCTCGCGAATGTGCTCTTTGACGGATTCAAGAGCAGCCTTCTCAAGCTCGTCTTTAAGGCTATTTGCTGTCAAAGGCCGGCCATTTATGGTCATAGTAATTTCGATCATCTCTCGGCTCCGTGAGTAATTTGGTATGCAACCTAACGTTCAAATTAGCCGCAGGGCGCTCACTGTTGCCCGTTCGGCGGAATGACCTTTGCTTCAACTTCGCTAAGTGGCGGCAGTTGAATTGCCTCGAACATGACACTGGGGAACCTTGTGATTAGCTTCCAGTTCTCTGTGATGATCTTCGAGTCTGCGTGCGCCTGAACGTATGCATGATGCGAGTGCGCAGCTGAGTAGGCCGCTGAAAATGCCTCACGAACTTTGGGCTCAAGGTAAAGACAGTTTTTTTCCCACCAGTCTTGACACTTCATAACTACCTTACCAATCGTGTCAGTGTGCGTGCCGCCTAATAGTTCCCGCCAAAGAGTAAAGGCTTCCTGATGCGCCTGAAGACGGCGATCAAGCGCAGCCATACGAAGCTGGTGTTTTGCCTTGCTTTCTTCTATCAGCACAGCGTACTGAGTTCTGACGCCTTCAATCTCGTGAGTAATGGCTGCGATGTCTTCCCGCGTGGCGAGATTTTCGGCCTTCTTTGATAGGTAGCTCGACAAGTACGACTTCAGGAACAGCCAGCCGATTCCGAGAGAGACGATACCGCCGAGACCGAACGCTCCGGCATAACGTTGTAACTCACGCAATTCTTCAATGGTCATGGCTGATGTAGGCGGCTAACGTCGGCTGGAACGTCTTGTTAGCCCTGTTCCAGTTCTTCATTCACAGGTTCCATAGGAACTGGTGCATCCATGCTTTGCTGTTCGGGAGGAGGAGCGGGCTGTCCGGCAACTTGAGGGCGCTGCGGCATCTGGCCTACAACTATTTGCTGCTGCGCTTGCAAAATGAACGTTGCCCCGTTGTGGTTCTGAATGATCTTGAAGGAGGGCGTGCTGGATAAGGTATGGAAATATATGTGGTGAATAGAAAGAACGATGTCTTGTAATTTTTGATCAGACTCAAGCGTTTTAATGGTGAGGCCAATCTCACTGCATTTCTTCATCGAAAGATGACGATTATGCGCAAAATTTACTGAATGATCTCCGAGTTCACGAAGAACGGTTTCAATTGTTTCTTTAGATCCTTCTATGTCTTTAAGCATATTTCGGCCAAGCCAGTCCGCCACCAACGAATTAGACCAGTCTAGCGCCTTTTTGCATTCTCCAATAAATGCTGGCGGGTACTTTGCAAGGATGGGCTGCCAGACCGGAATTGTTCGCGGGTCGTCAACAATCTCTCGATAGGCGCGCTCAAACTCTTCTATGACTCCGTGAGCCGGGATGTTTCCGAATTGAGGGTCGACTGGGCCAAGAGAAGAATGCTTACCCATCCAAATTTCTTTGCAAGAGCAGGCAATCATTGTGCCCGCAGACATCGCCATCTGTGGAACGAAACAACGAATGTCGCCTTTGAATTTTTCCCAAAGGTAGTCAACAATGGATTCCGTGGCCGCAGTGTCACCGCCGGGTGTATGCAAGATTAGGTCTAAACCTTTTGCAACATCCAACCCGTTAATGGCGGTCATTAAGCCATTCTTGTCTGTATCATTTACAGCACACAACGCTCCAAGCTCAGGTTTTTGCAGCCACCCACTATAATAGCAAATGACGTTCCGCTTGGTGTAGTTGGAAAGCCTCTTGGTATATTTTCGCCTTAGCACATCATAGCTACTACCGAGCTGGCCGAGTTCGCGAACTAATTGAGACCAGTCAGACATTGTGAACTTCCTTAGAAATTACCTTCGCTTCTCCGTTGTGGACAACCACTGTTTCAACGGTATAAGTCGCTGGCCCCTTATGCTCGTCATTGGCTAGGTCAATGGCATGCATGACGCTCTTGATGGACTGATCGGCTAAGCGGAATAAGGCGAGCTTTTCCTCAATATCTTTCATAGTTCCCCCTGTGGGCTAACGTTTGAATTCACCGGCGCTGCGCGGCTTTATCGCGCAGCGTCCGGTGGAATGATGGGTTAGCCATTGATGATGCTAAGAACCACAATGTCATTTTCTCTTCTTGTAAAAAATACCCGAAGCCCTCGCTCCCGAAGCACGTAGATTTCTTGTTCGGCATCCCGGACGCGGTGAACGTTGACCGAAGACTCAGGGTTTTTGGGGTCGAGCTTTTCTAAGAGAGAAACGATATGGACAAGAGTAAGGGGTCCAAGAGCTTGGCGGCCACTGACTTCTTCTTGTGCGGGTTTGGCAAGGAGAATGCTCATTTGGTCTTGACCTCCAAATTCTTCAGTACTGTCTTGACATCGACCAGAGATGCCTTTTCTGGATCGGTCTTTACCAGTGCGGCCAATCCCTCCAGTTTCGTTTTTCTGATGTGGGCAATGCAATGCTGATCGTCAGCGAACACCAGGACGCTTTCATCGTAGTTGAGAAACGCAAGATGGACGCCAAGCCAACAGACTGCGCTACCCACGAGCCACCAGAACGAAGAAACCTTTAGTGTAAGTGACCAATCAAGGACGCCACCCGGGGTGACTTGCGTAGCAAATATGCTAGACATGACACCAATAATGATGGTCAGTAGTAGCGTGGCTGTGAGGCGTAGCCTGGGGGAACTAGCAATATCTTTCACTTTGATTGAGTGTCCCAAGGTTGAAATGGCTAACGTAATGTAGACCGTCGGATAAGCCTGGCATCCCAGGATATCCGACGGGATAAAAACAAAGATCGGCTGGGCGTGCGTTGGCACCGTGAGCCTGCAACCCGCATGGCGACGCGCTTTCCAAGGCCATTGTTGTGCCGTTCGGTGTTCATGATGGCGCGCAAACGCTGTCGCCTATCCTGGATCGATGCGTGAACAGACTTGCATCTCAAACAAACAAGGTGCTTTGCGGCAAACTGTCTCATCGCTCGGATTCGGGGTCTTGCTGGGCGGAATTGCCGCTGAGCTTACTGGTATTTCTGCACGCCGAGAAGGCATTGATGGCGTATTCGGCACTGCCTCAATGGCGGCCGATGATCGCGCGTCCGGCGTGTGCTGGCGGCCCAACTGGCCGGCAACCGGCGAAGAGATCAGCTACAGGCTGGGCATCGCCAAACTGGTGGCGATCCTGGGGACGGGCGCGATCTGAGTCTCACCAACAATATCGTTGCCGCGATCGTCGGGCGCACTTCCGGCTTTCACCCACACAATTTTGCGAAGTCCCGGGCTTTGCAGGCCATGATCGGGAACGGCGGTAGCCGTGGGGCTTGGGCAGGCTGGAGCCGCTGGCAGGCGGCGGGTTTGGTGATGCGGTTGCCGGGGGCCGGTTGTCCACAGATTCTGTGGGTAAGGCTGGGGATGTTGTGCCGCAGTTTCGTTGTGTGGCAAGGGTTTGCGGGGTCGTGGATCGGGGTGGTGATTTTGTGGGCGATGGCCGGGCTGTCGGGCTGCGCCCCGAGCCCCTGCGGGTCTCGGCCTACCGGCCTCCATCCCTATCGCAAAGGCTACTGCAGCACTCGTGCGCAAGCGCACCAGTGCCTACCCCAAGGCCAGGCGCAAGCGCCAGGCCCACAGTCCAAGGCATGCCTGCCGTGCAGGCACGTAGGACCGGCATGCGCCCGGCGGACCGGGCGGGGAATACGGCGGGGCTGCGAGCCCCACCGTTAGCTCGCTTCACTGCTGGATTGCTCGGGCCGGGTGGACGTGCTCGACCTCCTGGGCTGATAAGCCAGCTATGGAGCCGCCGGACTTTTTCCCCGGCCAAGCGCTGGCAAGTGTCGCGCCAGTGCCGAGCATAAAAGGGGCCCCCTCGCTGCGCTCGACCCCATTTATCCCTCTGCCCTGTCACGCCCCGTGCCGCTTAAAGACGCCGGGGAAAAAGGTCTTTTGGTGAGGCGGCTCCATACCCGGCAGGACATCAACCCAGGAGGTCAACCATGAGCACATCCACCCTATACAACCCCGAGCAATCCACCAGTTCCACTCGCATCAACGTTGAGGCTCTCCACCCCAGCAGGGGGCAAAAGGCGGGGGCGGATGAGTTGATCGTTCGATTGGTGGCTGAGGAATTCAAGGTGTCGCAGGACTGCGTGCTGAAGTTCATTGCGCATGGCTATCGGCCTTGACTTTCCCGGCCCGGCTCGATGGCCGGGCCTGCATCGACAACCCAACCAGAAGTTACTTCCAGGAGCGTTAGATGAAGACCCAAGCAAACACCACCCCGTCCGCCGACAGCGCACAGAACAAAGCCCCCGCCCAGACCGTCCAGATGACCCGCGAGGAATGGAAGGCAATCCCGCGTGATTACAAGATTTACAGCCGCAAGACCGGGCGCTTTGTGATGCGCCACAGCCCGAAGGGCGTCGGCCTGTTCCCCGTCACCCTCATCGATTGAACCTACCCGCCCGGCTCGTTGGCCGGGCCAATCCCAGAAGTCACTTCCAGGAGCAACCACCATGCAAATCACCACGACCGACACCATGCGTGAATTCTTCGGGGAACCGATCAGCACGTACACCCGCGCCCAGGCCATTGAAGACGGGCAACTGATTGACTTGTCCACCACCGCCCGCGAGGCGGGCATTGTCTGGCCCGTGGCGCTCACCAGCGCTGCATGGGGCGATTGCGTGGAATGGACGGATGCCACCGAGGCCCGCAAGGGTTACACCGGGCAGAGCGAGAGCGGCAGGCTGTGGGATGTGGTGTGGATGCTGAGCCTTGCAATTCGCTCGGCGCTGCGCCGGGGGCTGGATGCCAGCCAGCAGCCCCTCTATTACTCGCTGCACCGCACGCCCACGGCTGGCCGTGGCGTCATGCCTCGCCTCGTGCAACTGAAGTTTGTCATCGGGCCGGGCGATGACGGGCGGCCTGTCATCACTGTGATGCTGCCGGGCGAGGACTGATCCGAAGAAATTTCGCCCCTGTGTGAATGCATACAGGGGCACCCTTCACTGCACCAAAGGACTATCACCATGCAAATCAACAACCAGCAACAACCCGACAACCTGCCGGTTTATTTGACCATCGTTGGCGCAGCCATCGTCTGGATTCTCGCCGTGAATTTCTTCCCGTTCTGGACCCTCACCCTGACCGCTGCCATCGCCGCCGCCGTCCGCACGGTCCTGTGGCTGCGCCGTTAACCGATCGAGGCCGTCCCGAGCCCAGCGGCCGGGGCTTTCTTTTGCCTGTATTTCTGTAAATCTGCAATTGGGGAAAACATGAAAATCGCAATCCTGAATCAAAAAGGCGGGGTCGGAAAAACTACCCTGAGTGTCAATCTTGCCGCTAGTCTCTCTCGCGCGTGTTCGCGCGTGCTGCTGATCGATGCTGACCCGCAAGGCTCGGCCTTGGACTGGGCCGCCGCTCGCCAGGCCGAACCCCTGTTTTCCGCGGTCGGCCTGCCCAAGCCGACCCTGCACCGCGATATTGAGCAGATCGGGCAGGGGTATGACCACATCATCATCGATGGCCCGCCACGCGTCACCGAGCTGGCCAGATCGGCCATCATGGCCGCCGACCTGGTGATCATTCCCGTTCAGCCGTCGCCTCTCGACGTGTGGGCGGCCGATGAGGTGGTGAAGCAGATCGACGAAGCCCGCATCTACAAGCCTGCCCTGAATTCTGTATTTGCGATAAATCGCAAAATCGTAAATACTGCGCTCGGCCGCGATGTTCGCGAAGCGCTAGCCAGCTATAGCGTGTCTGCGCTCGATGCATCGGTCTGTCAGCGCATCGTATTTGCCGAATCAGCCGCGCAGGGCTTGGCCGTTTTCGAGACCGAGCCGGACGGCCCCGCCGCCCGCGAGATCGAGGCGCTGCGCGAAGAAATCATGCAGAAATACGGCAACCCGTAAATCTGCATTTCTGTATTTCAGGAGAACGCTATGAGCAAAAAAATTTCCATCGCCCCCCGCCCCAGTGCCCGCCAGGCTGATGAATGGGTGAGCGCTCCGGTCAAGGGTAAACCCGCAAAAGCCCATGCGGATGGCGAGGACATGAAGCGGTTGACAATTGACATTCCCGCTGCGCTGCACCGTAGGGTTAAATCGGAATGCGCTGCGCAGGGGGAAAAAATGGCTGATGTTGTCCGGGACTTGCTGATACAGAAATACGGAAAATCGTAATTCTGTAACTCTGTAGTTCAGAGGGTTGACATGAACCACAAAAAATGTCCGCGCCCAATTTCTGCGGCTCATCACGAAGCCGCGCATGCGGTTATCGCGAGGCGCCTTGGCGCGTCGATTGACCGCATTTTTCTTGACGGCGATGGGGGTCAATGCGACTTCATCACGCCACTGGGCTGGTCAGTTCGAGACGATGCACTGGTTTTACTGGCCGGGCCTATCGCCAGTATGCGAATACTGAAACGATCAGGGTTCGCAGTCATCGGGTGCTCGCAGGACTACACCATCGCGCGCGGACTTTTTGATGAGCGTTCAGAGTTTGGCGAGGCCATGGACGCTGCTCGCGAGCTTGTGCGCAAGCACTGGGAAGAAATCAAAGAGCTGGCGCGTGGGCTGTTGGAATCAGATGATTTAATGATCACCGTGGCCGAAATGTGAAATCCGCCCACCACATCTCCGAGTCCTGACAGAGCCGGCGACGCCGCCTAGAATCGGATGCATGAACTTTGACCGCATCACGATCGAGCCTGGCAAGCGCAGTGGGCAGCCCTGCATTCGGGGTCTGCGCATCACTGTGTACGACGTGCTAGCGCAATTCGCGTCCGGCGCGACCGAACAGGACGTTCTCCAGGATTTCCCCGAGCTGCAGCACGAGGACATCCTGGCTTGTTTCGCCTATGCCGCTGAGCGGGAACATCACAGCGCCAGGGTCGCGGCTTGAAACTGCTGCTCGATGAAAACCTCTCGCGGCGGCTCGTTCCGCTGCTGCAGCCGCACTATCCTGAAACCACCCATGTCTGTTTTGCCGGCCTTGAGCGGGCAACGGACGCCGAAATCCGAGTCTTCGCGGCCCATCAAGGGTATGTGATCGTCACGCGCGACAGCGACTTCAACGACCTGGCCGTGTTGCGTGGCGCTCCACCCCAGGTCATCCGGCTGCGTATCGCCAATTGTCGCAATGACCACGTCGCACGCCTGCTGATCGACCAGCAGGACGAGCTGCGAAGGCGTCTGGAAGACCCGGCAATCGCCCTGGTGGAACTGACCTGAGGCCCCGTGCAGACCACTTCGCCGAGCTGCGGTAGCAGCGGGGCATGCACCCCACGCAGCCGCCGGTAGGCGGCGTGTCAAGCGTGGCCTGCGTACACTTTTTTATACGATACAAAAAAGTGTACGCAGAACGGCGTGTAAATCTTCACTCGCCGCGCACACATCTCCCTCAGTAGAAGATGACAACAAGGGCGCTCTGCGTCCAGCGCGTACCCTGCTCAACTCCCAGAAGGGCGCGCTGGACACATCACCTTGCGAGCGGCCCGTGAGGGCTGCTTGAGCAGGCCGGGGACTTCAGACACCCCCGTCCTGCGCCCCCGCCCATGGCAACCAGAGTTGTCAGCGTTGCCGTTTCATTCCAAAATGTCTTCAGCACAATCCCGAGGTCTAAAAAATGTTCCCTCACCCTGGCGCCCCCTTGGATTTTCTTGTCGCCCACGTGCTCGGAGCGACGGCCGTTCTAGCAGCCATCTCCGCTGGTTTTTTCCTGTCCCTTTGGCTGGCCGCTGAAATCGATGCGAGCCTCACGGGCCGCATTGGCCTGCGAATTGCGCTACGCGAGCTGTGGGGAGCCTTCTGGGAAGCCGGCAAGGAAACCACTGTGCTCATGTACGGCATCCCATGGCTGTCCATCACCCGCTGGCAGTCCCTGTCCAGGTCCGAAACACAGCTTCGTGAGTGGATGGACCGCAAGGGTTGGGTCAAACGCCATGAGGCGGAAGGGGAAGGGGCTTGACCATGTTTCTTTTGCAGAACATCTACTCAGCCCTCGGAACGGTGCTGTCGCTCACCCTGATCCTGCTATCAAGCTGGGTCGTCATTGACACAACAAGGGGATGGCAGCGGATCAAATCGGTGGCGGCAGTCCACGAGAAGTCGGGGGACGCATGAGCCTACTGGCAGGATTGCTCTGGGGAGGGGCCATCATCGCCGCGCTCGGTTTCACATCGATTGCGTTGACAGTACTCTGGAAGGAGCGCGGTTGAGGCCGCGCAAGTGGCACTCCGCCGGCTAACCACTGCGGCGCTTCATGGCCAGTGGCTGCAGAATGTCCTCGCCAGCATTGCGCATGTCCTCGAGGCTTTGCGCAACGACACGCCGAATTCCCTTGAGGGCGGCATCGGGGGTGGCGGCCAGCCAGGACAGCGAGGGAAACTCGGCGCAAAGCCCCACATGCTCGCCGTCTTCGGGCGACCAGGTGACACGATAGGTGTAATGATCAGCGTTCATTGCAAATGCCTTTCAGTTTCTAGATGACCACCATCACCAGGCAGTGGCGTTCTCGTCAATCATCCCAGCTTCTTCGCCAGCTTCTCGGCCTCGATATGGGTGTACCGCTTGAGCATGGACAGGGACTTGTGGCCGCTGATTGCAGCGAGTTCCAGCACATTGAAGTCCCCACGCTCGGCGAGCCTGGACATGGCCTCATGCCGCAGATCGTGAAAACGCAGACCAGCAATGCCTACACGCTTGCAGGTCCTCGAAAACATCGCCGTGGCAGATCGCGAGGCAATTCCGAAGACTGGGCCGCGTAGCGCAGAGGGCAGGGCCTGGATTGCAGCGACGGCAGCGCTCGACAACGGCACATCACGCGCAGCGCCGTTCTTGCTGTCCAGCAATCTTGCGACACGACGCTTGAGATCGACATGCTGGCGCTCGATGACGCAGAGTTCGCCAAGGCGCATGCCAGTTTCCAGCGCCACGATGACCAGGGCGCGCATCCCGGGCGAGCAGGCGTCCAGCAGGGTCTGTTCCTCACCGCCCTGCAATCTCCGCTCACGGCCACGGCCGGGGCTTGGCTTTTTGACTGCGCGCACCGGATTTTCGACCGTGAAAGACAAATCGCTTCGCGCCCATTCAAAAACGGCGGAAAGTGTGTTCAGGTCATTGCGCACTGTATTGGCGCTTGCGCCGTCTTTGGTCCGTAGGTTGCGAAACTCGGCTACGTCTGCACTGCGCACGCGCGAGACCGCAAGGCCCGCGAGCTTGGCACGCAACAGTACGCGCAACCGGAACACCTCGCGATCTGCACCCTTCTTCGTAGGTGTGACTTCGGCCTGATAGCGGCCGATCAATTCCTTGACCGTCATGCCGTCAGCTTGGCGAGTATCGCGCCACTCGCCAGTGTCCATCTCGCGTTCGATCTTACGGGCCCAACGCTCGGCATCTGCCTTCAGCTCGAAGGTCTTCGTCAGCATGGGATAGCCCTTGCGACGTATCTTGGCCTGCCATTGGAGTGGCCCACGTTGCACGAAAGTCGCCATCAGGAGATTCCTACGGCCTTGAGGATTGTTTGCATGGCGACATGGCCCTGTGCCAGTCCGATGTCGACAAGCTTCAGGGTGAGGTGTTTGGTGACTTCAGCCGGCAATGCTCGCACCGCACTCGCCAGTCTCGATTTCTCGGTCTGAGGAAGGTCGCTTTCCCTGATCTTCGTTTCGACCAAGGATTTGATCGTGTCGTCATGCAGTCGTATCGTTACGACGCCGAGAATCGCAGACAGCCCGCCATCGTCCTGCAGGAAGTCCATGCCTTGAGCAGTGATTTGCGGAAGTGAGAATGCCAAATGTCCGTCCACACCAATCAGAAGCCCCGACTTGGCAAGTCCATGTTCGTCGAGGTACTGAAGGTTTGCGGCCAGCTTTTGTTCATCGCACTCCGGAACGTTTTTCAAGTAGTGGTGAAAATCCCACGCTCTGGGGTAGTGCTCCGCCATGCTGATAAGGAGTTCCCGCTGTAGCTCTCGGTCAAGCATGCAATCGCCCTCTGCCGTTGAGTTTCCATCAAAGTACGCAGTGTACCCGTGGTGTCCCAAAAATTCCAGTTAGCGTGATAAGTTGTTGAAAAACAAAGAGTAGTTTGCGGTCTTGAAAACCGGCAACGGGCAACCGTTCGTGAGTTCGAATCTCACCGCTTCCGCCAGTTAGAAGATCTAAGTTATTGTTTTTAATAACTTATTTTTCATATAGCTAAATAAGATCTTACGTCAGATCTTACGGCTAGGTTTTGAGCAATCCAGCTGGGCACAGCCAGCAAGATCGACCTACCAATCACTGTTGGCCTTGCGTGGTCGCAGCACCGTCGCGAGCTGACTCAGGTCATTGAACCTGCAGTGCAGGTGAGTCCAGGCCGTGCCCACGGTCCATCTCGTTTCAGCTCATTCCCACCCCCCAGCCTCGCCCCCTATCATCCCCAGCACCCTCCTGAACTCCTGGAACGTGCGGCATGGCGATCAAAAAATCCGAGCTTTACAGCTCCCTGTGGAAGAGCTGTGACGAGCTGCGCGGGGGCATGGACGCCTCCCAGTACAAGGACTACGTGCTGGTCCTGCTGTTCGTCAAATATGTCTCCGACAAATATGCAGGGCTGGCCCTGAACCGCCCCGGGTTTCGTGGAGGCTGGTTGGTTTAAGTCATGCCGGAATGGCGTGGTGACTGGCTTGTTGCCGCCAGTAGTTTGCCTCAGCTTCTGCCGGAGGGATACCCCCAATTGGTTTGAGCAGTCGGGTGTGGTTGAACCAGTGCACCCATTGCAGGGTGGCAAGTTCTACGGCTTGCCTGGTTTTCCAGGGTCCGCGGCGGTGAATCAATTCGGCCTTGTACAGCCCGTTGATGGTCTCGGCCAGGGCGTTGTCATAGGAGTCTCCTTTGCTGCCCACTGAGGGCTGGATGCCTGCCTGCGCCAAGCGTTCGGTGTACTTGACGCTGACGTATTGCACTCCTCTGTCCGAATGGTGGACCAAGGCATTGGCAGCGGGCCGACGCGCGTACAAAGCCTGCTCCAGCGCGTCCATCACGAAATCGGTCTGCATGGATGTGCTCACCCGCCAGCCAACGATGCGTCGGGCAAACACGTCGATGACGAAGGCCACGTACAGCCAGCCTTGCCAGGTGCTCACATAGGTGAAGTCCGACACCCAGAGCTGGTTGGGCCGCTCGGCTTTGAACACCCGGTTGACGTGGTCCTGTGGACATGGCGCGCAAGTGTCGGGTACCGTGGTTCGCACCTTCTTGCCCCGCCGGGCACCCTGCAGCCCCAGGCGTTTCATCAGCCGCTCGACCGTGCAGCGCGCCACCCGATTGCCCTCGCGGTTCATCTGCAACCAAACCTTGTCAGCTCCATACACCTAACAGTTGGCGTGCCACACACGCTGGATGTCGGCAGCCAGCGCATCGTCGCGCTGAGCACGGGCGCTGCGCAACTCGGGGTTGCGCTGGCGGGCGGCATGGCGCCAGTCACACGACGGGGCCATCTGCAGCACTTTGCAGATGGGCTCGACCCCGTGCATGGGGCGGTGCTGGTCGATGAATCGCTTCAGCCCTTCAAACGGCGGTCGAGCTCCGCCTGGGCGAAAAAAGCACTCGCCGCTTTGAGGATGTCATTGGCCCGGCGCAATTCCTTGTTCTCGCGCTCGAGTTGTTTGAGGCGTTCACGCTCGCTGCTCGTCAGGCCGTCGCGCTGGCCTGTATCGACTTCCTCGCGCTTGACCCATTCGAGCAGCGTCTGTGGCACGCAGCCAATCTTGGGGGCCATGGATTCGACTGCGGCCCACAGCGAGGGGTACTCGCCTCGGTGCTCCTGGACCATGCGTACCGCGCGCTCGCGCACTTCGGGGGAAAACTTGTTCGTCTTGTTCATGGCTCCATCTTCTCAAAGGTTGGAGCCTCCTCAAAACCCGGGGCGGTTCAGACCATGGCGATGACAACCGCGATGACAACTTGCTTGAGGGTTGTCATGACGTCACCACCCTCTCAGCCTTCGCCTTCAACTTCTCAGCCAGACTCGACCCCCGATCGTTTTCCTGTGTGACGGGTGTGACAGGTGTGACGCCCCCCGGTGTGGTTGAGCTATTACCAGCCGTGTTCGTCGCCTGGAAAAACTCCTCGACCACGGCATCGCCTTCTTCCTCCGAGTCCTCAAACGCTCCAAGGGCAAGCCCGTCAGCCGCAGCCTCGTCCAGTGCAGCCTGGTCCCAGCCTCCCGCTTTGCGTTGCTCGGCTTCTTGCCTGGCCGTTTGCAGCGCAGCGTCCAACGTCAACCCTTCTCGCACCACAAGGTCCACAAAATACACCGCCGTCCTGTGGCTTTGCGTCGTGCTCTTGGCTCTGAGTTTCAAGCCCAGCGGCAGACACGGCAACGCTTCCCCCACCAAGGCCTGGTAATACTTCAGCCTGGCCGCCAGCGTGCGAATCGAGTTGTACCCCGTGGTGCGAAAGATGAAGCTGCCCAGGTCATCGTCCTGCCCATCGATCCGCACATTGAGCCTGCCATAAGGCTTGCAGCCGAACGCCTCCCCATAGCTACAGTTCTCCGGCGTCGGACAAGGCAGAGAGACCAAGCCTTCCGCTGTTCACCTGCGACACGTCTGCCCATCACCCGAACACACCGGCCGTCCACTCGTTCTGTTGAACGCCGTGTACTCGGCCCGGAAGCTCAAGTCCGGATCGGCAAACAGCACCGTCACCGGAATGGAGCGCAGCTTCTTGTCGGGAGCGGCTTTGCGCAGCGCTTCATCCAAGGGGTGATTGACCCAGCCGTCCTTGTTCTGCACCAGGCTCGTGACCGTGAACTCGTCATCCTTCTCCGGCAGCCGTTTGCCGTTCTTCTCCACCACCTTGCCAATCGACACCCGCCCGAGCACAGGCGGGGTCAATGCCAGTCCTTCAATCATGACCTTCTCCTTCAAAGTAAGACAAACCGCCTGCTGCCAGGACGGGACTTGGGGTATTGCGACAACAACTCCGGCTGCACCTTGAGCAAGGCAGCGGTGTCCAGCGTCAAGCTGTCCTTGCTCTTTTTCCAAGTGACAGCACCCGCCTCGAACTCAGCCTTGGTTGCCTCGCCCATGGATTGCTGCAAGGTTTGTTTGCACTGGCTTTCCTGCGCTTCCAGTTGTTCCAGCTTGACCCTGACAGCCAGCCAGTCCGAGAACACACCATTGAGCTGGGCGTCACCGGTGAAGTCAGCCGTGGCCCCACTGTCCTGAGGAAACAAAGCTTGCAGGGCTTGGCCTGCCGAATCCGAGCCGTCTGCCGGTGGCGGCGTGTCCGTTTCGACATAGGCCCAGAACTGGGCTTCGAGTTGCAGCAGGTGGGCCATCAAAGCCTCGTCCCGAGGAATCCTGTGAACCTGCAATTCCTGTCCACCCAGCAACACCGCCACATCGGCAGCAGCCTTGCCAGTGACCGCCAGCTGGTGCTGCACCTGCAGTTGCACGTATTCCGGCACACCGTCTCTCCACAACCTTGCACCGTGGATGCCTGCGGTCTTGCATTCCAGAATGGCGACTTCCGTGCTTCCCAGCACTTCCCGGTCGATGTTGGCCAGCATCCAAGGAATGGTCGGGTGTTGCAGCACGGCGTTGATGCGCCTGACCTTGTTGCCGGTGCGTTTGACATAGTGGGCGGCAACGATGGGCTCCAAGAGCGTGCCCCAATACATCGGCGAGGTTTCGTCGTTCGGATCCACCTTGGGCAGGTTGCTGTCACGGCCCGTCTTGACCAGCCAGAGTTCGAGCTGGGATTGGTAGGGGTTGAGACCCACGGCGGCTGCAGCATCACTGCTGCCGATGCCGGTCTTTCTCACATCCAACCAATCCTCCCGGCTGAGAGCTTTGGTCGAGACCAGGCGCAAGGCCGGTCTGGGGGTTGCAGGGTGTTGAAAGTGTTGCATGCTTTTCTCCAAAGAAAACAGCCCGGCTCGATGGAGGTCAGAGCCGGAGGTCTGAGCCGGGCTGGGACTGCACGGGGAGGCAAGCTTTCAGGAGACGAATTTCAAAGCGTCGTTCCAAGCTTGCTGTTTCAGTTGGGCACCAGGGCCGAACTAGGCGGAGTCCATCCGGTAGTCGGCATTACGAGCCCGGCGTTCATGGTCGGCATACTGGGTCACGGCATTCACCAGGCCCCAGGCGGTTCCTTGTGCCGAGGCCAGATCCGCGCCCATGCCACCCCCTTGGAACAAGCCCAGCACCGCCTTGAAGGTTTTGTCCGGAGCTTGAGGTCCAGCGCCTTGCACGGTCGAGGCCAGCACCTTGTGCAGGAAGTGCGCCGCTTGGGTGTCGCTGACTGGGCAATCGGCCAGCGCTTTCATCCGGGCCATGAAGCCATCCCAGCTCGACACGGCAATACCGAGTTGCCGCTTGACCAGGTCGGCATCGAAGGTGGAGCGGTGGCTGACCTTCACCGCGCCGTCACTGTCATTCAGCGCAATGCGCAAGGTGTTGTTGCACACCACGCGGATCGAGGTGAACTGCGCCGTGGTCGCCAGGGTGCCATCGCAAGCCGTGGCGAGCAGCAGATAGCCATTGACGCGGTCGTTGCCCTTGAGCACAACGGACTGCCCGGTCTTGGCCAAGGCCCAGAACTTCTTGCCACCTTTCAAGACGCCTGCGGTTTCGAGTTGGAAGCCGGACACCTCCGTCAAGGAACCGCTGATTTATCCGGCCCACATCTTGCATCATTGAGCCATTCCCCAGAGCCTTGCCCCGCCATGCACCAACTCAGTTTTTCCAGCAGTGAACACGCCATGAAGAAGCGCATCACCCGTCGCGAGAAGTTTCTCGGCGAGATGGAGCGTGTCGTGCCTTGGGCGAAGCTGGTGGCCGTGATCGAGCCTGTGTACCCCAAGAGCGGCCGTGTCGGGCGTCCCCCCGTCGGGGTGGAGCGCATGCTGCGCATGTATTTTCTGCAGCAGTGGTACAGCCTGTCCGATGAAGGACTTGAGGATGCCATCACCGACAGCCAGGCCCTGCGTCAGTTCGTGCGCATCGACCTCTCCTGCGAAGCCGTGCCTGATGCCACCACCCTGCTCAAGTTCCGCCGCCTGCTGGAGGCCCATGATCTGACCCAGGCGCTGTTCGCCCAGATCAACGCCCACTTGGCGCAGCAGGGGCTGCTCATGCGCGAAGGCACCCTGATCGATGCCACGCTGATCGCCGCGCCCAGTTCCACCAAGAACAGCACCGGCACGCGCGACCCTGAGATGCACTCCACCAAGAAAGGCAACCAATGGCACTTCGGCATGAAGGCGCACATCGGCGCCGATGCCGACAGCGGCCTGGTGCACAGTCTGCACACCACGCCGGCGCATGCCAGCGATGTCGCCCACACCGCCGACGTGCTGCATGGGGAGGAAACCCAGGTGTTTGCCGATGCAGGCTACACCGGCGCGCAGCAGCGTGAGGAGGTTGTGCAGGCGCAAGAGCAGGGAACCATTCGCCCAGACGTGGACTGGCAGATTGCGCAGCGCCGCAGCACGGTGAACAAGCTGCCGGAGGGCCAACACAAGATGTTGATCCAGGCGCTGGAGCGGGCCAAGGCGCGCGTGCGGGCGCGGGTGGAACATGCGTTTCATGTGCTCAAGAATCTGTTTGGTCACAAGAAGGCCCGGTACAAAGGCTTGGCCAAGAACACCGCCCAGTTGTACAGCCTGTTCGGGCTGGTGAATCTGGCGCTGGCCAAACGCAAACTGTTGAACCCGCAAGGCACACCTGCGTCCTGAGGACGCAAAACGAAGGGGGAAACCCCGCAAACCCGTGAAAATCCACTCCGAATTCGCCGAAATCAACCCCTATTCCGCAAAATCTTCCGCATCATGAAAACCGAACGGCGGAAGATCAATGTGGCGCGGAAAACAGGGAGTTGTTCAGCGGTTCCTCAAGTCCCGGTAGAACTCCAGGATCTCCTTGGGTTGCACCACCTGGTAGCGCGAACTGACCACGGCCAGGGGAGCATGGCTGTCCGAGCGGTGCAGCACGTGTTGCTCGGGAAAGGTATGCAGCACGTCGCTGCCGTTGAAGTAGCGCACGGGGGAGGCTTCGATGTGCCAGTCCATGCCGGCCGCACGTTGCCAGACTTCCAGCGGTTGGTGGGGAATGAGTTGCTGCCCCAGGCCATGCCAGGGGGTGTGGCCGGTGTAGGCCATGGTGACCTGCCACGGTTCATCGGACCAGTCATTCCTGGACGACGGCCCCCTGTTTCACAGTTGAACACCCTTGCTGCACGAACTCGTTCGGGGTCCGGTAGCCGAGACTGCTGTGCGGCCGGACCTCGTTGTAATGCCGCCGCCATTGCTCGATGACGACCTTCGCCTCGGTGCGATTCCTGAACCATTCCAGGCTCAGGCATTCGTCCCGGAATCGGGGCCATTGTCGGAGCGAACGTACCGCGGTGCGCCGTGCACGCTGACGAGCTGGGACAACACCTCGACCACGCGGCCGGATTTGATGGAGCCGGCCACGTCGATCGTCAGGCTCACCTTGGTGAACTCGTCGATCACGGTGAAGCACTTGAGCTTCTGCGCCGTTGGCGCACGCGTCGTGCACGAAATCGTAAGCCCAGACCTGGCCTGGCCTGGCCCCTTCGGGGTGCACGGCCGCGGCCTGCTGCCGGCGACGCGCTTCCTGGGCCGCTTGCGCGGCACCTGCAGATTGCCCTTGGTCCACAGCCGCCACGCCCGACCATGGCCCATCTCGAAGCCCTGGCGCTCCATAAACACGTGCACACGACGAGACCCGAAGCGTGGGTACTGCGCCGACAGCACGCTCATCGCGCCCAGCGCCGGAACATCCTTCTCGAGCATCTTCGACGTGTAGTTCAAAGCAGACCTCGCCACCGACAGCAGCGCGCAAGCCCTTCGCTGCGACAGGCCACGCCCAATGGCGAACCGGACCTGCTCGCGACGCGCCTGCGCGCTCACCATTTTTTTGCGGCGATCTCCTTCATCACGTCGATCTCAAGGTCGCGGTCGGCCACCATCCTCTTCAGCCGCGCGTTCTCCTGTTCGAGCTCACGCAGCTTTTTCACGTCGGCCGTGTCCATCGACCCGAAATACCGCCGCCAGTTGTAGATCGTCTGCTCGCTGACTCCGTGCCGCTTGGCCACCTCGCCCACGGGCTCACGGTCGGCCTCCCGCAGGATCGACACCATCTTCTCTTCGCTGAACCGGCTCTTCCTCACCACTCCCTCCTTGTCGGCGGGAGCCATCATCTCAAGTTTTAAATGGTCCGAAAATCCCGGGGCAGGTCACGGGCATGACGAGCAATCTGCCGAGGGACTAAACAAACTTTGCCAGTTGACTGATGCGGCAAGGCGGTCGCCGCGATCCCTCGTGCAAGCAGGATCGAAGCGCGACGCGGTCAGTTGTGCAGTGGTGTGAAGCAGGCCTCGACGCAGCGCCGAGGCGCGGCGGTCAAGCCGCCGAATGAATTGGAGTGCAAGATGCAAACCAGTCGGCAGACCAGGGTGATCCAGAATCGATCAGGATGAACAGCGCTGAGCCGAGTGATGGTGGTGTGCAACGGATCGCACGGCGCTGCTTTCCGCTTCTGCGGAAGGGTTTGATCAAGTACGCCGTGTAGCGCAAAGGGGCAATGTAGTCAGTTCTGTGATAGCGTACGAACATTCACCGGGAACGTGAATCGGTGTCGTTCCTCCGCCACATTCTGGCGGAGGATTCGTAAAAAATCCTGAAGCTGGCCGGAGTGGGGCCAGGTTTTGCCGAGGTGGTCCCAGGTTTGGGCCAGCGGCTTAACTGTGCGCGTAAGTGAACCCGGCCTGTTCCAACTCGACAAGTTCACCGACCACATCGGGTGTGAGGATGACGCCGGGGATCAGGTGGTTGGTGAGGTCGGCCGCCAGTTCGCCCTGGGTCAGTTTGCCGGGGTTCGGGCCTCTCTGGTGCAGGTGTCCGGCAAGGCCCCAGATGCCGTCATGGCAGGCGAGAAAAACGACGCCGCGCTTTTGTAATTCCGTGACGCTGACGGCCTTGGCCGAGTAGGCGCCTCGGGGGTTTTGGTAGTCGGCCGGGTTGGCGTAGGCGGCGGGTGGCATGTCGATGAAGGTGTTGCGTTTGAACTTGCCTTTGGTGAGTTTGGGGAAGTCGTAGCGTTTCCAGGCATATTCGTCGAACAGGGCCAGTGCTGCGGGGCCGTGGGTGACCGAGACGACCAGAAAGTTGGGATGCTTGAACGACCAGATTTGCGAGTTCAGCGTCAGGCGCATCAGGTTCAACCAAGGCCCGGCCAGATCGGTGTTGTGCCACACCATTTTCGGGCTGCCGGGATAGCGCAGCACGTCGCGTATGGCTTGGGCGTCCCAGTCGTCGGGGTCGGTGAGCATCATCGGGACGGTCTTGAAGTCGCGCCGGTAGGGAGCTTGCGCCAACTTGCGCATCAATGCCGCGAGCAAGTCCGATCCGGGTGGCAGCAGGTCGCCCAGGGGTTTGCCGAGGTCTGCAGCCTGAGCCGTGCCCAGGGTTAGGTCACCCAGGCCGGCGAGGGCCGCCCAGCCGGCCATCAACAGCATGTCGCGACGCGTCCAGTGGTTCATGTCCATGGTTGGTCTCCTTGCCGCCCGGCAGCAGGTTTGCCTCGGCTCGTTTGTGCAGCATAGTCACGGAGATGCGCCGAAGCAAAAGCGCTGGCTTCAAGCCCGCATTGCCGTTGCGGCGATGTCCAGCGAGCGCAGCCGCAGGTCGGCGTCGAACACATCGCACACCAGCATGAATTCGTCCGCTTGCGTGGCTTCGGCCAGGGCGTTGAAGCCGGCGCGCACGGTGTCGGGGCCGCCAATCACGGCGGCGCCCAGGAAGTCGGCAATGGCGGCTTGTTCCTGGGGCTGCAGTTGCTGCATGAAATGTTGGACGGGAGGCTGCAGTCGCCCCCGACGCCCGGTGATGATGCCGAGCACACGCTGATGGGTGCTGCTGGCCAGGTCGTGGGCTTCGTCGTCGGTGGGGGCCGCGATTAGGGGCACGCCGATGGCGACATAGGGCTGCGCCAGTGCGGCGGAAGGCCGGAATGTGCTGCGGTAAAGCTTGAGCGCCGGCAGCAGCATGCGAGGCGCGAAGTGCGAGGCGAAGGCATAAGGCAGCCCGCGCTCGGCCGCCAGTTGTGCAGAGAACAGGCTGGAGCCGAGCAACCAGATGGGAACATTGGTGCCGGCGCCGGGCATGGCGATGAGCCGCTGGCCGGGCTCGGCCGGGGCCAGCAGGCGCTGCAACTCGGCCACGTCGCGCGGGAAGTCGTCCTCGCTTTCCGCGCGGTCGCGGCGCAGTGCGCGCATGGTCAGCGGGTCGGTGCCGGGGGCGCGGCCCAGTCCGAGGTCGATGCGCTCCGGGTACAACTCGGCCAGGGTGCCGAAGGCTTCGGCAACGACGAGCGGCGCGTGGTTGGGCAGCATCACCCCGCCAGAGCCGATGCGCATGCGCTGCGTGCCCGCAGCGATGTGCCCCACGAGCACGGCAGTGGCGGAACTGGCGATGCCGGGCATGTTGTGGTGCTCGGCCAGCCAGTAGCGCTTGAAGCCGAGCGCTTCAGCATGCTGTGCGGTACGCAGGGCAATGGCCAGCGCACCGGCCACGGTGCCGCCCTCGCGCACGGCGACGAGGTCGAGCATGGACAGGGCGATGGCATTCAATGGCTTGTGCATGGCGAACCGCCCGCTCAATGTCGCTTCGCGCTGCGCATGGACAGCAACAGCAGAATCGTCAGCAGGATGAAACCCAGCGCCGACCACATGGGCAGCGATACGCCGAGGATCGATGGCACATCGGCGCAAAGACCATCCGCGCGGAACATCCACGGTGCCCAATGCGTGATGCTCCAGTTGTTGATGGTGGCGGCGAGCGGGTCCAGCCCGCAGGTCTGGCCCGGATGCCAGACCAGCCACACATGCCGCCCGGCGACGCCCAGGCCGGCGAGGCCACTCAAGGCGCCGAGCAGCAAGGCCAGCCGGCTCGGGGCCGCCTTTCCTGCGGCTGCCAAACCTGCGGCGATGAGGGCAAAGGCAAGCATGCCGAGGTAGGCCATGCGCTGCATGATGCACAGCGGGCACGGCGGGTTTGACTGGTGCTGCACCCAGAGCGCACCGGCGAGAATGCCGAAGGCGCACAGGGCAACGAAGAGTGGAAGGGCGGGCGAGAGAACGCGAGTTGGTTTGTAGGATTTCATGTTGATGCTGCAGTCATTTTGAAAATGCCGGTGGCGTTGCCGGAATCGAAGCGCATGTCCATATCGGCTGGTAAAGAGCCGCCGGGCTGCGCACCACGGCTGATGAATTCGAAGAACGAGCCGGGTAGTTCGTGCAGCTGCGGGCCGTCGTCGCCCTGTAACGCACGCTGCACGCTGGCGGCGCGCAACGCCGTTTGGCGGACCGCACCGCTGGAGGAGACTTCCACCTGGTCCTTGATCGCAAAGCCCTCGGCGCGCAACTGCGCGGCCAGTTCGAGCACATCGTCAACCCGGTCGGTGGCGTGGTTGAAGGTCTGGCCTTCCGTGCTGATCCAGGCCATCTCGGCCGACTCCTGCAGCAGCAGTTGGTATTGCGCCAAGCTGGGCAAGGGGTGCTGGCGGGCGAAGCAACGCAGCAGGGCGGGAAGCAGCTTGAGCGCGGTGTTGAACGGCAAATGGCCTTCCCGACGCAGGTCTTGCAAGGCGTCGTGATCGGCCGCGCCCAAGGGGTCGCGCGAATGGCCGAGAACCGTGTTCAGCGTTTGCTGAAACGTGGCGGAAAAGCCTTCCGGATGCAGCTCGCTCACGAAGAACTGGGCGATGCCTTGCGGGTCTTCGGTGTGGATGTAAGCGCGCCCGGTCATCTTCAGCCGCGGCAGGGGATAGATGCCCGCCAGCGTGTAACCCAGGGGCAGCAAGATGCGGGTGATGGCGGCCTCGCCACTCGGCAAGGCCGCGCAAGACGCCGCGAGCACCGTGCGTACCGCGCCATGGTCGAAAGTGATCGAGCGCCCCTGCTCACGTGCACGCTCGACATAGCGCATCGCCTCCGGCACCGATTGCGCCAGGCGCGCAAACAATGCTTGCGTCATGGCCAGCGCCAACTCGCCACGCGTCACTTCGTCTTGGTTTGGACGCGTGAACGGCTTGCTGGGCAAAGCGAGCTGATCGACCAGCTTGAGCGCATCGACGCTGAGCAGTTCATTGAGCAGAATTCGACTGTTTGACTTGGGCATGGCTGCAAATTGAGGCAACAGGCCGAGATGCTTTGGCGCCGTGCATAAGAGACCTTGGCATCTTAGTTCCCGCTCGATAACCCCCGTGTTGCAAAGCATGACGCCTGTCTGCCGCCGCAGTCCCGCCAGCCCGGTACCCTAGAATAATGGGTTCGGGGCGTAGCGCAGCCTGGTAGCGCATCTGCTTTGGGAGCAGAGGGTCGGAGGTTCGAATCCTCTCGCCCCGACCAATTAAATCAAGGACTTAAGTAGGAGGGTAGGGCCGTCATGTGCAGCCCTAGGAGACTGTCGGACTTTGCGGTCTTCCGGATGAAGACGCTATCCGAGACAATTGCTGCTGCACAACCGAGAGCCCGAGCCGATGAGCCGCTTCGTCCCTGTTGACCGAGACACCGCATATCTGTTGCCACCGTCGGTGGACGAATGGCTGCCCACTGATCACTTGGCGCGCTTCGTGGTCGAAGTCATCGAGCAGCTTGATCTGGGCGATCTGGCCCGACAGTACGCAGGCCGGGGCTCGGCGGCGCACCATCCGGCGGTGCTGCTGGGCCTGCTGATCTACGGCTACGCCAACGGCGTGCACTCCAGCCGCAAGATCGAGCGGGCGACCTACGACTCGGTGGCGTTCCGCTTTGTTGCGGCCAATACCCACCCCGATCACGACACGCTGGCGACGTTCCGCCGCCGCTTCTTGAAGGAGGTGGAGGCACTGTTCGTGCAGGTGCTGGTTCTGGCGCGCGAGATGAAGCTGCTCAAGCTCGGACACATCGCGCTGGATGGCACCAAGATCGACGCCAACGCCAGCAAGCACAAGGCCTTGTCGTGGGCTCATGCCAACAAGATCGAGGCGCAGCTGCGCCAGGAAGTACAAACGCTGCTGGCGCTGGCAGAGAACAGCGACCGCGCGACGGTACCCGACGGCATGGATGTGCCGGCGGAGATCGCCCTGCGTGCAGATCGCTTGAGCGCAATCGCGCAGGCCAAGGCCAAGATCGAGCAGCGCGCCAGCGAACGCCATCAGGTCGAGCAGCAGGAGTACGAGGCCAAGACCGCCAAGCGCCAAGCCCAGCGCGAGGCGGGCAAGAAGCCGCGCGGCAAGGACCCTGAGCCGCCAGAGGCCGGCCCCCGGAGCAGCGATCAGGTCAACCTCACGGATGAAGAGTCGCGCATCATGCCCGTGTCGGGTGGGGGCTTCGAGCAAAGCTACAACGCACAAGCCGGCGTGGACATCGCGACGATGATGGTGATCACCCAGCATGTGAGCCAGGCATCCAACGACAAGCGCGAAGTTGTGCCTACGCTGCAGCAGATCCAAGCGTTACCCGCGGTGCTGGGCGAGGTGCACACGCTCATCACGGACAACGGCTTCTTCAGCCAAGCCAACGTGATCGCGTGCAACGACGCGGGTATCGAGCCGCTGCTGGCGCTCAAGCGGGAGTCGCATCACACGCCGGTGATGGGGCGCTTTGCACCCGATGTGCCCGAGCCCCAGACGACGGATCCGCTCGTGCAGATGGCACACCGCCTGGGCACGCAAGCAGGCCGAGCCCTGTACGGCCTGCGCAAGCAGACAGTGGAGCCGGTGTTCGGCATCATCAAGCAAGTGATGGGTTGGCGCCAGATGAGCATGCGCGGGCTGGCCAAGGCACAAGGCGAATGGAGCTTGGTGACCATGGCTTGGAACATCAAGCGCATGCACGTCCTGCGAGCCGCGTGAGGGCAATAGTGCGCCCCGACCACGCCAAAACCGAGTCCCCAGGCCGCCCCATGTGCCCTCACAGTGTCTCGCCAACCATCGAGAGCGTTCGATCAGCGCGCCGCTGTCAAAAAAAACGCGTCGCACTGATCAATCGGATTCGCTCGGGTTCAAGTCCGACAGCCTCCTAGACGTTTTGGGCATTTGTTGCCACAAATAGCTTGCTTCGCAATACCAACGAAAAACGAGGTTTTCGCCATCTGCACCAGCTTCGGCGCCTGGATTGTTGTTCAGTTGAACTTTGAAGACGGCGGCGTGCGGGCGGATAGGTGCTTGCCGATGACGTCATTCGCCGGCGGCCATCTCAGGCGGCCGGCAGATTGCCGACGGGTGCGTGCCTGACCTTGGGCGCGCCGGCCTTGCGGGCCTGCCAGAGGTCATAGGCGCTTTGCTGTGCCAGCCACGCATCGGCATGGCCGCCATGCTCGACACCAAGCCAGCCTTCCAGGCGCAAGGCCATCTCAGGCGAGATCGCCGTGCGGGCGTTGAGCACTCGCGACAGGGCAGGGCGCGTCACGCCGAGCTGGGCCGCGGCGTCAGTCACGGTGAGCCCCAGCGCCGGCAGGATGTCCTCGCGCAGCGTCATGCCGGGGTGCGGCGGGTTGTGCATGCGGTTCATGGTCGGTTTCCTCTCAGTGGTAATCCTGGTCATCCACCAGCACGGCGTCGTCGCCTTCGAACGTGAAGGTCATGCGCCAATTGCCATTCGGCCTGAACACCGGCCTTGCTGCCCGTCTCGAAAAACGCTTTCAGCCCCTGTGCCGGAAGGTCTTGATCATGGTGAGATTGCATAGCGTAGCGTTACGGGCGCAATGCATGCGGGAAAGAACAGGGTTGCTGACCAGCCCGCGCCTTGCCTATGCGGACTGGCCCGTCGCGAGCATGTGGCGCTGTCGCCGCATCTCGCGTAGCTCTTCCATCCCGACAATCTGAGCGCCCGTCATCGCGCCCATGCGCCCGGCTTCGTGGCCCGAAGGTCTTGGGCTGTTTGCGCCGACGTCGATTTGACCCGTGCATCGACATGACCTGACCAGGGACCCTGGCTAGCATTCCCCCTGTCAATGCCACTGTGGCTTGTCACATCCTCGTCAGTGCAAATTCGGCAGCGTGGCGACAATGGTGCGGGCGCACACAGTGTTGAATGCGTCGCGCTTCAAGGAAGCGATGCCAACTCGAAGCCAGCGATAGAAGTCAGCATCCGGTCAGGCCCCTGTAACGCCATCCGGAGATCCTGAAATGCCCATGCTCGACGTCGGCACTGAAAGCCATCATCCCATCGTTGCCGGCTGCCGCGTCATCACCTCATGAATGCCAAGACGTTTGAAGCCTTCCAAGCCCAAGGCCTATGCCTGCGGATTCGATGCAGCTCTCGTTCGCCACTGGCGCCCGACACGGCCCTGGATACGCACATCCACCCGTTCGATGCGGGCGCGGTGGTGATACAAGGCGAGATGTGGCTGACCTGCGAGGGCAGGACACGTCGCCTCACGCCCGGGGACACCTTCACGCTGCTGCGTGGAGTGCCCCACGCGGCAGCGCTGCGGCCCGCTCGGGGCCGCCTATTGGGTCGCGCGCCGCATCCGCGTTGATGCCGACTGGTTGCCATTCCAAGCATCGGACCGATCACGGTCAGCGCCCTGGTGGCCACTTTTGGCAAGACCAAGGCCTTCGCCAGCACCTGGCCTTTTTCCCGCGTGGCGGCTCAGCGATGGAAGGCAGCCATGGCCGCGCCGAAGCCGACGAAAATGCCGCCGGTTGCACGCTGGAAAGCGCGTGCGACTTTTGCGCCACGCAACAATTTGCCGAGACGCGAGCCGAAGCCGGCGTAGATGAAATACCAGCTCACCTCGATGGCGGCGAAGGTGCTGACCAGGACCACGAATTGCAGCAGCCAATGGGCCGTTGGGCTCATGAACTGGGGCAGCAGGGCGGCTGCGAACAGGATGGCTTTGGGGTTGCTGCTGGCCACCAGAAAGCCATTGCGAAACAGGGCGCCGGGCGTGTGCAGGCCTCGTGGCTGTTCAGCGGCATCGGCCAGTGGCGCCGCCAAGGTCTCGGCATGGGCGGCGGCTCGCCAGGTTTTGATGCCGAGGCCAACGAGGTAGGCGGCTCCCAGCAGGCGCAGCGCGTCGAACAGTGTGGGCCAGGCTTGCAGGAACACGCCGAGGCCAGCGGCCGAAATGGAAATCATGATGAGCAGCGCCGTCATGCAGCCGGCCATGGTGGCGGTGGAGCGGCGCAGCCCGTGGCGCGCACCGTGGCTCATCACCAACAGCATGTTGGGGCCGGGAATCGCGGAAATCACGCCGACGGCGAGGACGTAGAGCAGCCAGGTATGGGGGTTCATGGAAGGTTCCGGGTGGGCGCCCAGTATGCCATTCGTCATGCAACCGCGTTCGCCCCCCATCGCGCCCTGGCGCTGGCCATGAACGTTTGCTTGGCGTTTCATGCAGCTGTGCGGGGGGTGTTCCCGAGGCCTAAGATTGATGCCATCACACCGCCCTGAGGATGATTCGTGGATCAGCAAACTGTCAAACAGAGCCTCGACCGGCTGCGCGCCGCCCTGGAATCCGGCGTACCGCTGGACGACCAGCTCAAGTCCGAACTTGCCAGCCTGGACGCCGACATTCGCCGCGCGCTCGATGACGAGGTGGGGCGAAGCGAAACCGGTCTGACGCAGCGGGTGCGCGAGCTGTCGCTGCGCTTTGCCGAGCGCCATCCGGCCGCAGCCGTGGTGCTGCGCGAACTGGGCACTTTGCTCGAAGGCATCGGCGCCTGAAGTCTTCGGGCGCTGATGCCCGATCGCTGCATGCGCCGACCTCTGTGTCGGCGCGCGAACGTCTTGTTTCATCCCATGCATCAAACCGATTTCGAGCCGGTGTACTTCGCCGGTGAAACGCCGCCCATGCCGGGACAAGCCCAGCGTGTGGCCGAAGGGCTGTACTGGCTGCGCATGCCCATGCCCTTGGCGCTCGACCACATCAACCTCTGGCTGCTGGACGACGGGCCCGGCTGGACCATCGTCGACTGCGGTCTGACCACGGACGCCACGCGTGCGGCCTGGGAACAGGTGTTCGCCGACGTTCTGGGCGGCAAGCCAGTGACGCGAGTGATTTGTACCCATATGCACCCCGACCACATTGGCCTGGCCGACTGGCTGTGCCAGCGTTGGGACGTGCCGTTGTGCATGACCCAGGGCGAATACCTCAGTGCCCGGCTGCTCACGGCCGGGCTGCCGCCCACCGACACCGCCTCCATGCTGGCGCATTACCGCCGTCACGGCGCTGACCCTGTTCATTTGCAGGAGCTGGCCGGGCGCGGCAATTTCTATGCGCGCATGGTGCCCACGGTGCCGTTGCAGTACCAGCGCCTGGTGCATGGGCAGGTTCTGCGTATTGGTGCCGACGATTGGCAGGTGGTGGAGGGCGGTGGCCATTCGCCCGAGCATGCGGCGTTGTGGTGCGAGGCGCGTGGCGTGTTGATCGCCGGCGATTTATTGCTGCCGCGCATCTCCACCAATGTGTCGGTGTTCCCCATCGAGCCCGAGGCCGACGTGCTCGGCCGCTATCTGCGTTCGCTCGCGCGCTTTGCCTTGCTGCCGGCCGGCATGCGCGTGCTGCCGTCGCATGGCCTGCCGTTCACCGGGGCACATGCGCGCATTCGGCAACTGCGCGAGCACCACGCCGAGCGTCTGCAACGCGTGCTGCGCGCGTGCGAAGGCCAGGCTTGCACGGCCGCCGAACTGGTGCCGGTATTGTTCCGGCGCGCGCTCGACGTGCATCAACTCGGCTTCGCCCTGGGAGAGGGCATCGCCCATGCCCATCGACTCTGGGCTTGCCAGGTCCTGCAGCGAGTGATCGACGCGCAGGGGGTGATTCGCTTCCACTTTGCGCGAGGCAGCCGTGTCGCGGTCGATGGGGTCGAAGGGACCGACATCACCCAGATCGCGGCAAGCGCCGCAGGCCTCTAGGTCTGCAGGCCTGGGTCCCTGCCGACCCGTCCTGGTTCACTCATGGTTTGCGTGCTGGCGCAGCGCCTTCGTTGGCCGCGTCGCGCCGCACTCGTTCCAAGCATGCTTGACCTTGTGCGCAACAAGGCGAAATCCAGCCCAATCTATCAACATTACAGCCGACTATAATGCTTGATATGGATCACGTCTGCCGACAGCTGCCACTTGCCGCGCCCAGTCTTGCATGACTCAATCGGGAGGACACCTCATCATGAACACCATGACCATCGGCAAGCTCGCCCACGACAACGGGCTGGCCACTGAAACCCTGCGGCATTACGAGCGCCTGGGGTTGATTGCGCCGAGCCGGCGCAGCGCTTCCAACTACCGGCTGTACGACCAGACCGCGGCGCAACGCCTGCGCTTCATTCGCCGCGCTCAGGCGCTGGGGTTTTCGCTGCCGGAAATCCGCGAGTTGCTCGGCCTGCACGCTGATGCCGACTCCGACATGGGCATGGTCAAAGCCATCGTGCAGCAGCGCGTGGCGCAGATCGATGCCCGGCTCGACGATTTGCGCCAGCTCAAAGCGGGTCTGGTGGCGCTGGCCGAAACTTGCCCCGGACATGGCGCCGCCGCCGAATGCCCCATCCTCGCGGCCCTGACCCGCGAACCCCAGGCTTGAGAGGGCTCCCCCAGACCTGCCGCTTTGCGTCAGGCCCCCCGAGGGGATGAGAGAACTTGGGGCGGCCCGGCGTCTTCTCACGAGGGTGACACAGGAAACCATCATGAACACAAACGGTACGACACAGAGCAACACACCGACCTCGCCCATTTCTTCTGCCGATGCGGCCGAGGTCTGCGAGCTGCGACTCGACATCGACGGCATGAGCTGCGCCTCCTGCAGCAGCCGGGTGGAACGCGCGCTCAGCGCCATGCCCGGGGTGCAGGCCACGGTCAACCTGGCCACCGAGCAGGCGCAGTTGCGTTTCGACCCCCGCCAGGTGCGGCCGCAGCAATTGGTGGAGATGGTGCGCGACACCGGTTATGCCCCGCGCACCGCCGAGGCCACGTTGCTGGTGCAAGGCATGACCTGTGCTTCCTGCGTCGGCCGGGTGGAGCGTGCGCTGCTGGCCTTGCCCGGCGTGCTGGCTGCCAGCGTCAACCTGGCCACCGAGCGTGCCAGCGTGCAATACATCCCGGCCAGCGTGCAGCCGGCCGCGCTGATTCGCGCTGTGGCAGATGCCGGCTACACCGCCAGCCTGGCGGATGCCGACGGCGCCGCGGCCGCCGCCGACCAGGTCGAGCACAAGCAGCGCCAATTGCAGGCCATGCGCCGCGACGTCTGGCTGGCGCTGGCGCTGGCTTTGCCGGTGCTGGTGCTGTCCATGGGCGGCATGGTTTGGCATGGCTTCATGGCCGTGCTCGACGCCACGGCGCCCGCCGCCATTCCCCGCTTCTGGGACTGGGTGCAGGCCGTGCTCACCACGGCCGTGTTGTTCGGCCCCGGGCGACGCTTTTTCCGGCCCGGCTGGGCGGCTTACCGGCATTTGTCACCTGACATGAACTCGCTCGTCGCCACCGGCGCGGGCGCGGCCTGGTTGTTCGGCATCGTGGTGCTGGCAGCCCCCGGCCTGCTGCCGCCGGATGCGCGCCATGTGTACTTCGACTCGGCTGCGGTGGTCATCGCCGCGGTGCTGTTCGGCAAGTATCTGGAGGAGGTGGCGAAGGGCCGCACCTCGGCTGCGATTCGCGCCCTGGCGCGGCTGCAGGCCAAGGACGCCAGGGTGCGGCGAGACGGCGCCGAACTGACCGTTCCCATCGCCGACGTGCAGCAGGGTGATCTGGTCATCGTGCGTCCCGGCGAGCGCCTGCCGGTGGACGGCGAGGTGGTCGAAGGCGGTTCGCATGTGGACGAATCCATGCTCAGCGGTGAGCCCATTCCCACCGCCAAACATCCGGGCGATGGCGTGCGCGCCGGCACCGTCAATCAGCAGGGCATGCTGGTGGTGCGGGCCACCTCGGTGGGGCAGGGCACGGTGCTGGCGCAAATCATCCGGCTGGTGGAGCAGGCCCAGGGAGGCAAATTGCCCATCCAGGGCCTGGCGGACCGTGTGGTGCGGGTGTTCACCCCGGCGGTGCTGCTCATCGCGCTGCTCAGTTTCGTCGTCTGGCTCGTCATCGGGCCAGCGCCCGCCATCAGCCACGCCTTGCTTGCGGCCGTGGCCGTGCTGGTCGTCGCCTGCCCCTGCGCCATGGGCCTGGCCACGCCGGCCGCCATCATGGTGGGCACCGGCCGCGCCGCTGAGCTCGGCGTGCTGTTCCGCAAGGGCGAGGCGCTGGAGACGCTGTCGAACGTGGACACCGTGCTGCTCGACAAGACCGGCACCGTCACCCTCGGTCGACCCGCCCTCGGTGCCATCTGGGCTGCTCCGGGCACGCGCGAAGCCGATGTGCTGCGCTGGGCCGCGGCGGTTGAAGCCATTTCGGAACACCCGCTGGCGCATGCCGTGCTGCAAGCCGCCACCGAGCGCGACGCCCAAGTGCCAACGGCCACACAGTTCTCCGCTGTTGCCGGTTATGGCGCCCATGCCGAGGTTGAAGGCGCGAAGGTCGCTGTGGGCGCCTTGCGCTTCGTCACCCAACAAGGCATCGACCCCGGCCCCGCCGCAGCGGAAGTGGAGCGGCTGCAGGCCGAGGGCCAGACGGCGGTGTTCGTCATGCGCGCCGGCCAGGTGGTCGGCGTGCTGGGCATCACCGACCCCATCAAGCCTGACGCCGCCGCGCTGGTGGCAGCGCTGCAGGCACACAAGCTGCGGGTGGAACTCGTCACCGGCGACGCTGCGCGCACCGCACAGGCCGTGGCGCGGCAACTGGGCATTGCCAGTGCCAGCGTGCATGCCGATGTGCTGCCCGCGGGCAAGGCCGATGTCGTGAAGGCCTTGCAGGCACAGGGCCGGCGCGTGCTGTTCGTCGGAGACGGCATCAACGACGCGCCCGCCCTGGCGCAGGCCGACGTGGGCATGGCGCTTGCCAGCGGCACCGACATCGCCATCGAGGCCGCCGATGTCACGCTCACCCGTGGCGAACTCTCCGGCGTGCTCACCGCTCTGAACGCCGCACGCCGCACCCTGGGCACCATACGCGGCAACCTGTTCTGGGCCTTCGCCTACAACGTGGTGCTCATCCCCGTTGCCGCCGGCCTCGGCGCACCCTGGGGCCTGCACCTCAACCCCATGCTGGCGGGCGTGGCCATGGGGCTGTCGTCCATCTTTGTGCTTGGCAACAGCTTGCGGCTCAAGCGGCTGCACGCCTGGCAGTCGGCAGCGCCAAGCCGCGGCATGAAGGCCGACACGGCATTGGCCGCCCCATCATCCATCCCCGCAAGCAGGCCGGCCCATTGAGTCCGGCCCAACCCTGACGCCAACCTCACCAGGAGATCATCCATGCAAACCACCACGCTTCACGTCACAGGCATGACCTGCCAGCATTGCGTCGCCGCCGTCACCAAATCCCTCAAGTCCGTGGCGGGTGTGCAAAGTGCCGATGTCAATCTCGAGCAAGCCAGTGCCACGGTGACCGGCAGCGCACCCACCCAAGCCTTGGTCGAGGCCGTGGTGCGCGCCGGTTACACCGCCACCACCGAGGCCTGATCCCCCGCTGCGGGGCCCAGCGGGCAACTTGGGTGCCCACTTACGCCCCACTACACTTCAGCGGGCTGCAAACAGCAGCGTCATGCCCCTGCTGCCCGTAGCTCAGCTGGATAGAGCAACGGCCTTCTAAGCCGTAGGTCACTGGTTCGAATCCAGTCGGGCAGGCCAATAAATACCTAATAAATCAACGATTTACAGAACAAACCCACACTGACACTGTGGGTTTTTTTGTGGGTTCTGGAGCGTGAATTGTCCCCAGATTGTCCCAAAACGTACCGCTGCATACCGGCATGACTGTCCCCGCATTGTCCCCAGCGCCAAAAATTGATTGAGGCGGATGATGTGCGGTGTGTTCCGCCGAGGACGGAACACGGAGGGGCCGTTGCGTGGACTTAGACCGACAAATTAGTCAAGAATTAAAAAAGCACTTGCATCCTGAGGTATGCGAGAGTAAGCTACGAATCAGCGCTGGTTTCGCAAGCCAGAAAAAAAGGATGCTGAGTTCGGGACTCAGAATTGACGAAAGTCTGCCATTGAGGGCTCCATGAGGCGGGTAGTGGTGCTGTCCAAAACCACAAACCCTCCCAGATCGCAGCGGGATTTACTAAGGCACTGAGATGCGCAGTGCGCGACGGGACTGCTGAGTTCGATCTGCTACTGCAAAGTAGGAGTGATGCGTGTAGGCACGCCGGACGCTTCCTTTTCAGGAGCGATCGGCCATGTCGCCACGCATCGAAACCCAACACTCGCGCGAAGCTCGCGAGCAAAAACCAGTTCAGCCACTTCTCATCTCAATAGATGAGTGCGCCACTGCCTTAGGTATCGCGCAACAGACAGTCAGAAACTGGCTATGCACTGGCACAGTCCAGCTGCCAACAGTCAAAATCGGTGGGCGGCGCATGGTGCGCACTGCCGACCTACTCTCGTTTGTTGACGCGCTCGGCACCCAAGGCACCCAACAGCAAGACCCGGCTCCCGCCGCCGCCACCCCAGCTGCCGCGCCCCGGCGGGGTCGGGGCCGGCCGCGCAAGGGCGCTGCCCTGCAAGGGGGTGCCAAATGAGCGCCCCCCGCAACCCCAACCGCTTCGCTACCCCTGCAGAAGTCGAAGCGCTGCGCCGCCACCATGCGCGGGCCGCGCTCGAAGCCCTCTCCGCAGAGGCCAAATCCGCAGCCCTTGCGGCCGCTGAGGTCGGCGACCAGCTCGGAGAAATCGTCGCGCTGGCCTGGTTGCTGGAAGCCGGCGCCGACCTGCGGGGGCTGGTATGAGCTCTCAGACACTTGCCCAAAGGCTCAAAAGTGCCATGCGCAACGCCCGCCGCCTTGGCGGCAGTCAAGGCCCGAAATCGTGCGCATCGCTGTCGCTGGGCGCTGGCAACCGGGTGCTAGAGGCCGCCATCGCCCAGGCCCTGACACCCCAGCCAGGCGAAGCCAACCAAGAGCTTGAAGCCCGCCGCGACCTGCTGGCGCAGGCTCGCGTGCTGTACAGCACCACCTGGCTTGCCAACGCGGCCCGCTGCACCGTGCGCCGCGCCCAGCAGATTCTGGCACAGCGGCTGGTCTGGCTGGCGCGCTGCGGCGACATGTGGGGCTTCGACGACCTGCCCGAGCTGCGCGAGCGTGCGTTGCGCCTGGCGCAGCAGCAGGCCAAGGCGGCGCCCAGCGTTGTTGCGCGCCAGCAGCCCTTGCAACTGCAGCTGTGCCTGTTCGACGGTGACGGGGTTTGACGATGACGACAACCAAAAGTCAGACAAAAACTAGGGTTGCTGCGCACCGCGGCACCTCAACTGCGCTAAATCAGCCAGACAAAGATAAGGAACTGACGGACGTTTCGAACGCCGGGCGTTTCGCCGAGCGCCATGCCGGGCAACTGATCTACGTTCCCGCGCGGGGGCAGTGGATGGAGTTTATCGACCATCGCTGGCACACTGATTCGCTCGGCAGGGTGACCCAAAACGCAATTCAGGTCACGCGGGACATGCTGCTTGAAGCCTCGAAGTTGGTAATTGAGGCTGCGCTGGAGCAGGACAAGGCCTATTCGTTGGTGCTGGCAGCCGAGGCACAGGCATTGCTTGGACACGCGCAGAAAAGCCAGGCCAAACCTCGCCTCGACGCCATGGTCAGTCTCGCTGCAACCGACCCACGACTTGCGGTGGAGCAAGGCCGCCTCGATGCCGACGACATGCTTCTGGGCGTCCGCAATGGTGTGATCGAGCTGGGCGAAACCACCGAGTTTCGAGCCGGCATGCCAAGAGACATGGTCACCCGGCAGGCAGGGTGCGACTGGCAAGGTGGCGACGAAGAAGTCGCGTGCCCGACATGGGAAGCGTTCATCTCTCAAATCCAGCCCGACCCGGACGTGAGGCACTGGCTGCAAAAGTTCGCTGGCTACTGCCTAACGGGCGCGACGAGTGAGCAGATTTTTGTGGTCATGCACGGGACGGGCGCAAACGGCAAATCTGTGCTGGTTGAAGTGCTCAAGCGAATGCTAGGCACCTACTCTCAGACTGTGCAGTTCGCGACTTTTTGCGAGCGTGATCAGAATGCAATCAGAAACGATTTGGCGGCGCTCGACAAGGCCAGGCTTGTGGTTGCCAGCGAGGGGGCAGAGGGAGCGCGCTTGGACGAGGGAATCATCAAGCAAGCGACGGGTGAAGATGAGATCACCGCGCGATTCCTGCACCGTGAATTTTTCACATACAGGCCGCGTTTCAAGGTTGTGCTCGTGACAAACCATCGCCCCGTGATCACAGGGTCAGACCACGGCATCTGGAGGAGGGTGGTGTTGGTGCCGTTCCCTGTGACCATCCCCAAGGACAGGCAGGACAAGCGCCTGCTGGACAAGTTGGCCGCTGAGCTGCCGGGCATCCTTGCCTGGGCAGTTAAAGGCTTCCACCTTTGGCTGGAGCAAGGGCTCGGCGAGCTGCCCCGAGCACTGGTGCTTGCCAATGCGGAATACAGAAAAAACAGCGACGTGCTGGGGATGTGGCTAGAAGACCATTGCTTGCTGCACGCAGCTTCAGACCTGGCAGACGACAGGCAAAGCGAGTGGTTCACCAGCACTTCCGACCTCTACAAGTCCTACGGCCTGTGGGCAGAGAGCATGGGGCACCGCGCCATGTCGAGCAAGAGCCTGGCAGACCGCCTCAGGGAGCGGAATCTGACTCCCGGAAAGGCGAAGGGAAACCGCGGATGGTTTGGCATCAGGTTGAGAACCAACTCCGACACCTGATGCCGTGGACGGATGGACGGATTGGACGCTTACTGGAAGGTTTTCTCTCCATATGCGCGTACCGACCGAAAAACCACCAAACATCCGTCCAATCCGTCCATCCGTCCAAACCAAGGGACAGAAAAAGACGGGCAGACGGGAAGGAATTTGCAAATTATGAAAACCACCACCATCACCCACGACCGCGCCGAACTTACCGCCCTGCGCCAACTGCCACCCCAGGCCGTGGCCGAAATTCTTGGCCTGACCCATGACCAAGCCGCGCAGCGCCAGCATGGCGGCGCTGGCTACAGCTATTGGCGCACCTCATCAGATGAACTGATCACCGTCTGCAGGGGGCGCACCGGCTGGATCTGGCACCCAACCAAGCGCGGCGCTGGCGGTGGTGGAGACTGGCTCGCGCTGCACCAGCATATCAACCAAGGCGCGAATCTCGGCCATGCTCGCCGTGCCTTGCGCCAAGCTCTGGCAGGCGGTCATGCGGCCCCTGCGCGGGCTTCCATGCCGCTGCCAGCACCCCAGGCGGCCGCCGCAACCGTGGAGCCTCCCAAGCCGCTGGCGCTGTGCGAAGCGCCAGCGTGGGCAATCGACTATCTGCATGGCCAGCGCGGCATTCCCCTATCCACCATCAAGCACGCGCTGGCCATGCGCGCCGTGGCTGGGCATGTGCCAGGCCATCCGCCCTACCCCAGGGCTGTGCATCTGGCTTTCCCTCATGTTCAACCAGACCAAGCGGTGACGTGGGCGGAGCTGCGCGGACCTCGTGAAACCGATGTCGCGCGCAGCAAAAAGGGCAGCAGGGGAAAAAAGGGCCTTTGGATTTTGCCGCCGGTAACTGAAAGCCGCGTGCTGGTTGTGACAGAAAGCGCCATCAAAGGCCTGGCGCTGCACGCCCGGCTCGCCCAGGCCTCAAAACCTGCCTGGGTCGTGAGCACCGGCGGCGACCCGGGCCAACACCAGCAGCAGATGCTGGCCTGGCTGGTGGACGAGCTCGGCATCGAGACCGCCGCCCTGGCGCAGGACAACGACACCCCAGGCCATCACCAGGCTGACCGCCTGGTCGCCGCCCTGCGCGCGCCGGGTGCCAAGGTCGTCCGCATGGCACCGCCTGCGCCGTGCAAGGGCTGGGACGACTGGGTTTTGTCCTGACACTTCTTCCCCGTCTGCCCGTCTTTTCTTTCATTTCGCCTGCCCCTGAATGTAGGTAGGCGCCCAACTTCCATGCGTCACACCCCCAACCAGGAGCACCACCATGCAAACCCCTAATAAAACCTTCCAAATCGCCCAGGCTATTTATTCCCGATTTTTGCAGAGTGCGCACGGCGACCGCCAGGCGGTCGCTGGCCTGCTTGCGGACTTGGGTCGCGATTTTGACATGCTTGTTGGCATTATCTCGACGTTCAATCGTGATTTTGCGACATCGCCCGCCGCTGTGCAGCGCGTCATCATCGCCCACGCCGCGCAAATCGCCAAAACCGAGGCCAGCAAGCCATCACCGCGCACTCCGCGCCATTTTCAAATCACCCACGCTGCATCGGGTGATTATGAAATCGAGCTCTGGTCGGATGCCGATCGTTCATTTGTTCGTGAAAAGCTGACGGCCAAGGAGCGCGCCTTATTCCATGTCATGCTCGGTGAAATCCAAGACCGCCGCCGCGTTGCGCCCGCGCAAAATCCCGAACCGACCAACCCTACGCAACATTAAACCCGGAGAATCGAACATGGAAAAGAACCTGCGCTTTTGGCTGCCCATGCTGCTGATCATGCAGATTGTGCAAGCCGTATTCATGACCTATCTGCTGTCGCCCACGCCAACGCTCGCGCAATTGCGCCACGCGCAGGCGGTGATTTTCGCGCACCAGGAGTAATCATGCTGTACATCGAGCTTGAAATCACGCGCGAGGGCCTGGCCCTTGCGACCGTGGAGCATTACCCAAGGCCGGGCGCGTGTGGGTATCGCGCCGCGCACGTCCTGCCGCCGCACCTGGCCGAGGCATCCAAACAAATCGGCGACTTCCTGCTGCAGGACTACTCACGCCGTCAGCATCTGCCCGAGCTTGGCTATCAGCCTCCAACTTCAATTCAGGAGTCATAAAAATGCTCGACAAAATGGACAAGATCAGGGTGGCGCATTTTCGCATTCGCGCCACCTTGTTTTGCATGATTTTCGGCGCATTACTCGCGAGCGCGGGTTATCTCGCGCACGAGCAATTGCTCGCCGCAGCGGTTTCATTCACGCTCGGCTCTGCATTGAATGCATTGGGCGTGGGTCACTGGTTTATCCAGCATACCCATGGCGCGCTTGCCGTGGCTGCGCTGTATTACACCAGCATGCAGCCTGGCGGATTTGGTTGGGCGAAGACGCTGGAGGCGGCGGCGGCTGGCGGATTTCTTGGTCTGCTGATTCCAGCCTCGCTTTTCAGCATCAAGAAACAAGGAGTTGAAAATGCTTAAATTTTTCCGCGCGCTCAAAGTCTTCGGGCTTATTGCCGGCGCGAGTTTCGCGATAGACATTCTGCTTTCTCTTTTCAATCATGGGCGGCTGGGCATCGCGGTCATGATGGCCGGCGCGGCCCTGGCCGCCATTTTTTGGTGGAGGGTCATGACCTCGGCGCCAGGAGATGTGCGGTCAGGCATCCGGGACGTGGAAGAAGATGCGGCCTATTTGAAAGGCCTGGCCCTGGGCTTCGACCCCGAGCAATACATCAACTTGAAAAAGGGGGTCTTCATTGGCCTGGATGGCAAACGCAAGCCCATCTATTTGCCACGCCAGACGCTCGACAAAAACCATTTGGAAATCTTGGGAGAAAGTGGCGTCGGCAAGTCGAGCCTGGCCGGCGTGCTGTTGAGCCAATTGGCTGCATCTGGCGAAGCGGTCGTGGTGTTCGACCCAAAACCCGACGAAATGCTACCCGGCGTGCTGGCGCGAATGGGCGAAAAGCATGGCTTCCCGGTCTTGGTCATTGACCTGCGGCACACGGCGAGCTTCCCCCAGATCAACCCGTTTCATTCATGCCGGCCCGACCAGGTGGAAGAGCTGCTGCAGGTGGCCCTGGAGCTCGGCAAAACGGGCGATGCCGGGGTCGATTTTTACCGGGGAGGGGATCGAGAAGCAACGTCTTGGATTGCCGAAGCCGTGGCCGCCGACCCGGCCCGGAGCATGCAAGACATCATCACGGCGGCTGGCGCCGATGAATTAGTGACTGAAAAAGAAAATCTCTGGCGCGAGCTCAGGCAGCTCGGGCGGGTGAAGGCGTTCGCGACCCGCGAGCAGGGCATCGACCTGGCGGCGCTGCTGGAAGAAGATGGCGGGGTCGTTTTGTATGTCATGGGCAGCACGACCAAACTTGAGGTCGCCGCCGCTCAAAAGCTGCTTTTGCAGCGCTTGTTGCAGGTGCTGGAAGACCGGCGCGACAAGTCAAAGCCGGTTTGCTTGTTTCTTGACGAACTGAAATATCTGCTGTCGCCCGCTGCCCTACGCGCCGCAGGCACCATCCGTGACCGCAATTCGCACCTGATGTTTGCGCACCAGAGCCTCGGCGATCTCGACGATTGCCCTGGCTTGAGCCCCAAGGCTGTGCGGGGCGCGATCTGGGGCAACTCGGGCATCAAGTTCGCCTACAAGATGCTCGATTCAGCGACGGCCTTGGAGCTTTCGCGGCTGGCCGGCGCACAGCGCGCCGACGTGCAGACCATGAGCAGCAGCCAGAACGACAACGGCGGGAGCACCAACACATCGTGGACGCATGCCAGCCGCGAATTCATGCCGCCACATGTGTTCAGCCACCTGCCAAAGCCCGTGGGCGACCAGGCATCAGTGGGCGTGGTGTTCGGGCTGGGGACGGCCTTCTTTCTCTCGACCCGCTGGCTCCAGGCCGGCCAGACGCCGGAGCCGTTGCGCGTCGAGAAGCCCGCCGCGCCGACGGTTTCGCTTGATGCTGAATCACATCAAGAGGAACCCGAAGCCCAGGCCGAACAGGTCGGCGCCGACAGCCTCGACGACCTTTTGAAGTGACCCAAACCCCGGCGCTGGCCGGGGGCAACGTATACAAGGTGTACACATGCCCATCATCACCGACCCCAAAATCCGCGCCGCGCGCGCAGAAGAAAAGCGCACCGCGATTCTCCGTTTTTTGCGCGATGAGTTGTACACATCGCCGCAGGTGATCGCCGAACTTTTGGGCGTGGAAGCGCGGGCTTCGCGCGCCACTGTCTCCACCTTGGAACGCGCCGGGCTGGTCAAGCGGCACCCGATTGCGCTGGGCGATGGCCTGGCGACGTTCTGGGTTGTGGGCATCACGTCGCGCGGCCAGTCCATGGCGTTCGACCCGGCGAGCGAAGACCCGATCGAGCGTCATTTCGAGCCCGCCCGATTCAGCCTCGTGACACTCAAACACACGCTGGCTGTGCAGCGTGCGCGTATACAAGCTGTACACAGCGGCAAGGTCAAGCAGTGGATTTCAGGCGACCGTCTGGCGGCAACGAAAGCCGGGGTCAAGAAGCCCGACGCCGTGCTCCTGACGGCCACCGGCCATCGTGTTGCCGTGGAGATCGAGCGCAGCGTCAAGAGCCCGAAAGCCTACCGCAACGTGCTGGCCGGCCACCTGACGGCCATGCATCAAGGCAAGTGGGGCCGCGTGATCTGGAGCTCGCCCGACGAGGTCACACGCGACCGCGTGCAGCGCCTGATCCTTGGCGTCAGGCGCGTGCAGATTGCGGGCATCGACACCAAGATCGACCCCGCCAAACATCACGCGAATCTCGCCTTCACTGTGTACAAAACGTTTACAGAATCGCTTTCTTAACCCGCCATCCGAAGGAGAAATCATGAGCATCCTGAAGCCCAAAGCCCCGACCAAAACCGCCGCCATGTCACTGCGTTTGCCCACGGAACTGCATCAACAGTTGCAGGCTCTGCAGGCCGATGCGGACCGCGCGGGGTTCGTGTTCGACGCCAGCGATGTGTGCGTGAAGGCCCTGGCCGCAGCGGTCAAATCAGCCCGCGCCGAGCTTGCCAATGCGGGGGCGGAACGTGCTGCGCACGACCGCCAGCAGGCCGCCTCGTAGCCTTCCTTCCCGTCTGCCCCAAGCCCGCTTCATGCGGGCTTTTTGCTGCCCGGCGCATACAGCCGTATATACGCCTGTTTACAGCCCTCGCGCCTCTTGTCTTGCGGTTTGCCGTGGAGCAAGAAGGGCGGCGCAAGCGAGCGGCGCGAGAAAGCGCATGAAGGCACGGCTTCAGAGCGGGGTAAATTGCCCCTCGCGCTGCGCGCGTGCCCTGGGGGGCACCGGGTCAATCTCGGCCTGGACGGCCTCGCCCCCGCTCTGAAACCGCCACTGCGGGCACGGCACGACCCCGCTCCAGGGAGCGAGTGCGCGCGAAGCGCGGCCCTTATTCCTCTGTCTGCCTAAATCATGGGCAGATCGGCGGGCCGCGCTTCGCGCGCACTCGCTCCCCAGGGGGAGCTCGGCTTCGGGCGGTGAACCTGCCCTCGGCCCCAGTCCGCCCTAGGGGGCGTCCCGTGGCTCGGCTCCACCTCACCCTGGCGGGTTCGGCGGCCCGACCTGCGCTGAGGGAACGTCCTTCGGACGACCCTCGCTTGTGCCGTGCGGGCTCTGCCCCCACGTGAACCGGCGCCCTTGGGGTCGCCTGGCTCGGTCACATCGGGACTCGGCCGCGCTGTCGCTTGCCAAGCCCCGCTGTGTCCACTCGCCTTCACGCGGCCCCCCCGAAGCAAGCCGGTCTGGACGACCGGCACCAGGCAAGCCGGGCACTGCGGCCCGGCACCAAGCCAAGCCTCGACCACACGCCCGCATCGCGTCGCTGTGGCAAACCGTGCGCCACCCACACGCCACTGCCAGCGGCGCTTGCTCGCATCCCGTCACATGCAGGGCAGACGGGCCGCGCCCGAAGAGGGCCTGACGGCCCGATGCTTGCCAATAGGCAACGCCCTGCGGGCGGGATGCTCGCCAAAGGCAAGGGCCTGCGGCCCAGACCCAGGCCGTGGACAACGCGACGTGCAAGCCAAGGTTGCTCGGTTGCCCACCGCCTGATCTCGCACCAACCATCTCGCCGCGCATTTCGCATGCCGCTGAATGGATGTGCGGGCGGACCCCGCATTCACCTTCAACCACCAGGAGCAATCATGTCAGACATCAACAACCACATCAGCGCTGCACGCGCTCGGCTCGACGCCTTCGCCCAGCGCGTCGGCGTCGAGCCCTTCATCATTTACCTCGCGCTCGCCTTCCTCGTCGTCTTCGTCTTGGCCGCCATCATCGTGCCGAGCCAGAGCGCCCCACATCCCGCAGCGCCCGCGCCGCTGGCGGCGGCCTCGCCGCCGAAGCAGCCGGTCGCTTCATCCACCACGGCCCCCGCCAAGGTTGCAGCCGTCCCAGCTTCTTCGCCCGCATCCCTGATGCAAGCCGAGCTCCCCGCGCTGACCTTGAGCCCCAACCAGGTCATTGAGTCCGGGGCGTGGCAATTGCGTGTGGAGTCCGTCCAAGCCGTGCAGGGTCAAGACCCCGCGAGCCTGCCGGCTCAGCTGATCGGCACCATCATCCAGTCCTCGCCGAGCGCCAGTTTTTCCGGCGCCATCCCGAGCTCGATTGCCCCGTTCATCACCCCAGGCCAACCGGCGCGTCTTGCCTACAACTTTGACTTCGATGTTCCAACCTCCGGCTCCTACCTGCTCACCGCTGTGCTGGGTGGCAAAGCCTCCGGCGAGGTCCGCTTGACCCTCGACGACCGGGCCGACACGCAGGTCTCATTGGCGCGCAAATACAACGCCATCTGGACGCCGAACGCGCCGCCTGTGACCGCCTCATCGACCGTCAACCTCGCGGCTGGGCTGCACACCATCGAGGCCATCCTCGACACGAAAGCGACGACCGACGGCGGCGCAGCGCCCGTGCTTGACTTCTACATCAAGCCCCAGGCCGCGAGCTTGCCCACGGCCATGGTGCCCATGTGGCCGGCGGCCCGGCGGTAAGGAGACGGCCATGATGCGCCACCGTCTTCTCAAACTCGAAGTGCTCGCCGCCGCTGCTGGGTTCCTGATCACCGGCGAGCTCGCCGGCCCTGCCTGGGCCTTGGGCGGGGCGCTGGCGGGCCTGCTGGCCTGGCTTGCGCTCAAGCGCGCTGCACCGACGCTGATCCGAGGCAGTCTGGTCTTCGCGGCAGTGTTCGCCCTTGCGGCCTACAAGGTTCTTGGGCCAAGGTGGGCCTGGGCTGGCGCCGTGCTCGGCGCTCTGTTCTGGCTTGGCCTGGCCGACCTGCGCCAGCGACTGCACAAGTCGTAGCCCGATCAAGCACTTGCGCAAACCCTATTCCAAACCGTTTCGCAAAGGGTTCGCCTGACGGTTTGGGGGCGGTCCCTGCCCACCACCCAGCCCGCCGCGTGCGGGCTTTTTCACCGCTGCTGTCGCATTTCGCATGGCCCCGAATGGTCCTGAGAGCCTGGATTCCCAGGCTCCACCGAAAGGACCACGCCATGCAAACCAAACACGCCCTCACCATCATCGCCCTGGCGCTCGTCGCCGCGCTGGGCACCGCCCATGCCGACACGCTGCCGGCCACACCCGCCGCAGTCGCGTCCACCCCGTCGCGCTGGGCGCTGGACATCAGCACCACCAGCTATCACACCAGGCAGTGGGCGCGCGACAGCCTGAACCAGGACAACCCAGGGCTTGGCTTCGAGTACCACTGCACCTCGAACTCGGGGTTCGCGGCAGGCTTCTACAAAAACAGCTACAGCCGCACGTCGGTCTACGCCACAGCCACCTACACCCCGCTGCACATCGCCCTGCCTGCGGGCTTCAGCATGGCCGCTGGCGGGCTTGCAGGCGTCATCAGCGGCTACACCCGCAGTGAAGCCCCCGACCGGCCCTTGATGGCCGCCGCGCTGGTGGAAGTCCGCTCGCAGCGGGGGTATGGCATCAACCTTGTGGCCGTGCCGAACGCAGGGCGCAGCGCGGGCTTCATCGGCCTGCAGCTCGTGGTGCCGCTGGCCTGATCGACGCGCATTTCGCTTCCATCTGAATCCATGTGCCGGCCCAGGCCGGCGCACCTCAACACCCAAAAAGGAACCGTCATGCAAACCAAACAACGCAGCTTCACCCTCGCCCCGCTGACCCTCGCCCTCACCCTGGCCCTGGCCGCCGCGCTGGGCACTGCCGCCCATGCCGATACAGCCGGCGGCACTGTGAGCGGCGCAGGGAATGTCACAACCCAGGACACGAGCGGCAACCTGGCGTCTGGCGCAGGCGCCCTTGCCTCAATCCAGACCAACAACACCGCCATCGGCCAGCAGTCCCAGGCAAACCAAGGTGCCGCGACAGCCGTCGGTGCGGGCAGCCTGGCAAACCAGAGCAGCACCGCGTTTGGCGCTGCGGCCACCGGCCAGGGCATCGGGTCGGTGGCGGTCGGCGCCGGGGCGCAAGGGCTCCAGGGATCGTCAGTCGCGGTCGGCCAAAACGCGACGGCGAGTGTCGGCGGCGTCGCCATTGGTGCGGGCGCCAGCGTGCCCATCGCGCCAGGCGGCGCGGGCACTGCTGGTGTGGCGCTTGGCTATCAAGCCACGAGCACAGGAATTGACAGCGTTTCGCTCGGCGCTGGCAGCAATGATTCTGGCCTCACTGGTGTTGTCAGTGTCGGCACCACATCGCAGCAGCGCCGCATCATCAACCTGGCCCCAGGTCAGGCGGCCACCGATGCGGTCAACCTCGGCCAGCTCGACGCCGCAGCCCTGGCTGGCTACAACTACACCAACACCCAGACCGCCGGCGCGGTCACCACGGCCAACAGCTACACCAACCAGCAAATCACGACGCTGCAAAACCTCATCAACCAGGCCACGGCATCGGGCCTGTGCAAGTACAGCGGGCAGGGCGGCATCGTCTGCGGCGCGAACACCGCCGCGGCCGCCGGCGCCGTCGCGCAAGGCAATGACGCGTCGGCAGGCTATGCGGGCAGCCTTGCCATCGGCCAGGGCGCAACCATCACGGCCCCGACCAACCCCGCCGACACCAATACCACGGGCGCCATCGCCATCGGCCAGGGCGCGCAGGCCAATGCCGACCCCGCAACGGCCCTTGGCTTCCAGGCCGACGCCGCAGGGGCCAACTCGGTTGCACTCGGCTACCAAGCCCAGGCGCTGGGCACCAACTCCGTCGCGCTTGGTGCAGGCAGTGTCGCCAACCGCGCCAACTCGGTGAGCGTGGGCAGCGCTGGACAGCAACGCCAAATCACCAACGTGGCGCCCGGCACGCAAGCGACCGATGCGGTGAACCTGGGCCAGTTGCAGCAAGCCACGGCGGGCCTGCTGGGCCAAGCCGACACCTACGCCGCCCAAGGCATCGCCATGACCGCAGCGCTGGACATCAGCCCGATCTACGGCCCGGATGGCTACAGCCTGTCGGCTGGCCTTGGCAGCTACGGCGGGCAGAACGCCGTGGGCATCGCGTTCAGCCGCCGCACTGCTTACCACCAGTACCCCGTCTCCTGGACCGTGGGCATCGGCTTCAACGGCGGCAGCGGTGCGGCAGTGGGCAAGGTCGGGGCGAGCATCGGCTGGTGAGCCTAGACCATGCCCCGGCTGCGCCGGGGCATGCCTTCAGCGGGCTCGGGGCGGCGCGCATGAGGTCGGTGCGGCGAAGGTGCTGCGGGCCGCTGTGGTGCCTGCTGTGGGCCTTGCTGCTGCGGTCGGAGGTCTCCATCGCAACCAGGGTGATGCCTGCGGCCCGCGCTGCTGCGGCTGCGCCCCGAGCCCCTGCGGGTCTCAGCCCTGCGGGGCCGCATCGCTATCACAACCCACAACTGCCCAGCCAGTGCCACGGCAAGCCGTGGCAGGGATACGGCGCGATGAAGCCGCGCCGCCAGGCCGCTGCATCAGCCTGCTGGGCGGGCCGGATTGTTGGGTTCGCGTGCCCATGGGGGTGACTGCCATGCATGGAGGGCGCGACTTTCTGCGCCTTTCGGGGATGGCGTCAGTCACGCCAGCCCGCGAGCGGGCGCTGCGCGGCCTGGCGGCCTGTCATGCCTTCCGCAACCCCTCATGCCGCTTCGCGGCACCGGCTTGAAAGGTCGACCAATGAGCCCTCCATACCTGGCAGAAACCACCCCCACACAAGGAGCACCGCCATGAACCCAGCGATCCTCAACACCCCCGCCCAGCAAGCCGATTCCACGGCCACTCACGACCGAGCCTCCACCCAGGCAGGTGGCAAGGCCAAACCAACCCCAAACCTGCCGTCCTTCGTCATCAATTCAGTCCTTGAATTCATGCAAAAGCAGGCCGCAGCCAAGGGCGTGACCGTGACCAAGACCGAGATTCTGTTCACCATCACCCAAGACCCAAAGGGCAACGCAGCCAAGCGTTTTGAGCAGCTTTGCGACCTCGGCTTCAAGACCGTCTTGAACTGATTTCAACCACCACCCGGAGCAAACCATGAGCACCGAAACCACGCACGCCACCAGCCCCGCCGCCCTGGCCGACCTGTTCGGCAAGCCGATCTACTCCTACACCCGCGCCCAGGCCATCGAGGACGGCATGCTGATCGATGTCAGCACCACCGCGCGCGAGGCTGGCATCGTGTGGCCTGTGGCCCTCACCAGCGCCACATGGAGCGACGCCTGCGCCTGGACGGATGCCGACGACAAGCGCAAGGGTGGCGGGGCGTGCTGGCAGTCCGAATCCGGCAGGCTTTGGGATGTCGTGTGGATGGCATCGCGCGCGATCCGCGCAGGACTGCGTCACGGGCACGATGGCCGCGACCCGATCTTGTTTCAAGTCCTGCGCATTCCCCGCGAAGGCCGGGGCGTGCGGCCACGCCTGACGACATTGAAGCTGCAGGTCGGCCCTGGCGACGCAGGCGAGCCGGTCATCACGGTGATGCTGCCGGGTGAGGACTGACCCCTAAAAGCCAGGCGATTTCGCCTGGTGCTGAATGCATGTAAGACCGGGCCGCGCGGCACAGCGGCAAACCAACTCAAGGAGTTTTGAAATGATGGCCGCTCAACAACAAGTCAACCTTCCTGAATCCATCTGCCAACTTGGATACGACCCGCGTTGCGTCGGGCGGGCGATTGTGTCTCTCGACCCGAGCGACCCGGAAACGGAAAAGCTTGCGTACTTCTCATCATTTGAGGGCGTCGAAATCAGTGATGATTTCGATCCGGAAAGCATTGATGAGATGCAAGACGAGTACGACAAGATTGCGGAGGCCGCAGGCATCCCCGGCTGGGCGATTGCGGCCGCAAAAGAGCATCTGCACGGCGAACTGGTGATCTGCTCGGCGGCAATGCCTGAAATCGAGGACGCCGATTTCTACGAAGCCAAGAAGCTGCGGGTGTTGGAAGTCTGATTGAAGGACGAGAAGGCCGGGCGTTGCATCGAACCCCGGCGATGCCCGGCCGCCGTGCCGGGCACCACGACCACCAGGAGCAAGCCATGACCTACAAAACCATCACCCCCGCCCAATTTCTCGCCGAGGCCCGCGCGTGGGACATCAAGCGCCGCGCCATGCGCCGGGCCGCGTTTTTCGCCTCGATCTTCAACACGTTCATGGCCGCGTTCGCCCTGGCATTCATCGCCCTGACCTGCACGACCATCGCCGCCCCATTTGTGCTCGCCGCTGCGGCCTTTCTCGGCATCCCGCTGCACTGACCGCGCCGCGTTTCGCATGTCGCTGAATCCATGTGCCAGCACAAGCCGGCGCACCGCAACCATCAGGAGCCTCACCATGCAACACATCAAACCCCTCACCATCACTGCCCTGGCCGCCGCGCTGGCCCTGGGCGGCTGCGCCGGCGTGCCCCCGGGCCTGGGCGGTCAGTACCAGTCCAGCGCCTACAACTACAGCGCCAGCCAGGCCCAGCAGGTCCAGCAGGTCCAGCTCGGCACGGTCCTCTACGTCCAGCAAGTCACGATCCGCGCGGGCCAGGGCGTCACCGGCGCCGGCAGCACCCTCGGCGCGGTCGCTGGCGGGTTCGCGGGCAGCCGGGTAGGGCAAGGCACCGGCTCTGCGGTCGGAGCCGTCATCGGCGCGCTGGGCGGCGCAGCGGCTGGCGACCTGGCGGCAGGCAAGGCCTACCAGCAACCAGGCCTGCAAATCACGGTGCGACTGGATAACGGCCAGACCATCGCCGTCACGCAAGCCGCCGACGTGCCCATCCATGCCGGCCAGCGCGTCGAGCTGCTGGGTTCGCAATACGGCTGGGGCCAGCCCGCCCGTGTCGTGCCCATCGGCTGAGCGTCGCGTTTCGCATGCCGCTGAATCCATGTGCCGGCCCGTGCAGGCACAACCCCAACCCTCAAAGGAGCCTCACCATGCAAACCAAACCCATCCTCACCATCACCGCCCTGGCCGCTGCGCTGGCCCTGGCCGCCGCCCTCGGCGGCTATTACCTGGGCCGCACCAAAGCGCAGGAACAGGTGTCCGACCAGGCGTACAAGCTCGCCACCGAAGCCGATCCGTTTTGGCAATTTGGTGGCCGCCCAGCCCCGACTGATGACGCTCAAACTCTGAAACTCAGGGCCGCCTACGGGGACATTCGCGCGGCGCTCATTCTCTCGGATCGCGACCTGATTCAGGCTGCAAAGGCATCAAAAGCGGGCAGCCATGACCATGAGGCCCAACTTTTGCTTGCGGCTCTTCAAACTCAGGAAGAGGCTTACTCAAACGCCTATCAGGGCATCCTTCGCCTTTCCTTTCAACACCCCAAGCCCTGGCCGGTGTTCTGATCCATCCGCCGCGTGCGGGCTTTTTCTTGGCTGCGCCACGCGAGCCTATGAAAAATTTCATAGGAAATATTTCATAGGAAATATTTCATAGGAAAAATTTCATAGGAAAAATTTAATAGGATTTTCTGAGGGTTAACCCTGAGAAAGTGTCATGATCTGGCCGCAGGCCAGGCAGGGCGAAGCCCGGGGGCGGGTTTCCTGGGCCGCATGGCGGCCCCTGCCGGCCCGGTTTTCCTGGCTTTCCAGCCACCCCAATCAAACCCAGCCCGGACTTGTGCGCAAAAATTCGAGAAGAACAGGAAACGAAATCCCTTGTGGCGAAAAACAACTGGCATGGCGCGATGCTATCCCAACTTCGCCGCCAGCTTCTCGGCCTCGACATGGGTGTACCGCTTGAGCATGGCAAGCGACTTGTGCCCCGTCATGCTGGCGACCTCCATGACGCCCAGGCCCCTCTCGAACAGCCGGGACGTGGCCTCGTGGCGCAGATCATGGAAGCGCAGATCGGCCAGAAAGGATGGATCGGGCTTGGTGTTGGATGCGGCGCAGTCGGCAAGGTAGGCGGCCAGCGCTCGCGCCTTGCAGCGCACCCAGGCCTTCTCAAAGCTGTCTGACGCCGCCCAGCCAAACACCCGGCCATCGATGCGGCGGGGCAGGGCATGCAGACTCTTCAGTGCGACGCTGGCGGCGCTGGAAAGCGCCACCGTGCGGCTCTCACGATTCTTGGTGTCCACCAGGTGCGCAGTGCGCTTGACGAGATCGACGCGCTTCCACTCCAGCCCCAGCAACTCGCCCAGGCGCATGCTGGTCTCGACGGCCAGGATGATGATTTGCGGCAGGCCAGGCGTGCGAGCCTCGCGCATCAGCGCATCGAGTTCACCGGGCCGCAAGCGCCGTTCCCTTGATTTCGGCATCGCGGGCTTGCGCACTTTGGCAACCGGGTTGCCAGACGGCAGGTCGATGCTCAATTCCTTCTCGATGAACGAGAACAGGCCCGACAGCGCATTCAGGTGATGGATGACCGACTGAGACGACAGGCCGCCTTTGAGCAGTTCATCGCGCCAGGCGGCCACATCAACACCGCGGATCGCAGAAAGGAAGAACGACCCGAACCGGGCGCGCGCAGCATGCATGTAGCGCGTCACGTCAGCCCGCGAAGCGAGCAACTGCACAGGGCCGGCAACGTACACCGATGCCACATGCTCCAGCGTCGTGCGCCCAGCGTCGTCACGCAAAGCGCCCACATTGCCGCGCTGTGCCTCGCGTTCAATCTCGCGGGCCCATGCCTCGGCATCGGCCTTGAGGTCAAAGGTTCGGCTGATCGAAGGCATCCCGCGTCGCCTCACTTTCGCCTGCCAGCCATTTTTTCTCTCTACAAATGTTGCCATCGTTGAATCCTGAATTGTCCCTGGATTGTCCCAAATCTCCGGTAAAAGTCTATCAGACCTAGCATTCATGCGGGTTGCAGCGCTTTTGATTTCAGCCTTCTAAGCCGTAGGTCACTGGTTCGAATCCAGTCGGGCAGGCCAGAACATTCGAATCCGCCATGGGCCGCACAGCCCCGCAGGGTCGACCAGCGCCGAGCTTCAACGGATGATGGGTTTTGTGTGCCAGATTTGCTCGGCGTATTCGGCGATGGTGCGGTCGGACGAGAACGGGCCCATGCCGGCCACATTGGTCAGCGCCTTCTTGGCCCACTCGGTGGGCGACAGGTAGAGCGCGTCCACCCGTTCCTGCGTGGCGATGTAGCTGCCATAGTCGGTCAGCAGCATGTAGTGGTCGCCCCAATGAGGGGCAAGAGCACGCCGCTGGCCCGTGGAAATCGCATCGTCGTTGTGCTCTGGGTCATGGTCATATCGGGTTGTCGACACGCGATGCAAAAACGGCTGACCGCGCCCGGCGGGCCTCGATGGGCCCCGGCGTTTGCGCGATGCTCGCGATGGCTGGATCAGTGCAAGGAATATGCGTGATGAATAGGGCGAATAGGGCGCTCCTTGCGGCGCAGCTAGCGATCCGCAGCCATTCAACGATGGATTCGAATCATGAAAGGCAACCCGTTGTTGCCATGATGTGATCAAGGGGCTGCACGTTGCCGAACCTGGGGAAATCCCGATTGCAGGCGGCAATCGCTGGGACATTGTTGCCATCATTGGCCCTTGTTCTTGACGCACACCATGCCCGCATCACCCGATCGCGCCGGTCATCCCGCAAAACCGAGCCAGCCTGCCTGGCTTGGGACCGGTTGAGCCGTGAATAGAACGATCGTTCGATTCACGCAAACGCGGCTCTACAATGCCCGTCGACCCGGCGCGGCAAGCGCCTGTGCACAATCCAGGAGACAGGCATGACATCGCAGCAACTGCTGGAACAGTACGGCCCGCGCGAGGCCATGGATTACGACGTGGTGGTGGTGGGCGGTGGCCCTGCCGGACTGGCGGCCGCCATTCGGCTCAAGCAGCTTGCGGCGGAGAAGCAGCAGGAGATTTCGGTCTGCGTGCTGGAGAAGGGTTCCGAGGCGGGTGCGCACATCCTGTCGGGCGCCATCATGGACCCGGCAGCGCTCACCGAATTGCTGCCCAACTGGAAGGCCGACGGCGCCCCGCTGGACCAGCCGGTGACCGAAGACGCGTTCTGGTTCCTGAGCGAAACCGCAGCCAGGCCGACGCCGGCCCTGGTCCTGCCCGACTGTTTCAAGAACCACGGCAACTACATCGTCAGCCTGGGCAACGTGGTGCGCTGGATGGCGCAGCAGGCCGAGGCGCTGGGGGTGGAAATCTTCGCCGGTTTCCCCGCTGCCGAGGTGCTGTACGACGATGCCGGCGGGGTGCGCGGCGTGGCCACCGGCAACCTAGGCCTGGGCAAGGACGGGCAGCCGACCGACCATTTCCAACTCGGCATGGAGCTGCGCGCCAGGTACACGGTGTTCGCCGAAGGCTCGCGCGGCCAGCTCGGACGCGAACTCATCGCCCGCTACAAGCTCGACGCCGGATGCGACCCGCAGGGTTACGCCATCGGCATCAAGGAGTTGTGGGAAGTCACGCCCGAGCAGGCCAAGCCGGGCCGGGTGCTGCACACCGTCGGCTGGCCGCTGGACAGCAAGACCTATGGCGGCTCGTTCCTCTACCACCTGCCGAATAACCAGGTGGCGGTGGGCCTGGTGGTGGGGCTGGACTACAGCAACCCCTGGCTCAGCCCGTTCGAGGAATTCCAGCGCTTCAAAACCCATCCCGCCATCCGCCCCATTTTCGAAGGCGGCAAGCGCCTGGGCTATGGCGCGCGCGCGCTCACCGCGGGCGGCATTCTGGCCTTGCCCGAGTTCGTGTTCCCGGGCGGCTGCATGGTGGGCTGCGAGGCGGGTTTTCTCAATGCCTCGCGCATCAAGGGCAGCCATGCCGCGATCAAGACCGGCATGCTGGCGGCACAGGCCATTGCCGTGGCCCTGGCCGCCGGGCGCAGCGCCGACACCTTGGACGATTACCCGCGTGCTTTCGAGCAATCCTGGCTGCACGCCGAACTGCAGCGCTCGCGCAATTTCAAGCAATGGTTCAAGAAGGGCCGCATGGTCGGCACGCTGATGACCGGCATCGAGCAATGGCTGCTCAAGGGCCGCATGCCCTGGACCATCCACCGCAAGGCGCCCGATTACGCTGCGCTGCAGCCGGCCGAAGCCATGCCGCGCATCGACTACCCCAAGCCCGACGGCAAGCTCACGTTCGACCGCCTCTCCTCGGTGTTCATCAGCAACACCAACCACGAGGAAAACCAGCCGCCGCACCTCACGTTGAAAGATATCTCGGTGCCGGTGCAGGTGAATCTCGCGCGCTACGCCGGTCCCGAGCAGCGCTATTGCCCGGCGGGCGTGTACGAGTTCATCAAGGGCCCTGACGGACGTGACAAGCTGCAGATCAACGCGCAGAACTGCGTGCACTGCAAGACCTGCGACATCAAGGATCCGACGCAGAACATCGTCTGGGTCGCGCCCGAAGGTGGCGGCGGGCCGAACTACGTGGGCATGTAGTCCCGCAGCCCGATTGCTCCGGCTTGACCTGAAGCAGGCAGGCGCGCTGCTGGCGGCGCGGATCGTCGTGCGCAGACCGTAAGCTGCTGCGTGTTCCGGGGCGGACTTGACGCTGGAGGTGAAGATGGGCATGGAGCGGGAACTCAAATTCAGCATCGACGCGCTGGCAGCGCAGCAGTTGCCGGACCATCCCATCATCGCCCTGCTGGCCGGTCCGCCGCGCACATGGGCGCTCGACAGCCGTTATTTCGATACCGAAGACGGTCTGCTCGCCGGTGCCGGCATGGCCTTGCGGCTGCGCCAGACCGGGCAGGGCCGGGTGCTCACCATCAAGACCTCGGGGGCAGACGCGCTGGGCCACGCGCGCGGCGAATGGGAATGGGCCGCGACCGGATCCGGGCCGGAGTCCGCCGCCGACATGCTCGCGCCAGCCGATGTGCAGCGAGCCTTGCGCGAGACGCCGCTGCGCGATTTGGCGCTGGACCTGGACACGCTGCAAGCGCGGCTGCGCCCGGTGTTCGGTACCCGCTTCGAGCGCATGGCGTGGACCATCGATTGGCAGGGCAGCCACATGGAATTGGCGCTGGACCGAGGCGCCTGCGTCGCCCGCTGCGGTGGCGCCACGACGCAGACACCGATCTCCGAGATCGAGATCGAGTTGATCGACGGCCAATGGAGCCATTGCTGGGACTTGGCCTGGGCGCTGGCGCAAGACCTGCCGCTGCGGCTGAGCGCCACCAACAAGGCGCAGCGCGCCAGTGCGCTGCTTGCGGGAGAACGTCCGCAAGCCCCTGACGAGTCGGCCAACTTGCCGCCCGACACGGCCTTGCCGCAAGCTGCGCAGCTTTGGCTGTCCACCGCCTGCGCCCAGTTGTCGGTGTGGGCCGAACGCATCGGTACGGGCGATGAAGCGCGTGATGTGCACCAGTTCCGCGTCGCCGTGCGCCGCCTGCGCACCGTGCTGCGCTGGTTGCAGCCCTGGGCCAAGCCGCGTGCCGTGCGTTGGCTCGAGGCCGAATGGCGCTGGGCCATGCAGCTTTCCGGCCTGGTGCGCGATGCCGACGTGGGCTTGCAGTTGCTGGACGACTGCGCCGCGCGGCGCCAGTTCGCACCCGAGATTGCGTCGGGCTGGAGCGCAAGCCTGCAGGCCGAGCGTCAGCGCCAGTGGGGCACCCTGCGCGCCTATCTGCGCAGTCCGCGCTTCGGCCGTGTGTTGCTGGGGCTCGGGCGCTGGTCTGAAACCTGGTCTCCTATCGCGTCCACGAAGGCATCCGCCAAGCTGCGCCATCTCACCTTGGGCGACCTGGCCCGGCGTGCCATCCGGCAAGACCACAAGCACTGGCGCAAAGCTTTGGCTGCGTGTCGGCCCACGCTCGAAGCGCTGGCCAGTGGCGACTCGGCACCCCTGGCACAGCCCGAGGCCATGGCCGATCTCCACGCTTTTCGCATCGGCAGCAAGCGTCTGCGCCTCTCGCTCGAACGTCTTGGCCATGCGCTGCCAGAGGCCGAGGCACGGCGCCTGCAAGCCTTGCGAAAAACCACCGAAGCGCTGCAGACCCTGCTTGGCAACTGGCACGACCGCCAGCGACTGCTGGGCCATGCGCAACTGCTGCAAAGGCTGCCGGACGAACTCGCGCAAGCCCTTGCCACGCAAGCGCAGGAAGCGTTGCAGCAGGCCTGGACGCTGGTGCAGCATCACGTTTGCGCATGAGCCTTCGAGTTTGCTGGCGCAGTCGAGGCGAATAGATTGCCGTCCGGGGTGCGCCGGTATGGGCTGGGGCATTAGTTGGCGTAGAGATTGAAAAAGGCGCGCGCCGCGACTGTGCAATAGGGCGTTTCGTCGGTGTGGTACGCCTCGAGACCAACCGTGGCATTCGTTTGATCGACTGCGCTCTGGTAGGCGGTGAATGCTGTCTGCACCTGGGTTGCCACGCTTTGCATGGTGCTGAGTTGGGCCGGGCTCAGGCCGAAGCTCGCAAAGTAAGGCGTCGTCAGACCCGTGGTGTCCAAGTCCAGCGTGGCGAAGCGCAGGGAGGGATCGGTGGTGGTCTTGCTGTCCAGCACAGCAGTCATCGCAGCGGCCCCTTGGTTCCAGAACACTTCGGGATCGTTATGGCCACCACACATCAGCAAGGGCATGCTTGGGGTGTAGTTGCGCAGGTCGTTGGCCTTGAGATCCTGGCGCAGCAGGAATTGCGGGTTTGCGGGCAGGGCTGGCGGCGGCCCGTTGAAGTTCGGTGCCGAGCCATCGGTTGGCGCCGCACCGTCGGGGTTGGTTTCCGCGTCGCGCACATAGGCCGCATGGAATGCGGTGCTGATGAGGTAGTTGGTGGGCGAGAAGCCGAGCGGCCCGAGCGGCGCACCCTCAGGCAAATTGAGGCCGTCCAGGTAGGCGTTCCCGGTAGGTGTCGATTGGAAAATGGCAGCCGTGGGAATTTGGCCGGACGTCACGAGGCTGCTGAAGCCAGCATAGTCCACATTGCCGGGAAATAACGTGCCAGCATTGGGATAGTTCGAACTGAAGACCTGGGAGAGGCTGATGGAGTCGGTTTTCAGGTGAGCATAGGCATTGGCGATCAGCGGCAGGTAGGCCGTGCCGCCGTAGTTCGGGTGGCCGAGGAAGATTTCGTCGCCCATCGCCAGGATGGCATAGGGGCCCGACATGGGCGCTCCGGCCGTGGCTGGTCGGCCCTCGGCGTCGAGTTTGGCCAGGGTGGCCATCGACACATACCCGCCCTGCGAATAACCGGTGACGAAGAGCTGGCCGTTGTCGCTGTCGCCGGTGTTGAGCAGCGTCAGCATCTGGCGGCCAGCAGTCAGTCCGTCGACCATGTCTTGCGACTGTTGCTGGCCATTCAGGTAAGGGGCATAGAGCAAGGTGGACACGTCGTAGCCCGCGTAGTTCGGCGCGATGACGATATAGCCCTGCGCCGCGAAGGTCAGGGCCACGCGGGTAGCGGTGCCGTAAGCCGGGTTATCGGGATCATTCACGGCAGACATGTCCTCGGCGCGGTCGATCGCTGTGCCATGTGCATACAGCACCACGGGGCGTGGGCCCTGGCATTGCGGGGAGCCGCCAGTGGGCAGCATCAAGGCGCCGGAAGCGTTGGTCGGCTCGCCCTGGCCACCAACGGTGGCGTAGGTGAACTTGTTTACCTGCACACCACACACAGGGCTGCCGATCAGGGCCTGCTGGTCCGGCGGGTATTGGCTCAGCCACTGCGTTTGCAATGCAGCCCGGGGCATGCTGGCCGTGGTGTCGATCTGGGTTGAGAGCAGGGTGTTGTTGCTGCCACTTTGTGACTGTGACACAAGGCCTGGGCTACCACCCCCACCTCCACCGCAACTCGAGAGCACGGTCAGGTTCAACATGCAGCAGCTCACACCCATGACCCATGACAAACGTTTCGTCCGCATTGTCTTCCCCATTAGCCTTGGTTTTTCGCCACAGCATGGCATGCCGGCTGCGGCTCGTTTCACGGATTTGCGTTGCCGAAATCTGTTCAGCATAGGTGCCACCCCAAGGCCTTGCAAGACCGGTCTTGCAACCCGATGTGACCACTGTCTTGGAGTAGGCCCTACCTACAATGCCCCAATGTCTGAAACTCCCGCCCCCATTGCGCGCCGCCGCACCTTCGCCATCATTTCCCACCCCGACGCCGGCAAGACCACGCTGACGGAAAAACTGCTGCTGTTCTCCGGCGCGATTCAAATCGCCGGCAGCGTGAAGGCGCGCAAGGCCAGCCGCCACGCCACCTCCGACTGGATGGAGATCGAGAAGCAGCGCGGCATCTCGGTGGCCTCGTCGGTGATGCAGATGGAGTGGCGCGACTGCGTCATCAACCTGCTCGACACCCCCGGTCACCAGGACTTCTCCGAAGACACCTACCGCGTGCTCACCGCGGTGGACGCGGCGCTGATGGTGATCGACGCCGCCAACGGCGTGGAGGCGCAGACCCTGCGCCTGCTGGAGGTCTGCCGCGCCCGCAACACGCCCATCCTCACCTTCGTCAACAAGATGGACCGCGAAGTGCGCAGCCCGCTCGACCTGATGGACGAGATCGAGCGCCACCTCGGCATGGACGCCATTCCCTTCACCTGGCCGGTGGGCATGGGCAAGAATTTCCACGGCGTGCTGGATCTGCGCGCCGAGCGCATGCGTGTGTTCCGTCCCGGCGAAGACCGCGTGGCGCAGGCCGACGACGACTTCATCGACGGCCTCGACAACCCCGAACTCGCCGCCCGCTTCGGCGCCGAGCAGGCCCAGGCGCGGGAAGAGATCGGCCTGCTGTCCGACGCCACGCCCAGCTTCGACATGGCCGCGTTTCGCGCCGGCCGCCAGTCGCCGCTGTTCTTCGGCTCGGCCATCAACAACTTCGGCGTGCGCGAAGTGCTCGACGCCCTGGTCGACCTCGCCCCGCCACCCGGCCCGCGCCCCGCGATGCAGCGCGTGGTGCAGCCGAGCGAGCCCAAGTTCACCGGCCTGGTGTTCAAGGTGCAGGCCAATATGGACCCGGCGCATCGCGACCGCATCGCCTTCGTGCGCGTGTGCTCCGGCCGCTTCGAGCGCGGCATGCGACTGAAAGTGGGCCGTAGCGGCAAGGAGATTCGCCCCAACACCGTGGTGGCCTTCATGTCGCAGCGCCGCGAGTTGCTGGAGGAGGCCTGGGCCGGCGACATCATCGGCATTCCCAATCATGGCACCCTGCGCCTGGGCGACACCCTCACCGAAGGCGAAACCCTGCAGTTCACCGGGCTGCCGTTCTTCGCCCCCGAACTGTTCCAGGCGGTGGAAATTGCCGACCCGCTGCGCAGCAAACAGTTGCGCAGCGGGCTGCAGCAACTGGGCGAGGAGGGCGCCATCCAGGTGTTTCGACCGCACTTCACCGGCCCCTTGCTGCTCGGCGCCATCGGCACCCTGCAGTTCGACGTCGTGCTGCACCGCTTGAGTGGTGAATACAACGTCGCCGCCCGCCTCGGCGCCACGCCCTACCGCGTCGCCCGCTGGATCCACAGCGACGACGAGCGCGATCTCAAACGCTTCATCGACGAAAACGCCCACCGCATCGCTTATGACGTGGTGGACGCCCCCACCATTTTGCTCACCCACGCGGCCGAGTTGCGCGTGCTGCAAGAGCGCTGGCCCAGCATTGCTTTCCACGCCCTGCGTGAGCATGCCGGGCGGGTGTTCCAGACCGATATGGCGGCTTGAGTACGGTTGTCGCCAAACCCTGGCGCCACCAGGGTTTGGCCCGCGATGGCCTGGGGTTGATCGGCAGGCGTTTTGACAGCATCATCCTCGGCGTTTAGGCTGAAACGATGCTCGATGCCGTGTTGCCCGACATTTCTCCTCACTCGATCGCCGAGGCTGCCCCGCTTCGGGCGGGCGACATGGCTTCGCGCCTGCTCGCCACCCGCGCCCTGACGCTGGACCTGTGCGCCAGCCTGGAGCCGGAGGACATGACGCCGCAGAGCATGGCCGACGCCAGCCCGGCCAAGTGGCATCTCGCGCACACCACCTGGTTTTTCGAAACCTTCGCGCTGCAACCGTTCCTGCCCGGCTACCGCGTGTTCCATCCGCGCTATGCCGAGTTGTTCAACTCGTATTACGTCAGCGCCGGGCCGCGTTATGCGCGGCCGCAGCGCGGTTTGCTCACACGGCCCACGGTGGCCGAGGTGCGTCGCTACCGTGCCCATGTGGACCAGCACCTGCGCAAACTGCTGGACTTGCCCCGACATGAAGCCAGCTTGCAGGGCGAACTAGCAGCATCAGGAACTGCTGCTCACCGATCTGCTGCATCTGCTCTCGCACAACCCGCTGAAACCCACCTGGCGTGTGCTGCCTGCGCTGCCGCAGCATGCGGCGCGCGCCATGCGCTTCATCCCAGGCTCGGAAGACGCGCAGGACATCGGCCATGCCGGCGTGGGATTTCACTTCGACAACGAAGCGCCGCGCCATCGCGTCTGGCTGGCGCCGCACGCCCTGGCCGACCGCCTGGTGAGCAATGCCGAGTACGCCGACTTCGTCCGCGACGGCGGCTACGACGAGCCGCTGCTGTGGCTGTCCGACGGCTGGACCGCGGTGCAGCGCGAGGGCTGGCGCGCGCCGCTGTACTGGAGCGAGGATGGCGCCTCCAGCTTCACGCTGGGCGGCGAACAGGCGCTCGAGCCCACCGCGCCCGTCTGCCACATCAGCCACTACGAGGCCGATGCCTTCGCCCGCTGGGCTGGCGCACGCCTGCCGACCGAGGCCGAATGGGAAGCCTTCGCCACCGCGCAGCCGCTGCGGGGCAATGGGCTCGAGGCCGGCTACTGCCGTCCCACCGCCGCCGCGTCCGGCCACACCCAGGTGTTTGGCGATGTCTGGGAATGGACCGGCAGCAGCTATTTGCCCTATCCCGGCTACAAGGCCGCGGCTGGCGCCTTGGGCGAGTACAACGGCAAGTTCATGTCCAGCCAGATGGTGTTGCGCGGTGGTTCCTGCGTCACCCCATCCGGCCATGTGCGGGCCACCTATCGCAACTTTTTCTACCCCCACCAGCGCTGGCAGTTCATGGGCCTGCGCCTGGCGAAAGACCAGCCATGAAACACCCCAGCCCGGTTGAACAAACCCGCTTCGAGCCCGAAGACATGTCGCCTCCGGCCTTGCGCCGCGCCGTGCTCGACGGCCTGCTCGCCAGTCCCAAACACCTGCCCAGCGCCTATTTGTACGACGCTCGCGGCTCGGCGCTGTTCGAGCAGATTTGCACGCTGCCGGAGTATTACCCCACGCGCACCGAACGGGCCATCTTGCAGACGCATGCGGGCGAGATGGCCGCGCGCATCGGCCCGCGTGCCGTGCTGGTGGAGCCTGGCAGCGGTGCGGGAGTGAAGACCGCGTTGCTGCTGGCGCAACTGCAACAGGCCGCCGCCTACGTGCCGGTGGAAATCTCGCCCACCGCGCTGGAGGCCACGGTGCAGGCCATGGTGGCGCGTTTTCCGCAATTGCCCATCCATCCGCAGCAGGCCGATTTCACCCAGGCGTTCACGCTGCCGCCGGCGCTGCGCCATGTCGGCGGGTCTGGAGAGCTTGGCGGGCGCGTGGTGTTTTTCTTTCCCGGCTCGACCATCGGCAATTTCGATCCGCAACAGGCCCAGGCGCTGCTGGCGCGTTGGCGCCTGCTGGGCGGGGCCGATGCCGGTTTGCTCATCGGCATCGATCTGCGCAAGGACGTCGCCGTGCTGCAAGCCGCTTACGACGACGTGCAAGGCGTGACGGCGGCGTTCAACCGCAACCTGCTGGTGCGCATCAACCGCGAGTTCGGTGCCGATTTCGTGCCCGATGCCTTCGACCATCTCGCCCGCTATGACACCGTGCAGGGGCGCATCGAAATGCACCTGCAAAGCCGTGAGGCCCAGGCCGTGCACCTCGCCGGCCATACGCTGCGCTTCGACGCCGGCGAAACCATCCACACCGAAAATTCGTACAAGTACACGCTGGACGGTTTTGCCGCGCTGGCGGGGAAGGCCGGCTGGCAGCTCGATGCGCAGTGGACCGACCCGCTGCAGCGCTTCGGCGTGCTTGCGATGCGCGCGGCGTGACTGCAGCGCAAGCATCCTGAAGCCCCAACAAGCCCCACGCTCCAGTCATGCGCTTCTGGCCCCTCATCCTGCGTGACCTGCGCGCCGCCGAGCTGCGGCTGATGTGGCTGGCGCTGGTGCTGGCCACGGCTGCGCTGTCCACCGTGGGCTTTCTGGCGCAGCGCCTGGACGCTGGCCTGAAGCGCGACGCCGCCCAGCTCATCGGCGGCCAGGCGGTGGTGCAGGGCGACCACCCGCTGCCGCCCATCTTCCTGCAGCAGGCCCGTGGCGACGGCCTGCACACCACGCAAACTGCGGTGTTCGCCAGCATGGCCGTGGGCCCGGGCGCACAGGGACGCACGCATCTGGCGGCGGTGAAGGCGGTGGGCGCTGGCTACCCGCTGCTGGGCAGCATGGAACTGCGCCCACCCGGCGGAGGCGCGGCTTACAAGCTGAGTGCCGCGCCACAGCCCGGCACGGTGTGGGTGGATCCCGGCGTGGCGGCGCAACTGCATGCGCCGGCGCAAGGGCCCATCACCCTGGGCACGCGCAACTTCCGCATCGCCGCCGTCATCACCCGCGAGCCCGATCGCGGCGCCGGCTTCATCAACTTTGCCCCGCGGGTGATGATGAACGCGGCCGATCTGCCGTCCACCGGACTCATCCAGCCCGCCAGCCGCGTCACTTACCGCCTGGCCACCGCAGGCGCGCCGGCGGCTGCCGCTCGCTTTGCCGCCTGGGCCAAGGCGCATATCGAGGCCCAAAGCCTGCGCGGCCTGCAGGTGCTGACCGTGGCCGACGGCGGACCGGAGCTTGGCCAGAATCTGCAGCGCGGCTCGGGCTTTTTGCAACTGGTGTCCATGCTCACGGCGCTGATCGCGGCGGTGGCCGTGGCCATTGCTGCACGCGACTTTTCACGCCGCCGGCTCGACACCACCGCGCTGCTCAAGGCGCTGGGTCTGTCGCAAGGCACGGTGCTGCGGCTGATCACGGTGGAGCTGCTGTTGCTCGGTCTGCTGGCCGGTGGCATCGGCATCCTGCTCGGCCTGTTCGGGCAGGCCGCCTTGCTGCATCTTCTGGCCGGCGTGGTGAATGTGCGCGGCCTGCCCACGCCCGGCTGGCAGCCCGCGGCCATCGCCCTGCTGGCGGCGCTGGCGCTGCTGCTGGCCTTCGCCCTGCCGCCCGTGCTGCAACTGGCGCGGGTGCCGCCACTGCGCGTGCTGCGCCGCGAGCCCCGGGCATTCAGCCTCGCGCCCTGGCTGCTGGGCGCGGTGGGTGTGGGGCTGTTCGTGACCGTGCTGTTGCTGCTGGCGCAAGACCGCAAGCTGGCGCTCATCGCCCTGGGCGGTTTCGTCGCCGCCGCCGTGGGCTTCGCCGTGCTGGCTTTCGCGCTGGTGTGGGGCTTGCGACGCGTAGGCAGCCAGCGCCGTGGCGTGCTGGCACTGGCTGCGCGGCAACTGGGCGCGCGCAGCACGCAGGCTGTGGCGCAGATCAGTGCCCTGGGGCTGTCGATGCTGGCGTTGATGCTGGTGGCGATGCTGCGCACCGGGTTGCTGGCCGGCTGGCAGGCCACCCTGCCGCCGGATGCGCCCAACCGCTTCGTCATCAACATCCAGCCGCAGCAGGCGCGGGCGTTTCAGGCCGAGCTGAAAGCCGCCGGCATCCAGCGCTACGACTGGTATTCCATGGTGCGCGGGCGGCTGGTGGCGGTGAACGGCAAGCCGGTGTTCGGGCGCGACTACAAGGACGAGCGCGCCCGTGCGCTCATCGACCGCGAGTTCAACCTCTCCACCACGCCCACCTTGCCGGCGCATAACCGCATCACCGCCGGCAACTGGCAAGCCACCGCGGGGCCGGGGGCACGGGGGCTGTCGGTCGATACCGGCATCGCCACCACCCTGGGCCTGAAGATGGGCGACAAGCTCAGCTTCGACATTGCCGGCAGCACCGTCACCGCGCCCATCACCAGCCTGCGCAAAATCGACTGGGGCTCGATGCGCGTCAACTTCTTCGTGCTCATGCCGCGTGCCATGCTGGCGCAGCAGCCGGCCACCTTCATCACCGCGTTCTTCGAGCCGCCCCTCGTGCGCGCTGGCGCCGACAACCTCGACGACCGTCTGGCCCATGCTTTTCCCGACATCACCCTGATCGACCTCAGTTACCTGCTGACCCAGGTGCGCCACATGCTGGAGCAGGTCAGCACCGCGGTGCAGTTTCTGTTCGGCTTCGCCCTGGCCGCGGGGCTGGCGGTGCTGGTGGCCAGCCTGCTCATCAGCCGGCAGGAACGCGAGCATGAAACCGCCATGTGGCGCGTGCTCGGAGCCTCTGGCAGCCTGCTGCAGCGGGTGATGGCGGCCGAGTTGCTGCTGACCGGGGCGCTGGCCGGATTGCTCGGCACGGTTGCTGCCGCCACCGTGGCCTGGGTCCTGGCGCGGCGCGTGTTCGACTTCGCCTGGACGCCGTCGCCGGCCTGGTTCGCGGTGGGCACGGCCATCGGCGCGGTGCTGGCCCTGGCCGTGGGCTGGCTGGCGCTGCGCCGCGTGCTGCGGGCGCCGCCGCTGCGCACCTTGCAAGCGCTGGCTTGAGTCGGGGTCGGCCGCTTGCACGACAGCCCATTGGACCTTGCGGTTTGCCCGGCGATCCGCGTTCTCGCCTGGCACCTTGACGTGGCACAAAGCCGCCCCGGCCGTGACGACGACAATAGCGGCATGCGGACTCCTCTCGACCACGCCCCATGAGTGCTCAATCTGCATCGGCGCCCAAGCCCTACGACCTGCTCGGCGGCGAGCGCGGCGTGCGCGCCCTGGTCGACCGCTTCTACGACCTGATGGACCTGGAGCCGGCCTACGCCGAACTGCGCGCCATGCATCCCACGCAGTCCGAAGACACGCGCGACAAGCTGTTCTGGTTCCTCAGCGGCTGGTTCGGCGGCCCGGGCCTGTACGAGCAGCGCTTCGGCCATCCGCGCCTGCGCATGCGCCACTTTCCTTACGCCATTGGCACCCGCGAGCGCGACCAATGGCTGGCCTGCATGCACCAAGCCATGATGGAGGAAAACGTCCCCGAGGCTTTGCAACTGCGCCTGCAGGCCGCGTTCGCCGGCACGGCCGACTGGATGCGCAACCAGCTGGAGGACAGCGCCGCGCCACCGCAGCCGCCGCTGGTGTCGCGCTGAACTGCGTGGCCGTCGCAGAACCGGGCGCAGCCAGCCCGCTTTGGGCCGACGCCACGTCATTCTGAAACGCGACTAGCGTTTTCGAGTCCCAAGCCCCGGCGCCGCGCGCAGCAGCACCACCAGGGCGCCGGCGCCACCATCTGTGGGTTTGGCCTGGCAGAACGCGAGCACCTCGTTTTTCTGCACCAGCCAGGCGCGCGCCTTGTGTTTCAGCACCGGCTCGCGCCCCGGTGAACTCAAGCCCTTGCCGTGGATGACGCGCACGCAGCGGCGCCCCGCCGCCTGGGCCTCGCGGATGAAGGCCGAGAGACTTTCGCGCGCCTCGTCGCTGCGCATGCCGTGCAGGTCGAGTTCGTCCTGAATCACCCAATGCCCCCGGCGCAGCTTGCGCACCACGTCGGGGCCGATGCCTGGGCGGCGAAAGGAGAGCGTTGCGTCGGTTTCCAGCAAGCTGTCCACGTCCACCGCGTCCGACAACGATTGCGCCAGCGCGGCTTGCTCGTCGCGCAGGTGCTGCCGCGGAATGGCGGGTGGCGCCGGAGTGCCGAGGTCGATGCGGTCGCTCGGTGCCAGGGGCCTGGCATCGGCCACGGCCTGGCGAAAGAGGGTGCGTTCGTCACGGTCGGGGCGCGCCACGGGCTCCTGTGATGGCGGCTCCTGCCTGGCCTTGTTCGCGTGCCGCAACGCAGGTGGGCGTTGCGGCGGGGTTGCCGCTGGCGTCACAGCGCGCGGCGTTCCCTGGGCTTGTCGTTGCACGGCGGCGCGCAGCTTGCGCAAATCACGGATGCCGGCCATGGTCGTGTGCTCCTGCGCCGCCCTACAGCAGCCCGGTGCCGGCAAAGGACAACACCCGTTCCCGCGTCACCACGAAGTGGTCGAGCAGGCGCACGTCCACCAGGGCGAGGGCGGATTTGAGGTGATCGGTCAGCAGGCGATCGGCCGCCGAGGGCTCGGCCACGCCCGAGGGGTGGTTGTGGGCGACGATGATGGCGGCGGCGTTCAGCGCCAGCGCCTGCTTCACCACCTCGCGCGGATAGACGCTGGTGTGCGCCAGCGTGCCGCGCGACAACTCCACGGCGCGGATGAGCTGGTGGCGCGTGTCGAGGAACAGTGCCGCGAACACCTCCACCTCCTGCCCGCCCAGCCACAGGCGCAGGTAGTCGCGCACGGCTTGCGGGCTGTCGAGCATGGCGCGTTCGGCCATGCGCTCGACCAGCGCGCGCCGCGCCAGCTCCAGCACCGCAGCCAGTTCGGCATATTTGGCCGGCCCCAGGCCCTTGATGGCGCGCAGTTGCGCTTCGTCCGCGTGCAGCAACCCGTGCAGCCCGCCGAAGCGTGTGATCAGATCGGCGCCGAGGTCGATCGCGCTGGCCCCACGCACGCCGGTGCGCAGCAGCAGGGCCACCAGTTCCGCATCGGCCAAGACCTGCGCACCATGCGCGAGCAATTTCTCGCGCGGACGAGCGTCGGTGGGCAGATCGGCGATGCGTGTGGCCATGGGGGCGTCCCTACAATATGAGTTTGCCTGTGGAGTTTAGAGACTGTGGCCTGCGTGCGTGCCGATTCCCTGTTGACCTTGCATTACCGCCTCGCGGCGCAGGACGGACTCGACTGGGTCAACACCTTCGGCCACCGCCCGGCGACGCTCACGCTCGGCGCCGGCCAACTCGCCCCGGCGCTCGAAGCCTGCCTGCTGGGCCTGGAGGAAGGCGCCGATGCCCGCTTCGAGCTTGCGCCAGACGCTGCCTTCGGCCACGCCGACGCCGCCCGGGTGCAGCGCGTACCGCGTGCCGCGCTGCAGGCGCTTGGCTCCCAAGACATCGCCCTGCGCCCTGGCGACACCGTGCAACTCGCGGCGCTGGCCGCCAGCAACGGCGCCCCCGCAGCCGCCACGGTCAGCCAGACCGGCGATGACTGGGTCGAACTGGACTTCAACCATCCGCTGGCCGGAAAAACCGTGGTGTTCGAGGTGCGCATTCTGGGGGTGCTTTGAGCGTGAACAGGCCCTAGCCCCGAGGTTCCCGTTCGCCCACCTCTGCCGCAAGCTGCTCACGCCATCCAAGCCAGTTCCGCGATGAACGCATCCGACCCCTCCAACATGCCTCAAATCGACGTCCTGCTGGCCAGCCCGCGCGGCTTTTGCGCCGGGGTCGATCGCGCCATCGACATCGTCGAGCGCGCGCTGGCCCTGTTCGGCGCGCCCATCTACGTGCGCCACGAAATCGTCCACAACACCACCGTGGTGGAAAGCCTGCGCGCCAAGGGCGCGGTGTTCGTCGACGAGCTGGTCGATGTTCCGCCCGGCTCCACCCTGGTGTTCTCGGCCCACGGCGTGTCGCAAGCGGTGCGGCGCGAGGCCGAGGCACGCGGGCTCAAGGTGTTCGATGCCACTTGTCCGCTGGTGACCAAGGTGCATGTGGAGGTGGCGAAAATGCGTCGCGCCGGTCTGCATCTGGTGATGATCGGCCATGCCGGCCACCCCGAAGTGGAAGGCACCATGGGCCAGGCCGACGGCGTGCATCTGGTGCAAACGCCGGACGACGTTGCGGCGCTGCCCTTTCCGGCCGATGCCGAGGTGGCTTACGTTACGCAAACCACGCTGTCGGTGGACGACGCGGCGCAAATCGTCGCGGCGCTGCAGACGCGCTACCTCCGGCTGCACGAACCCAAGAAACAGGACATCTGCTACGCCACGCAAAACCGCCAGGACGCCGTGAAGTTCATGGCGCCGCAGGTGGATGTGGTCATCGTCGTCGGCAGTCCCAGCAGTTCCAACTCCAACCGCTTGCGCGAAGTCGCGGCCCGGCTTGGCCGCCCCGCCTACATGGTGGATACCGCCGCCGACCTGCAAGCCGCGTGGCTCCAAGGCGCCGTGCGCGTGGGCGTGACCGCAGGCGCATCGGCACCGGAGCAACTGGTGCAGCAAGTCATCACCCGTCTGCGCGAGCTGGGTGCGCGCAACGTGCGCGATTTGGAAGGTGCGGTCGAGCATGTGCAATTCCCGCTGCCCAAGGGTTTGGGCGGCAAGGTCGACAAGGCCGCCGAGGTGGCGACCTGAACGTCATCGTCTAGCCGCTGTTGCGCCTACCGCTGCGGATGCGCGCACCATCACCCGCATCATGCTCGCGGCGTCACGCTTTTTTTTTTGCTCGTTCCTGCGCATTCATTGTTTCCCGCCATTCCCTCACACCGCCTTCATGCTCGACATCAATCTGCTGCGTAAAGACCTCGACGGCGTGGTCCAGCGCCTGTCCACCCGCAAACGTCCCCAACCCTTTCTCGACGTCGCACGTTTCAGCGCGCTGGAGTCGGAGCGCAAGGGCTTGCAAACCCGCACCGAAGACCTGCAGGCGCAGCGCAACCAGATCTCCAAAGGCATTGGCCAGCGCAAGGCCAAGGGCGAAGACACCGCCGAGTTGATGCAGCAGGTCGGCGCCATCAAGACCGAACTGGACGCCTCCGCCGCACGCCTGGAGGCCATCCAGGCCGAGCTCTCCGACCTGCTCATGGGCGTGCCCAATCTGCCCGACGCGCAAGTGCCGGTGGGTGCCGACGAGAAGGCCAACGTCGAGGTGCGGCGCTGGGGCCGGCCGCGTGATTTCCACTTTGCCGTGCGCGACCATGTCGACGTCGGCGCCGCGCTTGGGCTCGATTTCGAGCTGGGCGCCAAGCTCTCCGGCGCCCGCTTCACGGTCTTGCGCGGCCCGGTGGCCCGCCTGCACCGCGCGCTGGCGCAGTTCATGCTCGACCTGCACACTCAGCGCCACGGCTATACCGAGGCCTATGTTCCCTACGTGGTCAGCGCCGAAACCTTGCGCGGCACCGGCCAGTTGCCCAAGTTCGAGGCCGACCTCTTCGCCGTGCCGCGCGGCGAACTCGGCACCCACTACCTCATCCCCACCGCCGAGGTGCCGCTCACCAGCTTCGTGCGCGACACCATCGTCCCGCCCGAGCAGCTGCCGCTGCGCTACGTGGCCCACACGCCATGTTTTCGCTCCGAGGCCGGCTCCTACGGTCGCGACGTGCGCGGCATGATCCGCCAGCACCAGTTCGACAAGGTCGAGTTGGTGTGGATCACCGCGCCCGAACAATCCGCCCAGGCGCTGCAGCAACTCACCGCGCATGCCGAAGCCGTGCTGCAGGCACTGGAACTGCCCTACCGCACCATGCTGCTGTGCACCGGCGACATGGGCTTCGGCGCCGCGCAGACCTACGACCTGGAGGTGTGGCTGCCGGCGCAAAACACCTACCGCGAAATTTCCAGCTGCTCGAATATGGACGCCTTCCAGGCCCGCCGCATGCAGGCCCGCAGCCGCAACGCCCAGGGCAAGACCGAATATGTCCACACCCTCAACGGCTCCGGCCTCGCCGTGGGCCGCACCCTCGTGGCCGTGCTGGAAAACTTCCAGCGGGAAAATGGCGGCATCGACATCCCGCAGGCTTTGCGCCCCTACCTGGGCGGCCAATCCACCCTGTTGCCGGCCCCGGCCTGACGCAGCCTGCTAGACTTTCAAGTTTCGCCGCGAGCCCGAAGAGCGACCACACAGGCACGCACGGCAGAGCGACATCGCAGCAACATCACAGCTGTGCCAACACCCCGGAAAGGTGGCAGAGTGGTCGAATGCGCCGGACTCGAAATCCGGTGTACGGTTCTTCCGTACCGTGGGTTCGAATCCCACCCTTTCCGCCAGAATTCACCCGTCGATTTCCCCAAGCCATCCATCGTGATGGCTTTTTCTTCGGTAAATCAATACGTTGCATGGGGTCAAGGGTGCATTTGCGTCAACACACGTGACCGCTGGTTGACGCCGATCGACAACCTTGCGGGGGTGATTTGGGGGCAATAGCATGGATTCATCGTCCACTTGCCCCCAGCCCACCATGTCCACGCTCACCGACGCCCAAGCGCGCGCGGCCCAGCCGAAAGCCGGCAAACTCATCCGCCTGTTCGCCGGCGGCGGCCTCTATCTCGAAATCACCAAGACCGGCAGCAAAGGCTGGCGCCTCAAGTACCGCTACGGCGGCGTGGAGAAACGCCTCTCCTTCGGCGCCTATCCCCTGATCAGCCTGAAAGAGGCACGTCAGGCGCGCGACGACGCCAAGCGCCTGCTCATCCAGGGCATCGACCCCAGCGCCGTGCGTCAGGCCAATCGGGCCCAAGCGCAGATCGACGCCACCAAGAGCTTCCAGCACGTCGCCACCGAGTGGTTCGAGCGCCAGCGCCGCATCTGGGTGGACAGCCACACCCGCGATGTCAAGCGTCGGCTGGAGGCTGACCTCTACCCCGACCTCGGCCCGCTGGCCATCGACCGCATCGCCTCGGTGCAGCTGCTCGACACCCTGCGCAAGATCGAAGCGAGGGGCGCCTTTGATCTGGCACACCGTGTCAAGCAGGTCGCCAGTCAGGTCTTCAACTACGGCATCGCCTCTGGACGCTGCACCGTCGATCCCTGTGTCGGCCTGAAAAAAGCGCTCACTCCTCATGTGGCCAAGCACCAGCCCGCGATCCGACCCGACGAGTTTCCCCAACTCCTGCACGTCATCGACCAGTACGCAGCGCAGGGCGGTGAACTCCAGACCCAGCGCGCCCTGCGGTTCCTGGCTCTGACCTTCGTGCGCACCAAGGAACTCACCGAGGCCACCTGGGACGAGATCGACTTCGACAAGGCCCAATGGCTGATCCTGGCTCCGCGCATGAAGATGAAGCGCGACTTCATCGTGCCCCTGTCCACCCAGGCTCTGGCCATCCTGCGCCAGCAACAAGCCGCCTGCCGCAACAGCGTCTATGTCTGGCCGGGCCGGAACACGCGCACCACCATGAGCAACAACACCCTGCTGTTCGCCCTCTACCGCATGGGCTACCGCAGCAAGATGACGGGACACGGCTTCCGTGCCGTGGCCTCGACCATCCTCAACGAGCAGGGCTGGCGCCATGACGTGATCGAGCGCCAGCTTGCCCATGAAGAGGAAAACAAGGTGCGCGCCGCCTACAACCGCGCCGAATACCTGCCCGAGCGCATCAAGCTGATGCAGCACTGGGCCGATCACATCGATATGTTGCGGGCGGGTCGGCAAGAACCAGAGACACCGACTGGATCGAAACAGGTGCAGGCTGTAAACTAAGGATTAACACATGATCCGCTCGTTCCGCCACAAAGGCTTGGAAGCCTTCTTCAAGACCGGCAAGCACAAAGGCATCCAGGCCATTCATGCCGAACGTCTGCGCGAATTGCTCACCGCGTTGAATGTCGCTGTCGGCCCGCAGGATCTGGCTCGGCCGAGTTGGCGGCTGCACACGCTCTCGGGCAAGTTGCAGGGCTTTCAAGCGATGACGGTGCAAGCCAACTGGCGCGTGGTGTTTCGCTTCAACGGCACCGATGTCGAACTGGTGGACTATGTGGATTACCACTGAAACGATGGAGAACATGATGGATATGCACGACCCCGCACACCCTGGAGAAATCCTGGCCGGATGGCTGACGGATCTTGAATTGAACGTGACTGCTGCTGCAGGCCACCTGGGGATGTCCCGCGTCATGCTCTCACGCATCCTGCATGGGCACGCGGCGATCACGGCTGATATGGATGTCAAGCTGTCCCAGGCTCTGGGCACCTCGCCTGGCTATTGGTTGCGTCTGCAGACCCAGCGTGATCTGTGGGAGGCCCAGCAACGGGCCAAGGATCGGCCGGCCTTGCAAAGACTCGCAGCGTGAACACCAATCCGCAACAAGCCACCCAGAATGACGGAAAACTGGTGTTATGATCAGTACCACATAAAAACACAGCCATGATGCAAGCCCTGCGCCACATCGACAACCAACTGCGACCCGCCTTGCGCGCGTGGCCGATGCTGGTGGCCGCCTTGATCATGCTGTGGTCCCTGACCGGCCACCCGCCGCAAGCCGCTGGCGGCTGGATGGCGGTGATTCATGTGGTCTACGTCCTCGGCATCGTCTGGCTGCTGACCATGGCCACCACCATCGCCATGGAAGCCTTGGGTTCACGACCTGGGGGATTGACTCCAGCGCCCGGTTTGCCCGACATCACCCCACCCAGCCGCAAGCCGGCACCTGACACCCCGCCTCCTCGCCACACCGCCCGCGATTGACGCAGCGCCTGGATCAATCCAGGCATCAATCAACGCGGGCGGTCGTGCGCAAACCACTTCGTTGATCTGCACGTCCGTCCCATCCCCGGCGCAAGCTGGGGCGGAGTGTGACTATGGCAGCAAAAAAGAAGTCTGATCTTGACCGCCTCTTGGCGATGGGGGTGGCGTTCTTGCTCACCGACCGTGACATTGCCTACATGCTGGGCTACAGGCCAGCCACGATCAAGCAAAAACGGTACCGTGACCCGTCCAGCCTGCCCCCATCCCATCTGCTGGGCAAGTTTCATCGCTACGTCCCCGATGATGTGTGCCAGTGGCTGATCGACAAGCTTGGCATGACGCCTGAGCAGGCTAGCCGTCTCGTGCCGGTTCAACAACATAGGCATGACGGGGACAGGTGAAATGGGCGTGGATGCGGGAGGGCCGATGCCAGTCCTCCTGCATCCAAAGATTATGAATGGGGCACTATTTCTCCGGCCTATTCAAGGATCAAGCCGCGTAGCGAGCCCGGCGCTCCTTCGGTGATCAGACCGACGGTCCGCCATGTCCGTTCCTGAAGGTGGACACCAACGCGGCCGGTCATCTGCGGCCCAACCCATTCAGTGCGATTTCAGTGTGCATGCGACCTATTCTGTCGCCCATGCCGCGCACAATGTCCTCAACTTCAGGAGGACGCTATGCGACACCGCCACCTCGATTTCGAACCCGACCGTCCAGCCACAAGCACTCTCCCCCTCGACCCCATCGTGCAGCTTTGGATCCTGCGTATCCTGCTGCCGCTGGGCGGCTTGCACCGTCTGCTGATGGAGGGAGTCGGGAGCATGCCGCTGCTCGAGCGCGTGGGTGTGCGCCCGCGCGAGATCGACGACGAGGCCACCCCTGCGACGCGGGAGCGCCACATCAAGCGTCAACTCAAGCCCCTGTGGGACCGGGCCGAGCGCAGCGCCGGCGAGATCGGCGTTCCCCAGGCGCTGGCGGACAACGTCGCCCGGTTGGCCGCGCTGGTGCATCTGTCAGAAGCCGAATGTCGCATCCTCGAATTCGTCTGCCTGCTGCACGGCGTGCGCGAGCTCGACGACGCGGCAGACAACCTAGGCCGTCTGTCGACTGCCAGGATTTTCACCATGCTGCAGCACATTCTGGGCTTGCCGGCCGATGCGGTGAAGCAGGCGCTGTCGCCGCGCGGACAGCTCGCGCGCAGCGGGCTGGTCAAGACCGAAGGCCTCCTGAGGGACGATGTGCTGTGCAACAAGCTGGAGTTGTTGTCCGAACAGTTCGTCGACACCATCCTCGCGCCCGACGCCGATCCCATGACCTTGCTGCGCGGCGTGATCGCCCGCAGCGCGCCGCCCACACTGCAGCTCGACGACTATCCGCACCTCGGCCTGAATCTGCAGATGCTCTTGGCCTACCTGCGCGAGGCGCAGGCGCAGCAACGGCCCGGTGTGAATGTGCTGCTGTATGGCCCGCCCGATCACGCGACATGATGCTCACCTCACCACGTTATTGAAGTTCAAGAGAAATCTGTCGAGGATCGTCTGGGAGCGGACGCACGCCAGGCGATGAGACCGATGCGCGGACCTCGGGACGCTGTAAATCGGCGGCCTTGATGGCCCAAGGCGCGCCCTTGCAGGCCTGCGTGGCGGGAAGTGTAGCGACGCTGATCATGCGCAGCACCGTCATCTTGCTCGTCCCGAGCGCTTCAGCGGCTTGCTCCAGAGTCAACTCACCACGCGCTTCGCGCTCTCCATTTTGGTAGACCGCAATGTGGTGGTCGCCGCGGAACGAACGCACCCGCATTTCCGTCCAGGTATGCCCTTTGCCAGTCCGGTGGCCGAGACGATTCAGCAACGAGGCGATGCCAGCGTCACCCAACTGGCGTGCGAGCTGCACGATCAGAACCTGGACCCCAACATCGGTGGTCCAGCGGTGCTGTCCCGTGCGGTTCTTCACCACGCTCAATTCGGTGTGGTCGCCTCCCTGCCAATGCATGACGAGTTCGATGCGCGCCTCGTCCACGCGCGCCACGATCTCCCTGATCACGCAGCGCAGGATGCGCTTGCGCACGGCGTTGCTGGCCGAAGGATGGGACCACACCCGCGGCAAGTCGGTGCCCAGGGCCATGAGGTCGTCGCGCTGCTGTGGCGTCAGGCTCCATTCGGTCACGGTCTGCAGCGTCTTGATCTCCGCCTCGCGCCGGGTAACCTCGGAGAGGCGCTCGTTCCAGCGCCGCTCAAGTTCGGCGGCCACCAGTCGATTGCCGGGGTCAACGGCGTCGAACTGCCGCTGCGCACGCGCCGCCTCAAAGCGCGCCTGCTCCAACGCGAGTTCGAGCTGGCGCCGCGTCGCGTGCTCATCGTTGGCATGGTGCTCGATGGCACGCAGTGCGGCCTGCACCCCAAGCGGCAGCAGCACGCTCAGCACTTCGCCGGAGACGGCCTCGTCCACGCGCAGCGAGCCGAAAGAAATGCATCCAGGCACCGCGCCATGATTGATCGCGGCCCCCTTGCAGTGATAGCGGGCGATGGTGCCGTCGCTGCCGCTGTAGGCGACGTGCAGCTTGCGACCACAGTGCGCGCATCGCAGCAACCCGGCCAGCAATGCCTCTCCGCGCCGGGGTGCGCCGCGCGCCATGCTGCCGCGCATGTTGGTGTTGTCGGCGATCACGCGCTGGTTGTGCTCATAGGTCGGCCAATCAATGTACCCCTCGTGGTGCTCCTGGATCAAGACCTGCCAGTGCTCCTGGGCACGACGATGGCCGTGCACGACGCGCTTGCGGCCGGCTTCGATCCGGACGCGTGTCTCGGTGCGGCCAAACGCATAGGCGCCGGCATAGACGGGATTGGTGAGAATCTTGAGCACCGCGTTATAGACCGGCAGACGCCAGATCACGCAGCGCCGGCCGTTCTCGTAGACCGCCGAGGGCAGATCAATGCGCTCTTGTCGGAACCACAGCAGCGCCTGGCGCACGCTGCCGGCCTGTGCGAATCGACGGAACACGGCCGCGATCGCTTCGCGGATGCGCAGATCGGCGTCGCGTTCAATCCGGTCGCCCTCGCTGCGCACATAGCCGATCGCCACCGTCGTGTGCAGATCACCCCGCGCCGCCTTGAGCTTGAGGGCTTCGACGGATCGTTGGCGAAGGAGGGACAACTCCATCTCCGACATCGTGCCCTTCATGCCCAGCAGCAACCGGTCGTTGACGCTGCGTGGATCATAAATGCCGTCTTCGTCGACGATGAGGCTGCCCACCAGTGCGCAGAATTCCAGCAGCGTGTGCCAGTCGCGACCGTTGCGTGCCAGGCGCGATGCCTCAATGGACACCACGGCGCCGACCTGGCCGCTGCAGATCGCCGCCAGCAGTCGCTCAAAGCCTGGCCGTGCGACGCCGCCGGCGGACACACCGAGGTCGTCGTCGATGACCACGACCTCGGTCCAACCGAGCGCGCGTGCCCGATCGGCCAGGGCGTATTGGCGCCGGCGACTCTCATGGTTGTGGCGCAACTGATCGGCTGTGGACTGGCGCACGTACACGTAGGCGCCACGCGCCAAGTGCTCAGGGTTGATCTTGTTCATCGTCATCCTCCATGTGTTCAACGACGTCGGACTGACTTGCCACCTGCCACAGGAGTTGGCTCAGCAGTTCGACGAGGTCGTCGTGACGCTGCTGCAATCGCGTCAGTGGTGCTGGCGCCGTTGCGGCGTCGAACAGGTCGGCTTGCACGAGCGGGATCGCTCGCGGCGGGGTTGGCTTCATCGACGCCTCCGTGTGCCTGGGAAATGGTCGATGAACATAGGACTGCGTCGAGTTCGCCTCGCAGCGCAAGCAGGCAGCGCAGCAACATCCGCGGAGGCCAGTGCGTGGGCACATCGCCGGCCGCAGGTAGTGTCATCCACTGCGGTAGATGCGCCCTCGTGCCGTCGGGCTGACGGACAATCAGGAAGTCTTCGGTTCCATGCCTGACTCGGCCGAGCACCTCAACTTCATGACCCGTCCGGGGATGGAACGGATAGTTGATGCGAGCCAGCTCGACGAGCTGTTCGCGGGCAGTATGTGACTGCTTCGCCCGGAACGGGCAAGACGGAACTCAGCCGCACCCTGGCGCAGGAACTCGGTTGCGACCTGTTCGAGGTCGCCTACGAGGACGAAGACCAGGACCCCATCAGCGGCGAAGACCGCATTCAGGCCTTCCGCGCCGCGCAGCGCTTTCTGCGGCGCGAGCAGGCCATGTTGCTGTTCGACGAGATCGAAGACGTGTTCCAGGGCGACAGCCTGCCCGGCCTGTTCGGCGCCGCCGTCGTGCGGTCCGGCGCCGGCCGCCGCTGCAAGGGCTGGATCAACCAGACTCTGGAAGGCAACACCGTGCCCACCTTCTGGCTGACCAACGCCGTTGCCAACCTGGACAGCGCCTACATCCGCCGCTTCGATTTCGTGCTGGAACTGCCGGTGCCGCCGCAGCCCGTCCGCCAGCGCATCGCCGCCGCCTGCGTCGGCCCGCAGGTTGATGCCGCCACCGTGCAGGCGCTGGCCGCAAGCGACGTTCTCGCCCCTGCCGTGCTCACCCGTGCCGGCGCCGTGCTGCGCACCATCGAAGCCCGACTGCCGACGGAACAGGCCGCACCGGCCCTGCTGCAACTGGTGAACAACACCCTGCAGGCACAAGGCCACGCCTGCATCCCGGCGCACGACCCCAGCCGCCTGCCCGAGGTCTACGACCCCGCCTACGTGCACACCGACGCCGACCTCGCCGCCTTGGCCGACGGCATCGCCCACAGCGGCAGCGCCCGGCTGTGCCTGTATGGGCCGCCAGGCACGGGTAAGACCGCCTACGCCCGCTGGCTGGCGCAACGCCTGCAGCGCCCGCTGCTGGTCGAGATGCCTGCGAGCACAACCTGCGTGACCCCCATGCCTCGAAGATGCTCCTCGAGAGCCGTCTTCATGAACGCCCCGGGCGTGTACTTCGTGATCGTGTGATCGGTTGGCTGCTGGTTCAACTCGGGGATGAGATCCGTCCATCCCGCGGGGAAATCCAGGCTGCGTCGAGCCTGCTCCGTTCGCCCCGGCGCCATGCCGGCCATCGGTCTGGTCGGTCTCACCGCCCACCAGACCCGCCGCCTCCAGGCTGGAAACCGTGACCCGCATGGACTGCGTGCGGACGCTCTCGGCTCTCGCCAGCATGGACACCGTTGCAGGTCCATCACGCTCCAGCCGATGGAGGACTGATTTCTGGGCCGAGGTGAAATCCCGCGGATGCGCCTGCTCTCGCAGCCGTCGGTTCAGTTTGCCAATCGAAACACGGAACTCACCCGCCAGAGTTGACAGTCGTGAAACCTCTGATGTGCCTGAATGCTTGACCATGCAAAAATTGCATCGCATATGCAGTTGAACTGTACAGTTTTACTGTTCAATTTTGACTGTGCATGTGCGGCGGCATGCTGAGCGCCAGCGGCCAGGCGACCGCCTCAATGGTTGAGGCCTGCGCCTGCTGGAACGTGCGGCATGGCCGTCGCTTGCGTACAGTTGCGCAAACGAACTTTTTCCACCTGACGCATGACGTGCTTCCCAAGATCTGGATGCAATTGCTCATCATCGCAACCATGGCATCAGCCATCACGATGAGCGGAGGCGGCATCCCGGGTTGGAAGGTCGGCCCATTGCGGCACCAACTCAGGGCGACCGACCCCGAGAGCCAGTTGAGGCCACTGCTTCCAGAGTCAGTGCAGACGCAAATCGCACGGGTGCATTCGGTGCCGACGCTGCTTCTTTTGTATCTGGGAAGAGCGCTTGGGGCTGCGATGTCCGAGGGACGGCTCAACCCTCAGTTGGCTGCAACCATGGACCAGACGCTCAGCGAAATGGCCGCTGTCGTTGGAGGCTGTGAACGCATTGCGAACACGCCGATTCCCTACACATACTCGGTGATCGTGCATCGCACGGTCTACCTGTATTGCTTTTTGCTGCCGTTCGGCTTGGTCAACAGCATTGGTGTCATGACGCCATTGATTGTGACGTTCGTGGCCTACACCTTCTTGGCGCTGGATTCATTGAACGAGGAATTGGAGGAGCCCTTCGGCATCCTGCCCAATGATCGATCTGCCACTGGAACACCTATCGATGGGCATTGAATCACGCTGCGGGAAATGCTGGGGGGAGGCGCACCTGCCACAGCAACCGCCTCCGAAAAACTATGTGCTGACGTGAGTGCCGATTACGCCGCGTATAGCAGCACCGCGAAGAAATGGAACACGGTACCGGCGAGCACGAACAGGTGCCAGACGAAATGCGTGTAGGGCACTTTGTCGTCGAGCACGAAAAACACCACGCCAAGCGTGTAGGACACGCCACCCGCCAGCAGCAGCGCCAGGCCTGGGGTGGGCATGTGGAGCCAGAGCGGGCGTATGGCGATCAGCACCACCCAGCCCATGGCCAGGTAGAGGAATGTGGAAAGACGGGGATAACGCGTGCCACCCATGATTTTGAAAAACAGGCCTGCCAGGGCGAGGGCCCAGATCAGGCCGAACAGGGTCCAGCCCCAGGTGCCGTGCAGCACGCCCAGGGTGAAGGGTGTGTAGGTGCCGGCAATGAACAGGTAGATGGCGACATGATCGACGACCTGCAACACGCTTTTGACGCGTTGGTGGGGCAGGGCGTGGTAAAGCGTGGAGACGAGGTAGAGCAGGATGGCGCTGCTGCCGAAGGTGATGTCGCCGGCGAGGGTGGCCGCACTTCCTTGCTCGGTGGAATGAACGACGAGGATGGGAAGCGCAGCGATAGCCAGCGCCAAGCCCAGGCCGTGGCTCAGGCTGTTGGCGATCTCCTCGCCGAGGGTTTGGGCACGCGAGACCGCAGGAATCGAGTGATTTTGTGCCATGCGATAAATGATAGGTTCATCACCCTCAAATTGCCATCGGCCGCTGGATGACATCCCCGCCAGTATGGCGGGGCAGATGGCGGTCAGTGGCCCGGAGTTTCGACCGACTTGGCGAGCAGGGTGTAGTGCTCGACCTGCGGCGCCGTGGCGAAGAACGGGCCGACGATGCCCCGCCACTCAGCGAAGGCTTCCGACTGGCGAAAGCCCACCATGTGGTCTTCCAGCGTGGCCCAGAAAATCATCAGCAGGTAGCGCTCGGGGCTCTCCACCCCCTTGTTGATCCTGTAGCCGCAAAAACCCTTGGCATGGGCAATGACGGTTTCGACGCCGCGCACGATGGCGGCGTCGAATTCGGCCTGGCGGCCAGGCTGGATGCGGATGTCGGCAAGTTCGAGAATCATGGGGGCTTTCCTTGGGTTGGAGCGAACGGTCAGCGTTCCTGGTCGGTCGGCCGCATCAGGATTTCGTTGATGTTCACATGCGCTGGCTGGCCGGCGCAGAACACGATGGTGCGGGCGATATCCGCGCTTTGCAACTCTGGCGCATGCCATCCGCCCAGGCGTTGAGGGCGGCTTGCGTCGGACCGTGGGCGATGTGCTCGCGCAACTCGGTTTCCACCACGCCGGGCTCGATCACCGTCACGCGGATATTGTCCTTGTAGGTTTCGCGCCGCAGCGACTCGCTGAAGCCCACCACGCCCCATTTCGTCGCCGAGTAGCCGCCCGCATTCGGGTTGGCCTGGCGCCCCGCGGTGGAGGCGATGTTGATGATGTGTCCATCCTTGCGTGCGCGCATGCCTGGCAGCGCCGCCTGGCAGGTCGCGATGAGGCCCAGCACGTTGAGCTGCGTCATGTGCTGCCAGCGTGCCAGATCGGCCGTGTCGATGGGCTCCAGATACATCACTCCGGCGTTGTTCACCAGGAGGTCGAGCCGGCCGAAGTGGGCCTCGGTGTCGCGCACGACTTGTTGCGCGGCTTGCAGGTCCGCGAGATCGGCCGGTAGCACCAACACCTCGGCGGCCAGGGCGCGGAGCTTGGCGGCAAGCGCCTCGAGCCGGTCGGCGCGGCGGGCGCAGATGGCAATGCGCGCGCCGGCCTGCGCCAACAACAGCAGGGCGGTGGCTTCGCCGATACCGGACGAGGCGCCGGTGACCAGGGCGACGCGGCCGGAAACGCCGGCCGGGGCCAGATTGGGGGGAATGGATTGCGCAGACATGCTGAACTCCGTGTCGGATGAAAGTAGCCTTTGATTGTCGATCGATACGCCGCGGGCTGCAGGCGGCGTGCGCTGAACCTTGGCTCGCCAGGCATGTCCCCATGCGCCTGTGCGGCTCGCCGATGCATCGGCTAAAGTTAAAGACCCTCACAAACCGAGCGCACACTGCGTCGCCCCGACCATGCATGCGAAGCCAAGTGCCCTGATCGTGGGTGCTGGCGGTGGCCTCAGCGCCTCGCTGGCCCGCGTCCTCAGCCGCGACGGCGGCTATCGCGTGGCCTTGGCCGCACGCCACCCGAACAAACTGGCGCCGCTGGTCCAGGAACTGGACGCGCTGGCGCTGGCCTGCGATGCGAGCGACCCGGCCCAGGTCGATGCCCTGTTCGCGCAGTTGGACCGAGCCTTCCAGGCCCCGCCCGATGTCGTCATCTACAACCCCGCCGCCAGGGTCGGCGGGCCGATCACCGAGGTCGATGCCCAGGCGGTGGCGCAGGCGCTGGCGGTCACCGCCTACGGCGGTTTTCTCGTTGCGCAGCAGGCGGCGCGGCGCATGTTGCCGCGCGGGCAAGGCGCCTTGCTGTTCACCGGCGCTTCGGCCAGCGTCAAGGGCTATGCCCACTCAGCCGCCTTTGCCATGGGCAAGTTCGCGCTGCGCGGCCTGGCGCAAAGCCTGGCGCGCGAACTCGCGCCGCAAGGCATTCATGTCGCGCATGTCGTGATCGATGGCGCCATCCGCAATCCGGGGCGGGTGGAGCCTGCCGGCGCGCCCGACTCCATGCTCGACCCCGATGCCATCGCTCGCAACTACCTGCAACTGCTGCAACAAGATCGCAGCGCCTGGTCTTGGGAGCTTGAACTGCGACCGTGGGTGGAGCGGTTTTGAGCAGTGGAACCCCCAGCAGCACCCCCTTGCAGCGGCCCCAAAGCCTTGAACCGGGAAACCCCCACGAGTCCACGATGATCGAAATCTGCGCCGTCGATTGGTCCAACCCCAGCCATGCCGCAGGCGTGCTCGCCATGATCCGGGCCTACGCCCTGGAGGCGACGGGCGGCAAGGGCCTGGAGCACGAAGCTGAGGCCCGCTTGATTCCGGCGCTGCGCGAGCGCCATGACTACGTTGGCGTGCTCGCCCTGGCGCCAGGGCAGGCGGTGGGTCTGGTGAATGCCTTCGAGGGCTTCTCCACCTTCATGGCGCGCCCACTGCTCAACGTGCACGACGTGTATGTGGCGCCAACTCGGCGCGGGCAAGGCTTGGCAGCGCGCATGCTGGAGAGCTTGGAGGCGCTGGCCTTGGCACGCGGCTGCGGCAAACTCACACTGGAGGTGCTGGAACACAACCTGCCGGCCATCGCCAGTTATCGCAAATTCGGCTTCCAGCCCTATGCCCTCGACCCGGCGCAGGGCCATGCCACGTTCTGGGAAAAACGTCTACCGTTGCGCGCCGACGAAGCCGCAGCTTGAACAGGCCCTAGGAGACTGTCGGACTTTGCGGTCTTCCGGATGAAGACGCTATCCGAGACAATTGCTGCTGCACAACCGAGAGCCCGAGCCGATGAGCCGCTTCGTCCCTGTTGACCGAGACACCGCATATCTGTTGCCACCGTCGGTGGACGAATGGCTGCCCACTGATCACTTGGCGCGCTTCGTGGTCGAAGTCATCGAGCAGCTTGATCTGGGCGATCTGGCCCGACAGTACGCAGGCCGGGGCTCGGCGGCGCACCATCCGGCGGTGCTGCTGGGCCTGCTGATCTACGGCTACGCCAACGGCGTGCACTCCAGCCGCAAGATCGAGCGGGCGACCTACGACTCGGTGGCGTTCCGCTTTGTTGCGGCCAATACCCACCCCGATCACGACACGCTGGCGACGTTCCGCCGCCGCTTCTTGAAGGAGGTGGAGGCACTGTTCGTGCAGGTGCTGGTTCTGGCGCGCGAGATGAAGCTGCTCAAGCTCGGACACATCGCGCTGGATGGCACCAAGATCGACGCCAACGCCAGCAAGCACAAGGCCTTGTCGTGGGCTCATGCCAACAAGATCGAGGCGCAGCTGCGCCAGGAAGTACAAACGCTGCTGGCGCTGGCAGAGAACAGCGACCGCGCGACGGTACCCGACGGCATGGATGTGCCGGCGGAGATCGCCCTGCGTGCAGATCGCTTGAGCGCAATCGCGCAGGCCAAGGCCAAGATCGAGCAGCGCGCCAGCGAACGCCATCAGGTCGAGCAGCAGGAGTACGAGGCCAAGACCGCCAAGCGCCAAGCCCAGCGCGAGGCGGGCAAGAAGCCGCGCGGCAAGGACCCTGAGCCGCCAGAGGCCGGCCCCCGGAGCAGCGATCAGGTCAACCTCACGGATGAAGAGTCGCGCATCATGCCCGTGTCGGGTGGGGGCTTCGAGCAAAGCTACAACGCACAAGCCGGCGTGGACATCGCGACGATGATGGTGATCACCCAGCATGTGAGCCAGGCATCCAACGACAAGCGCGAAGTTGTGCCTACGCTGCAGCAGATCCAAGCGTTACCCGCGGTGCTGGGCGAGGTGCACACGCTCATCACGGACAACGGCTTCTTCAGCCAAGCCAACGTGATCGCGTGCAACGACGCGGGTATCGAGCCGCTGCTGGCGCTCAAGCGGGAGTCGCATCACACGCCGGTGATGGGGCGCTTTGCACCCGATGTGCCCGAGCCCCAGACGACGGATCCGCTCGTGCAGATGGCACACCGCCTGGGCACGCAAGCAGGCCGAGCCCTGTACGGCCTGCGCAAGCAGACAGTGGAGCCGGTGTTCGGCATCATCAAGCAAGTGATGGGTTGGCGCCAGATGAGCATGCGCGGGCTGGCCAAGGCACAAGGCGAATGGAGCTTGGTGACCATGGCTTGGAACATCAAGCGCATGCACGTCCTGCGAGCCGCGTGAGGGCAATAGTGCGCCCCGACCACGCCAAAACCGAGTCCCCAGGCCGCCCCATGTGCCCTCACAGTGTCTCGCCAACCATCGAGAGCGTTCGATCAGCGCGCCGCTGTCAAAAAAAACGCGTCGCACTGATCAATCGGATTCGCTCGGGTTCAAGTCCGACAGCCTCCTAGGCATTTTCGTGGCCGCTTGCAAGGCTGTGGCGTTGCCGTTGCGGCACACCGTGGTGACTCAGGGCTCGTTGGCTGCCGGCGCACCGTGGCACAGCTTGTACTTCTTGCCCGAGCCGCAAGGGCAGGGATCGTTGCGCCCGACCTTGGCCGCATTGCGGATGGGCGGCGCCTTGGCCTGGCGCCAGTAGTCGTAGATGGCAGTGGCGCAGTCGGCCAGCGCGTCGGCGGCAGCGCGGTGATAGTCGTCGTCGAGCTGTTGATCGCCGAGTTGCGCCCAGCCTTCCTCGGTGCCGTAGAGCATGATGAGGCTGAGCTCGTCGGACGGCTCCTCCAGCATCGGCGCCCAGCCTTGCGGGTCTTGCGCCAGACCCAGCACATAGCCGCTGCACCATTCCTCGATGATGCTTTCCTGTTCGTCGCCTTCGCCGTTCAAATAGATGAGCGGGGCGTAATCGTCCGGATGCTCGCTCAGGGTGGTGGCCAGCATGTTCCAGTAGCGCATCAGCAGGCCCAGAAACTCCTCGGCCTGTTGTTTGTCCTTGAATCGGGGCTGGGCCTTGCCTTCCTCGCTGTCCCAGATCCACGGCAGCGCCTGGGTTGGAGGCAGCAGTTTGGGGCCCGAGAGCAGGGCGGTGAAAAACCCATCCAGCATGGAAATATCCATGACGGTTTCGGGCATGTCGTCGCTGTCGAGCAGTTGCTCCAGGCGGTCGAGTTCGGTGTCCGAGAGGGGAGTGTCAGGTCCAGGTGCAGGTGTTTGGGGCATGTTCAGGCAGCCGAGGCAAGAAGAAGGCCGAGTGTAGAGCCTCCTCGGCTCTGGCCAGCGTCAGCCCTGAGCCGGGCTGGTGCGCAGAAATGGCGTGAACAGGCCCTTGCTGCCGGGGTTTCAAGGAAACGCTGGTATGGCCGGTTCGACGCCCTCCGGGCTGGCATCGGGGTGGTGCTGACGGATCAGGGCGTGAATTTCATCCACGCGTGCCACCGGCACGTCCAGCATCATCAGGAATTGGCCCGACTGAATGGCTTGTTCATATTGCTTCAAGCGCGGGCTTTCGATGCTGATGCCAATCATGCTGCTCACCCAGGCGCCGAGCACGGTGCCGGCCACGGCCAGCGCCACCACCAGGGCCCCCGCCGAAATCACCGCCACCCCGGGTATGGAAATGGCGACCAGCCCGGCAATGGTTCCGGTGGCGCCTCCGTATCCGAGGCCACGCTCGATGGCGGGGATGAGGTCGGTCTTCTGGGCCAGGCCGGCTTCAGGCAGATTGCCCAGGGGCGTGCCGTCACGGGCGAGGATATGGATGTGCTTCTCGGCAATGCGCGCCACCAGCAGTTCATCAACGATGGTGTGGGCCGTGGCGGCATCGGGGACCAGGAAATAAAGGCGTCGCATGGCAGGCTCCTCGCTCAAAGGGTGCGAAGCCGGTTCAGCAGGCATCCGGCTTCGCTGATGCTTTGATCATAGGCGCTGAACATCAAAAAAACACCCCGGAAGTACCAATTTCGGCGTGTTTCAGCGTCGCTTCAGTTTCCATCGGCTGGCCCCTTCAGGCCAGTGTGTGCAGGGCTCGGCGCAAGGTGTCGACGAGTTGATCGATCTGTCCCTGCTCGATGATGAGCGGCGGCGACAACGCGATGGTTTCGCCGGTGTAGCGCACCAGCACGCCGAGCTCGAAGCATTTGAGGAAGGTTTGAAAGGCGCGCTTGCCCACGCCATCCGCATGGGAGTGCAACTCGATGCCCGCCACCAGACCGAGGTTGCGGATGTCCTTGACATGAGGTGCGTCGCGCAGGCCATGCACGGCGTTTTCCCAGTACATGTCCAGCCCCTCGCGCTGCACACGGGTGAGCAGGCCTTCGCTGGCGTACAGCTTTTGCGCGGCCACCGCCGCGGCGGCGGCCAGCGGATGTCCCGAGTAGGTGTAGCCGTGGAAAAACTCCACCACCCCTTCGGCCGCGCCGTTGACCACGGCGTCGTAAATGCCCTCGCGCACGAACACCGCGCCCAGCGGCACCGCGGCGTTGTTCACCGCCTTGGCGCTGGTGATGATGTCGGGCGTGACGTTGAAATACTGCGCCGCGAACGGAGTGCCGAGGCGGCCGTAGCCGGTGATGACCTCGTCGAAAATGAGCAGGATGCCGTATTTGCTGCAGATGGCGCGCAGCTTTTCCAGATAGCCCTTGGGCGGCGCCAGAACCCCGGTGGAGCCAGCCAGGGGTTCGACGATGACGGCGGCGATATTGCTTGCGTCGTGCAACTGCACGATGCGCTCCAGATCGTCGGCCAGATGCGCACCCCACGCGGGCTGGCCACGCGAAAAGGCTTGGTGTTCGGGCGCATAGGTGTGGGGGAGGTGGTCCACATTGGGCAGCAGGCTGCCGCGAAACACCTTGCGGTTGGCCACCATGCCGCCCACAGAAATGCCGCCGAAGCCGACGCCGTGGTAACCCCGCTCGCGGCCGATGAACAGGGTGCGCGTGCCCTCGCCGCGGGCGCGGTGATAGGCCAGAGCGATTTTCAGCGCCGTATCCACCGACTCCGAACCTGAGTTGGTGAAAAACACCTTGGTGAGATCGGCCGGGGCGATCTTGGCCAGCAGATCGGCAGCCTCGAATTGCGCCGGGTGGCCCATCTGGAAGGGCGGCGCGTAGTCCATTTCGCTCGCCTGCCGCGCAATGGCCGCGGTGATTTCCTCGCGCCCGTGGCCCGCGTTCACGCACCACAGCCCGGCCACGCCGTCGAGAATCTCGCGCCCGTCATGGCTGCGGTAATGCATGCCGCGGGCGCCGACCAGCATGCGCGGCGCCGCCTTGAACTGGCGGTTGGCGGTGAATGGCATCCATAGCGCGTCCAGATTCGGCAGATTCATCGCACCCTGCTGCCCTGCGCGCGTCAGTTCGGTCTGGTCCATCGTGCATCTCCATTGTGTTCGACTCGATCCATGGCATTGTGCTTGCGCTTGCGGCTCTGTCCAAGTACCACAAACTCCACGCCCCATGGAGCCATGCCCGGGTCATGGTGGACGATTAGCATCGAAAGCATGCGCATCTTTTTCGATACTCTCCCGCGATGAACCGGCTCCTCCAATCCGCCTGGCGAGCCCTGCTGGATACCCTGCGTCCGCGCATGCTGGCCCTGTCGCTGCTGCCGCTGGCAGCCACCGCAGTCTTGGGACTGGTCGCCCATGCCCTGTTCTGGGAAGGGTGGCTTGCGTCCATGCAAGCTTGGCTGCAGACCCAGACTTGGTTGCTGGACCTGTTGCGGGCGGTGGGTTGGACGCAGCCGGTGCAAGGCCTGAGCATGGCACTGCTCACGGCCTGCAGCATCCTGGCGCTGCTGCTGTCGAGCCTGCTCTTGGCCGCGGCTTTGGTCATGCCGGTGGCGGGCCCTATGGTCGCGCGGGCCCGTTACGCGCAACTGCAGCAGCGCGGCCGTGGCCGGCTGGTGCAGTCGCTTCTCTGGTCGCTGTGGATCACGCTGGCGGGTTTGGGGGCGTTGCTGTTGAGCCTGCCGCTGTGGTTCATTCCAGTTGTCGGCTGGCTCGTTGCGCCGCTGATCTGGGGCTGGATGACGGCGCAGATGTTCGCCTTCGACGCCGTCGTTCAGTTCGCCAGCGTGCCCGAGCGCAGGCAGCTCCTGCGCGACCATCGCTGGTCCCTCTTGCTCATGGGCGTGAGCTGCGGTTACCTCAGCGTTTTGCCGACCTTGTTGTTCGGCCTGGGCTGGCTGGTGCTGGCTTTGTTGCCGGTGCTCACGCTGCTGGCGCTGTGGCTGTATGTTCTCAGTTTCGTGTTCACCGCTCTGTGGTTCGTGCATTATTTGCTGGCAGCCTTGGCCGCTGGGCGCGAGCAACTCGTGACCACGGCGTGATCCAGGACGCTGGCTGCAGGGCCGCGGCACCGGCCGACATGCCGTGCGCAGCACCTCCCCCTGCAGTTTCCCTTCCACCTCAGCTCGCGTTCCATCATGGCGATCGGCCTCTATATCATCGGCGACGAAATCCTGTCTGGCAAACGGCGGGACAAGCATTTCGCGCAAGTCCAGGAACTGCTGGCAGCGCGGGGCATGCAACTGCACTGGGCGCAGTATCTGAGTGACGACCCCGCCTTGCTGCGAATGGCCCTGCGCGCAAGCTTTGCCCGGGGTGATGTGGTGTTGAGTTGCGGCGGCATTGGCGCCACGCCCGACGACCACACGCGCCAGAGCGTGGCGGCGGCCCTGGATGTGCCGCTTGAACTCCATCCCGAGGCCAAGCGCCTGATTCAGCAACGCATCGCCACGGCAGCGCTTGGGCCGCCCGATTCGCCAGCCAATGTGCAGCGTTTGCAGATGGGCATGTTCCCGCAAGGCAGCGCCATCATCGCCAACCCCTACAACCAGATTCCCGGGTTTTCGATCCGCCAGCATTTCTTCGTTCCGGGTTTCCCGGTCATGGCTTGGCCCATGTTGGCCTGGGTGCTCGACGGGCCGCTGCGGCATTTGCACCGCATCGGCAGTTATCTCGAGCGTGCCGTCATCGTGCAAGGGGCGATGGAGTCGGACCTGACTCCGCTCATGGAGCGCATCGAGCACGAGCATGCCGGTGTCAAGGTGTTCAGCCTGCCGAGTGTGGACCACCCGGAATGGGGCCGGCATATCGAACTGGGTGTCAAAGGCGAGCCTCAAAATGTAGAAGGCGCGTTTGATGCACTCAAACAGGGACTTGAGGGCCTGAAAGCACGTATTTGCACAGAAGTTGTGCGAAAACTCTAACGAGCACGCTCTTGGTGCGTCCGGGCTTTCGGGCAATCATCCCTGCCCATCCACTTTCACGACGGTTTCCCGGGCATGGCCATTTGCCAAGGCGTGGCATGGTTTCTGCTAGATTTTCGGCATCGTCGACGACACGATCAGTGTGCTCATGAACAGCCTCTTGCAGGTCCATGCCCCAGCGCCAGGCCCCTTTCCCAACCCACTCCCATGACTGGAGAATTTGCATGACCAAACACGTTGCTGATGTGATGAATATGGTGAAGGAACACGACGTCAAGTTCGTGGATTTCCGTTTCACCGACACCCGCGGCAAGGAACAGCACGTGACCGTGCCGATTTCCGCTTTCAACGATGAAAAGTTCACCCAGGGCCATGCTTTCGACGGCTCGTCCATCGCCGGCTGGAAAGGCATCGAGGCGTCGGACATGCTGCTCATGCCCGACCCGAACACCGCCAATGTCGACCCCTTCATGGAAGAAACCACGCTGCTGCTTAGCTGCGACGTGCTCGAGCCGGGCGACGGCAAGCCCTATGACCGCGATCCCCGCTCCATCGCCAAGAAAGCCGAGGCCTACCTCAAGGCATCCGGCCTGGGCGACACCGCCTTCTTCGGCCCGGAGCCCGAGTTTTTCATTTTCGACCAGGTGCGCTGGAACGTCGACATGTCCGGCTGCTTCGTCAAGATCGACTCCGACGAAGCCTCCTGGATGTCGGGCGAGAAGATGGAAGGCGGCAACATGGCTCACCGTCCGTCGGTCAAGGGTGGCTACTTCCCCGTGCCCCCGGTGGACAGCCTGCAGGACATCCGCTCGGAAATGTGCCTGTTGCTGGAGCAGATGGGCGTGCCCGTCGAAGTGCACCACCACGAAGTGGCCGGTGCCGGCCAGTGCGAAATCGGCACCAAGTTCTCCACCCTGGTGCAACGCGCCGACTGGACGCAGATTCTGAAGTACGTGGTGCAAAACGTGGCCCACAGCTACGGCAAGACCGCCACCTTCATGCCCAAACCCGTGGTGGGCGACAACGGCTCGGGCATGCATGTGCACCAGTCGGTATGGAAGGAAGGCAAGAACCTGTTCGCCGGCAATGGTTATGCCGGGCTGTCCGAGTTCGCGCTGTACTACATCGGCGGCATCATCAAGCACGCGCGCGCCCTCAACGCCATCACCAACCCGGGTACCAACTCGTACAAGCGTCTGGTGCCGGGCTTCGAGGCTCCGGTGAAGCTGGCCTACTCGGCCCGCAACCGTTCCGCCTCCATCCGCGTGCCTTATGTGCCCAGCGACAAGGCGCGCCGCATCGAGGTGCGTTTCCCCGATCCCACCTGCAACCCCTACCTGGCCTTCTCGGCCATGTTGATGGCTGGTCTCGACGGCGTGGAAAACAAGATCCACCCGGGCGAAGCCGCCAGCAAGAACCTGTACGACCTGCCGCCGGAAGAAGACGCAAAAATCCCGACCGTGTGCTCCAGCCTCGACCAGGCGCTGGACTATCTGCACAAGGATCGTGCCTTCCTCACCAAGGGTGGTGTGTTCAGCGAAGATTTCATCGACGCCTACATCGACCTGAAGATGGAAGAAGTCACCCGTTTCCGCATGACCACCCACCCGGTGGAGTTCGATATGTACTACTCGCTGTAATCGTGACCCGTCGGCGTGCGTTGAACCAGCACAGCGCGCCGTTCTGCAAACGACAAGGGGACGGTTCGCCGTCCCCTTGTCGTTTTTTGGTCCAGGGACGGCATTCCGGAAAGGCCGGGCACTGCAGAGCGCGTTCTGGGTCTTACACTGATACAAGCTGCTGAAGCGCGTCCGTTCTGCAGCCTGATTTTCACCAAGCCGGCTCAACTTTCACTGACAGGTCATCGATGTTCCGACTCCCGACTCCCCGCCGCAATCTTGCACTTGGACTGGTGTGGTCGGGGCTGGCCTTGGTGCCGCTGGCGCCCCCGCTGGCCCATGCCCAGGAAACCGACCCGAACCGGGTCTACCGCTGCCCGGACAACTCGTACACCAATATGTTGAGCGTGGTGAAGGCGAAGAACTGCAAGCCGGTGGACAACGCCAATGTCAGTGTGATGTCCCCGACCACCCCGTCGAAAAGGCCTGCCGCCGCGCCACGGAGTTCTTCCAGCGCCGACCGCGTCAGCCCGTCCACCCAAACCGAACGCGACGCCGAGGCCCGGCGCATTCTCGATGCCGAATTGCAGAGCCAGCAGCTCAAGCTGCAGGAACTGCTCAAGTCCTACAACAATGGCCACCCCGACTACCTGGGCAACGAGCACAACGTCGGCGGCGGCATCAACCAGCAGAAATATCTCGACCGTGTGGCGGCGATGAAGAACCAGATCACCCTGACCGAGGCCAATATCCAGGCCTTGCAGCGTGAACTGCAACGCTATGGGCAGTGAGTCCCAGGATCCGGCCGGATTCTCGTCTCCCGAGGAGGCAACGAATCCATCCCAGGACGACTTGACACCCTTTGCCGGTGTCGCGATGTCACGCGCTGCTCCCGCCGGCGCCCAGGCTGCACTCGACTGGCTGGCCACGATGGTCGCCCTGGTCGACCCGCAAGGACGGATGCTGCATGCCAACCCGGCGATGGAAGCGGGGCTCGGGCTGTCGCGCAGGCATCTGCTGGGGCGCGATCTGGCGCAGTGGCTGACGCGGCAAAGCCTGTGGCACGAAGCCTTGCAGCAGGTGCAGGCCAATGAATTCAGCAGCAAGCGTTTCGACTGCACGGTGATGGCGCGCACCGCGGCCGATCCGCTGCAGGTGCAACTCATCGTGGCGCGCACCGAGCTGCCCGATACGCTGCTGGTGGAACTCGTGGAGCTTGGCCAGCAGACGCGGCAGGAGCGCGAGGAGCAGTGGCTCAACCAGGCTCAGGCCAACAAAGACCTGATCCGCAACCTGGCGCACGAAATCAAGAACCCGCTGGGCGGCATTCGCGGCGCGGCCCAGTTGCTGCAGATGGATCTGGAAAGCCGCGAGTTGCAGGAGTACACCCGCATCATCATTCACGAGGTGGACCGCCTGCAGACCTTGGTGGACAGCCTACTGGCGCCGCACCGCCGTCCGCATGTGGTGGGCGAGATGAACATCCACGAGGTGCTCGAGCGCGTGCGCTCGGTCATTCTGGCCGAGTTTCCCCAGGGTCTGAGCGTGGAGCGCGATTACGACGCCAGCATCCCGGAATTTCGCGGCGACCGTGAACAGCTCATCCAGGCCATTCTCAATATCGTGCACAACGCGGCCCTGGTCCTGAGCGAGCGCAGGCGCGCGGGCGATGCGCGCATCGTGCTCAAGACCCGCATCGCGCGGCAGGTGACTTTGGCCAAGCAGCGCCATCGCCTGGCACTGCTCTTGCATATCACCGACAACGGCCCTGGCGTGCCGGCGGATATCAAGGACCGTATGTTCTTTCCGCTGGTGTCGGGGCGGGAGGGTGGCAGTGGCCTGGGACTCACCCTGGCCCAGACCTTCATCCAACAACATCAGGGAACCATCGAGTGCGACAGCCAGCCTGGCCTGACCGATTTCCGCATCCTCATGCCGCTGCCGTGAGGTTGACAGGCCGGAGCTCTCGCGCGCGCGGTACTCCTGCGGAGAGATGTCCACCATGAAACCCATCTGGATCGTCGACGACGATCAATCCATCCGTTTCGTCCTGGAAAAGGCGCTGGAGAAAGCCGGCTTGCCGGTTCGCAGCTTCTCCAACACCCGTGAGGTGCAAGCCGCGCTGAGCGACGAGGCCCCGCAGGTTCTGGTCTCCGACATCCGCATGCCCGGCGGTAGCGGCATCGAGTTGCTGCAGGAGGTCAAGCGTACCCAGCCGCAGTTGCCGGTCATCATCATGACGGCCTACTCCGACCTGGACAGCGCGGTTTCCGCCTTCCAGAGCGGTGCCTTCGAATACCTCAGCAAGCCCTTCGACCTGGAAAAGGCGGTCGACCTGATTCGGCGCGCGGTGGACGAGAGCATGCGCGAGCAAGACAGCGAGGAGGCGCGCATCGACGCCCCCGAACTGCTGGGCCAAGCCCCGGCGATGCAGGACGTGTTCCGCGCCATCGGACGTTTGTCGCCGTCGCAGGTCACCGTGCTCATCACCGGCGAGTCTGGCAGCGGCAAGGAGTTGGTGGCGCAGGCGCTGCATCGCCACAGCCCGCGCTCCAACGGGCCTTTCGTCGCCATCAACACCGCGGCCATCCCGCGCGACCTGCTGGAGAGCGAACTGTTCGGCCATGAGCGCGGTGCCTTCACCGGGGCGCAAACCTCGCGGCGCGGGCGCTTCGAGCAGGCCGAGGGCGGCACCTTGTTTCTCGACGAAATTGGCGACATGCCCTATGAGTTGCAAACCCGCCTGCTGCGGGTGTTGTCCGACGGGCATTTCTACCGTGTGGGCGGGCACAGCCCCATCAAGGCCCATGTGCGGGTGATTGCCGCCACGCACCAGAACCTCGAAAACCGGGTGCGCGACGGGCTGTTCCGCGAAGACTTGTTCCACCGCCTCAACGTCATCCGCCTGCGCCTGCCGGCGCTGCGCGAGCGCCGCGAAGACATCGTTCTGCTGGTGCGGCATTTCCTGCTGAAGAGCGCGAAGGACCTGGGGGTCGATGCCAAGCGCTTGTCGGACGAAGCCCTGGCCGCGCTGCAGAACTACCCCTTTCCCGGCAATGTGCGCGAGCTCGAAAACGTGTGCCACTGGCTCACCGTCATGGCGCCCGGCCTCACGGTCGACGTGAAGGACTTGCCGCCCGAGCTGCAGCAGTCCAGCCGCGCGGCGCCAAGCGCGCGTGAACCGGTGAGCGAGCCACGCAAGGAAGACGGCATGCCGACCACTGTGCCGGGCATGCCCGCGAGCGCAAGCTCAAGCCATGCGACCACAGCGCCACCATCGCTTGAGGCAACTCCACCGATGGCCGAATCGCCCGCGCCGGCCGCACCAGCCGAGGGCTGGGAGGCGATCGTGGCGCGCACCACGCGCGAACTGCTGCACAGCGGTCAGCCGGAGGTCATGGATTGGCTCAACCAGCGCTTCGAGCGCGCGGTGATCCAGGCCGCGCTGGAGTTCACGCATGGGCGTCGCATCGAGGCGGCGGTCAAGCTCGGCATTGGTCGCAACACCATCACCCGCAAGATCCAGGATCTGGGCCTGGACGATTGAAGCCGCGGCGGCTGCTCTCTGTGGCGTCGCCGCTCAGCTGCCGGGGGCGTTCAACTCAGCGATCACCGGCGCGTGGTCGCTGGGGCGCTCGTTCTTGCGCGGGGCCTTGTCGATGGCGCAGCTTGCAACGCTCGCCCTCAACGCAGCGCTCACCAGAATGTGGTCGATGCGCAGGCCCTGGTTGCGGCGAAAGGCCAGGTTGCGGTAATCCCACCAGCTCCAGCTTTTCGGCGGCTGCTCGAACAGGCGGAAGGCATCGGCCAGCCCCAAGTCCAGCAGGGCGCGGAAATGCCCGCGCTCCTCGTCGGTGCAGTGAATCTTGCCGCGCCAGGCCTCGGGGTCATAGACGTCGCGGTCCTCCGGGGCAATGTTGTAGTCGCCCATCAGCACCAGGTGCGGGTGGCGCGCCAATTCCTCGCGCAGCCAGGCCTCGAGCGCCTCCAGCCAAGCCATTTTGTAAGCGAACTTCTCGCTGCCCGGCTCCTCGCCGTTGGGGAAGTAGGCGCCGACCACGCGCACGCCTTGCACGGTGCCGGCAATCACCCGCGCCTGGGCATCGTCCAGCCCGGGAATATTGCGCACCACGTCGGCAGCCGCCGCGCGCGACAACAGTGCGACGCCGTTGTAGGTGCGCTGGCCGAAGCTCTGCGCCTGCCAGCCGGCCGCAAGCAATTCGGCATGCGGAAACTTGTCGTCGGGCTGCTTGGTTTCCTGCAGCACCAGCACATCGGGCTGCTGCGCTTGCAGCCAGTCCAGCACTTGAGGCAGGCGCACGGACAGGGAATTGACATTCCAGGTGGCGATTTTCATGGCGGGCTGCGGTGGGCCTGGACGGATGGCGCGATGTGCTGCAGCGCGGGTGAAAGTTGGTGGATGGCGCGTCCGTCCAGGCCGCAAGCCTGAGCAATGCGAAGCAGGGTTGCGGGCTCGCCATTGGTCCAGAAGTCGATCTGGCCTCGCACATTGCTGAACTGGCCTGTCGCCGGCAGGCTGGCGGCGATGCGTGCGGTCTGGGCGGCGACGGCATCGGCCGGATCGAGCAGCGTCGCCTCGGCGGGGGATCGACCGAGCGCTTCGCGCAGGGCTGGTGCGACCAGCGGGTAGTGGGTGCAACCGAGCACCACGGTGGTGCAACCGGCAGCGCGCAGCGGGGTGCAGAAACGCTCGACCAGGGCCAAGGTTTCGGCAGCTTCGGGGCCCCGGTTTTCAATGGCTTCGGCAAGGCCGGGGCAGGGCTGCAGCAGCAGATCGGCGTCGCTGGATTGAGCTTGCAGCAGGGCCTGGAACTTGGGCGAGGCCAAAGTGCCGGGTGTGGCCAACACGCCGACCGGCTTGCTCCGCGCCGCAGCCAGCGCCGGTTTGATGGCCGGCTCGATGCCGACGAACGGGATGGACGGCCATTGCTGGCGCAACGCCGCAATCGCCAGCGCGGTGGCGGTGTTGCAGGCGACGACGATGAGTTCGCAGCCCTGGGCCAGCAGGAAAGCACTGAGCCAGCGGCTGCGCCCGAGCACGTAGCTGGCGTCGCGTTCGCCATAGGGGGCGAAGGCCGAGTCGGCGGCATAGGTGAAATGTGCCTGGGGCAGGCGACGCTGCAGTGCGGCCAGCACGGTGAGGCCGCCCACGCCCGAGTCGAACACGCCGATGCGTCTGGCCGCAGCGGCTTGCGCTCGCGTCGAGTTGGACATGTCGTCGGCGGATGCACCCATCAGGTTGGCGCAGGACGGGCAGAGGCAGGCCTGGCCACGCATCGCAGGTGGAATGCGCGCCAGTGCGGCATCGCTGATGGTCACGTCCCTGCACCAACAGGCTGCCTCGAAGCTGCCGCTGGCCGCAGGCACACAGCTGTTGGCCTGGCCGCACACCGGGCAAAGCGGCGCAGTGTGCGGTGTTGCGGCCGGCGCCATGTTCAGACCACGGCCACCGGGATCTTGCCGATGCGCGCGCGCCACTCGGCCGGGCCGGTGTTGTGCACCGAAGTGCCCAAGGCATCCACGGCCACGGTCACCGGCATGTCTTGCACCGTGAACTCGTAGATGGCTTCCATGCCCAGGTCTTCGAAGGCGACCAGGCGCGAGGCCTTGATGGCCTTGGACACGAGGTAGGCGGCGCCGCCCACGGCCATGAGATAGGCGCTCTTGTGTTTGCGAATGGCCTCGATGGCCGCCGGGCCGCGCTCGGCCTTGCCGATCATGGCGATGAGCCCGGTCTTGGCCAGCATGGTTTCGGTGAACTTGTCCATGCGCGTGGCCGTGGTCGGCCCGGCCGGGCCGACCACTTCGCCCTGCACCGGGTCCACCGGGCCGACGTAGTAAATCACGCGGTTGGTGAAGTCCACCGGCAGCTTCTCGCCCTTGGCCAACATGCCGGCAATGCGCTTGTGCGCAGCGTCGCGTCCGGTGAGCATCTTGCCCGTCAGCAACAGGGTTTCGCCCGGCTTGAAGCCGGCCACCTCGGCCGGGGTCAAGGTGTCGAGGTTGACGCGGCGGCTGCGTTCGTAATCCGGCGCCCAATGGACGTCGGGCCACAGGTCCAGGCTGGGCGGCTCCAGGTAGACGGGGCCCTGGCCGTCCATCACGAAGTGCGCGTGGCGCGTGGCGGCGCAGTTGGGAATCATCGCCACCGGCAGGTTGGCGGCGTGGCAAGGCCAATGCTTGATTTTCACGTCCAGCACCGTGGTCAGCCCGCCCAGGCCCTGCGCGCCGATGCCCAGGGCATTGGCCTTTTCATACAGCTCGATGCGCAAGGCCTCGTACTTGTCGCGCGGCCCCCGCGTGAGCAATTCGCTCATGTCGATGTCTTCCATCAAGGCCTGCTTGGCCATCAGCATGGCGTGCTCCGCAGTGCCGCCGATGCCGATGCCCAGCATGCCCGGCGGGCACCAGCCCGCGCCCATGGTCGGCAGGGTTTGCAGCACCCAGTCGACCACGCTGTCGCTGGGGTTGAGCATGGCGAACTTGGACTTGGCCTCCGAACCGCCGCCTTTGGCCGCTACGGTCACGTCCAGGCGATTGCCCGGCACCAGTTCCACATGCAGCACCGCGGGGGTGTTGTCGCCGGTGTTCTTGCGCTCGAACAGCGGGTCGGCCAGGACCGAAGCGCGCAGCTTGTTGTCGGCGTCGAGATAGCCACGGCGCACGCCCGCGTCCACCGCGTCCTGCAGGCTGCCGCTGAGGCCTTCGAAGCGCACGTCCGTGCCGACCTTGAGGAAGACGTTGACGATGCCGGTGTCCTGGCAGATGGGCCGATGTCCTTCAGCGCACATGCGGCTATTGGTCAGGATTTGCGCGATGGCGTCTTTCGCCGCGGGGCTTTGCTCGCGGGTGTAGGCCCGCGCCAGATGCGCGATGTAGTCGGCCGGGTGGTAGTAGCTGATGAATTGCAGCGCCGCAGCGACGCTCTCGACCAGGTCGTCCTGGCGAATGATGGTGGTGGACAAGGGAGTCTCCGTGGGTTGCCGAATCAGTGGTCAGGTTCTCCACGAATGTTAAGACCGCTCCCCGGCGCCTGTCGCTCAGTGGCCGCCTCCCGGGTTGTTGGCGGGTGCGTAATCGTGGATGGTGCGTGTCATCATGCGGTCGGTGTAGGCAATGGCCATGGCCGAGAGCAGGAATGTGAGATGGATGGCAGTCTGCGCGATCAGCGCCTTGGTGCTGTAGGCGTCGGCATTGATGAAGGTGCGCAGCAGGTGGATCGACGAAATGCCGATGATGGCCAGCGCCAGCTTCACCTTGAGCACCGAGGCGTTGACGTGCGACAGCCATTCGGGATGATCCGGGTGGCCTTCGAGGTACATGCGCGAAACGAAGGTCTCGTAACCACCGACGATGACCATGATCAGCAAGTTGGCGATCATCACCACGTCGATGAGACTGAGCACCACCAGCATGATGGTGGTCTCCGTCAGCTTCGGCAAGCTGGCGTGTACGGCGGCAGCGATGCCGCCTTCGGGCGGAATGGGGTTGCGCACGGCCACGGCTTCGAGCAGGTGCTGCAAAGAAGTCTGGTTGCCCATGGCGGCGCCCACCAGGTCCACCAGTTCGACCCAGAAGTGGAAGACATAAACGCCCAGCGCGAGGATCAGCCCGACGTAGAGTGGCAGCTGCAGCCAGCGGCTGAAAAACAGCAGGCGGGGAACGAGTGGCAACTGGGCGGTAGGTTGGGGTTTGGCCATGGTGGATACCGGGAAATCACGCGGAACCCGATTCTAAGGATGCAATGTGTTGCGATTGCAGCGGCTGCGCCCGCAGCGCGTCAGGGGGATGTAAGAGCGGGTGGTTCACAATGAAAAACAAACACAATACAGTCGAAGCCGTGCGGTGGCCTCATGCACCGTGATTGGCATGCTTCGACATAATTGCAATCCATCTGGAGACAACCATGACCGAGCAACTTGTACCCGAGCATCACGAGCTGAAGACCTACTACCCCTCGTCGGAGGCGGTCAAGCGTGCGCGCATCTCCGGCATGGAGGCGTACCGCAAGCTGGTGGCCGAGGCGGAGGGCGATTTCGAAGGGTTCTGGGCACGGCTGGCACGCGAGCACCTCGCTTGGCACAAGCCGTTCACGCAAACCCTGGACGCCAGCGGCGCGCCGTTCTACAAATGGTTTGCCGACGGCAAGCTCAACGTGTCGTACAACTGCCTGGACCGGCACGTCGAATCCGGCAAGGGCGACAAGACCGCCATCGTGTTCGAGGCCGACGACGGCGTCGTCACCCGCGTGAGCTACGCCGAGTTGCTGGAGCGCACCTCCCGGCTCGCCAATGCCTTGAAGGGGCTGGGCGTGAACAAGGGCGACCGCGTCGTCATCTACATGCCCATGTCGGTGGAGGGCGTGGCCGCCATGCAGGCCTGTGCCCGTATCGGGGCGACGCATTCGGTGGTGTTCGGCGGCTTTTCCGCGCAATCCTTGCGCGACCGCATCCAGGACGCCGGCGCGGTGCTGGTGATCACGGCCGACGAGCAGCGCCGCGGCGGCAAGGCCTTGCCGCTGAAGGCCATCGTCGACGAGGCGCTGGGTCTGGGCGGCTGCGACACCGTGCGCAACGTGGTGGTGTACCGCCGCACCGGCGGCAACGTCGCCTTCCACGCGCCGCGCGACTTGTGGCTGCACGAACTGGTGGCCGGCCAGAGCGCCGCATGCGCGCCCGAATGGGTCGAGGCCGAGCATCCGCTGTTTCTGCTCTACACCTCGGGCTCGACCGGCAAGCCCAAGGGCGTGCAGCATTCCACCGCGGGTTATTTGCTCTGGGCGCAGCTCACCATGCTGTGGACCTTCGACATCCAGCCCGACGATCTGTTCTGGTGCACCGCCGACATCGGCTGGGTCACAGGCCACACCTATATCGCTTATGGCCCGCTGGCCTGCGGCGCCACGGAGGTGGTGTTCGAGGGCGTCCCCACGTTCCCCGATGCCGGCCGGTTCTGGAAAATGATCCAGGACCACAAGGTGAATGTGTTCTACACCGCGCCGACCGCGATCCGCTCGCTGATCAAGGCCGCCGAGACCAACGCCGCCGTGCATCCGCGCAACTACAAGCTCGATTCGCTGCGCATTCTCGGCACCGTGGGCGAGCCCATCAACCCCGCCGCCTGGGAGTGGTATTACGAGCACATCGGCGGCGGCCGCTGCCCCGTCGTCGACACCTGGTGGCAGACCGAGACTGGCGGCCACATGCTGACCCCGCTGCCCGGCGCCACGCCGATGGTGCCGGGTTCCTGCACCTTGCCGCTGCCGGGCATCTTCGCCGAGGTGGTGGACGAAGCCGGGCACGACCTGCCCTGGGGTACAGGGGGCATCCTGGTCATCAAGAAGCCCTGGCCGGCGATGATCCGCACCATCTACGGCGACCCCGAGCGGTTCAAGAAAAGCTACTACCCGGAGGAGTTGCACGGCTATTACCTGGCCGGTGACGGTGCCATCCGCGACCCGCACACCGGCTACTTCACCATCACCGGGCGCATCGACGACGTGCTCAACGTGTCGGGCCACCGCATGGGCACGATGGAAATCGAGTCGGCCCTGGTGTCGCACCCGATCGTGGCCGAAGCCGCGGTGGTGGGCCGGCCGGATGATCTCACCGGCGAGGCGGTCTGCGCCTTCGTCGTGCTCAAGCGCCCGGTGCCGACCGGCGAAGAGGCGCTGCAGATCGCCCAAGAGTTGCGCAACCACGTCGGCAAGGAAATCGGCGCGATCGCCAAGCCCAGGGACATCCGCTTCGGCGACAACCTGCCCAAGACGCGCTCGGGCAAGATCATGCGCCGCCTGTTGCGCACCCTGGCCAAGGGCGAAGCCATCACCCAGGACACCTCGACGCTGGAGAACCCGGCGATTCTGGAGCAGCTGGGGCGCAATCACTGAAAATGATCTGGCCGGGATGCCGGTGAATGTGAGGCCGGTGGGTAGCCCGAGTTCGACTACTCACGGCCTATGGCCTATCAGCGACGCCTCCGTATCCGGGGAGGTGAGGGCGGGGTCCCCAATATCTGAGGGCCGATGCGCAAGACATGTGGTCAGTCAATGTGTAGCCGCTCTGTTATCCGTCAGGTCTACCGTTCCGGAACGTTCTCCGGTCGCAAATGCGTGTATCGCTGCAGCGTGGCCCAGCTCTCGTGAAGCGTGAACTGGGCGACTTCATGAATGCTGTAGCCGCGTTCGAACAATCTTGAGGTTGCCTCATGGCGCAAATCGTGGAAATGCAGGTCTTGCAATTCCAGCATCTTGCACGCCCTCGTGAACGCAGCACCGACTGATTTGCTTTCGTAGGGGAAAACGTACTCTGCGATTCGTGGCTGGCGTTCAACGATGAGCATTGCTGCAGACAAGAGGCGGAATGCACGGCGGTTTCCCGTCTTGTGCCGAGGGTGTTTGACGTCGTCAAGCCAAGCGATGCCCCGCTCGCGGTCAACGTCAACCCACTTGAGGCGGCAGATTTCCTCCTGTCGGCGGGCCGTGAGAAGCGCAAATTGGACGATATCCACCATGGGGATTCGCGCTCGGGCGTCGCGCTCGGAAAAGAACTTGAGGAGTAGCGCCTCCTCATCTGGTGAGACCCGCCGCTGCCGATTTCTGGATTTGGCGACGACCCGGGTCGTCATCAGCTCAGCCTTGGCGTCGTCGATGGCCTGTAATTGCGCGGGAACGCCCAGCGAGGCACGGGCGGATCGAAACACCTGACGCAGCCACACGAGGTCGTTCAGTGCAGTTGAAGGCCCTACGCCGTCGATCTGGCGGCGGGTGGTGATATGGCCGATCACCTCCGACACGCTCAGCCGGGTCGAGTCTTTTTCAGCGAGCGCCGTCTTGCGGAGGCGTAGCAGATCCGCCTGCTTGCTTCGGCCCCATGGAGTAATCTTCTGAGCCTCTTCGAGATACCAGTCGATGAGCTTGCCGATCGTCGCGCCGCGGCCAATGGGCTCGCCCCGCGCGCGTTTGGCATCCAACTCAGCCTCGCGCCGACGCAGCCACTCGGTAGCCAGTTGTTTTCGGTTGAACGTGGCCGCCTCGCTGAAAACGAGCTTGCCATCCTGCTTCACCCGGATCTGGGCGGTGTACCCTATTTCGCCATTGGCGCGACGCCGTTGTGTGATGGTTCCCATCTGGTGCTACAAAGCTGTTTTTGTAGCACCGACTGTAGCACTGAGTCCTTTAAAATACGCGGAAACACCCTCGAATACACCGGAATAGAACACATCACTTCGCAGGGAAAGCTTTGATAAATCAAAAAGATACAGAAAAAACAAGCCCTTGGAAGCTTTCTGTTGCGCCCATGCTCGACTGGACCGACCGCCACTGTCGTTACTTCCACCGTCAACTCAGTCGCCATGCGCGCCTGTACACCGAGATGGTGACCACCGGCGCCCTCATCCATGGCGATCAGTCGCGCCATTTGGACTTCTGCGCCGAAGAGCACCCTGTGGCCCTGCAGCTTGGCGGCAGCGAACCGGCAGATCTGGCGGCGAGTGCAAAACTGGCGCAGCGCTGGGGCTATGCCGAAATCAATCTGAATTGCGGTTGCCCGAGCGAGCGGGTGCAGCGCGGTGCTTTCGGGGCCTGTCTGATGGCCGAAGCCGCGCTGGTTCGCGACGGTGTGGCTGCCATGCGCGACGCCATCGGCCATGCGCTGCCGGTGACGGTCAAGCACCGCATCGGCATCGACCGGACCGAGAGCTATGCCTTCGTGCGTGACTTCATCGGGACCGTGGCCGAGGGTGGTTGCTCGGTGTTCATCGTGCATGCGCGCAATGCGTGGCTGCAGGGCTTGAGCCCGAAAGACAACCGCGAGATTCCGCCCCTGCGTTATGAACTGGTGTATCAGCTCAAGCGCGAATTCCCCGGGCTCACCATCGTGCTCAACGGCGGGGTGAGGTCCGACGCCGATGTGCGCCAACACCTGGCCCATGTGGACGGCGTGATGATCGGGCGCGAGGCCTACCAGCGGCCCTGGTGGCTGGCCAGTTGGGATGCCGAGCATTTCGGCGCCGAACCGACGCAGCACACGCCCGAGGCCGTGGAAGACTGCATGTTGGCCTACGCCCGGAGCATGGCGGCGCAGGGCACGCCGGCATTCGCCATCACCCGTCACATGCTCAATCTGTGGAAAGGCGCACCCGGCGCGCGCTTGTGGCGCCAGGTGCTGAGCGATCCTGCCTTGCGCAAGCTGGAGCCGGCGGATTTGTTCCATCGGGCCACGCAGGCGCGTCAGGCGGCGTTGCTGGCACTGGCTGGCTGAAAATCATAGATGCGGCGTGGCTGCGCAGGCCGCCGGTCCGAACGGGCGCCACAAGTCAAAGGTCAAACCTGCGCGATGATCTGCGTGGCCAGCCGATCAAACGCAGCTGCACTGGCATCGTCCACCAGCCAAGTTGGGCTTGCCATCAGGTCTTGGTAGTTTCGGGCCATCGAGCTGCCATAGCTCGGGTCGTAGTGCTGTGCCAGAAGCTCCTCCACCAGCGAGGGAAAGTCCCCGGCCTCCACCAAACCGCGCCAGCGTGCCACCGTCTGCTTGCCCCGCAGCTCGGTGAGTGATTCGAGCCGAAACAGCAACTCGGCCGGATCCCGCGTGAGGGCCGCGTAGTCGTCCAGCAGGATGCGAACCCGGGTTGGCAGGGTGGCTTCGAGACGCATGCAGGGGCTGGCGTGCATGCGCTCCAGCAACGCGCTCGGCACCTGCAGTTTGCCGATCCGCTTGCTTTCGCTTTCGATGAACACTGGCAACGCAGGCTCAAGGCTGCGCAACACCGCCCAGATGCGCGTCTCGAAGTGCTTCTGGCTGGGTTGGGCCTCACCCGGCAGGGCGCCGAGCACGGAGCCGCGATGCGCAGCCAGCATTTCCAGGTCGAGCACTTGTGCGCCTTGGGCCTGCAGCGCATTCAGCAGGCGGCTCTTGCCGCTGCCCGTGGGGCCGCAGATGACGCGGAAGTTCAACGGTGGCACCAGGGCATCGAGTTGCCGCACCAGCGCTGCGCGCAAGGCTTTGTAGCCGCCAGGCACCAGATGGACGCGAAAGCCGATTTGCGCCAGCACATGCGCCATCGCCCCCGAGCGGTTGCCGCCGCGCCAGCAATACACCAGCGGCGCGAACTCTTTCGGCCAGCCCTGGGCATGCTGCTCGATATGCATGGCGATGTTGCGCGCCACCAGCGCGGCGCCGATGCGCCTGGCCTCGAAGGCGCCGGTCTGCACATGCAGTATGCCCACACGCACGCGCTCGGCGTCGTCCAGTACCGGCCAGTTCACCGCGCCGGGCATGTGGTCGAGGGTGAATTCACCGGGGCTGCGCACGTCCAGCACGGCGTCGAACTCGGCCAGCCGCGTCAAGGCCTCGTCGGCCGTCACACTACGCAAGCTCACTTGGCCTCACTTTTCTCAGCATGTTGCTGCACGGCGCGCAGCAAGGACAGCAGCCTGGGCCACACCGTGTTCAGCATCACAGGCTGGGCGATGGCGGTGGGGTGGATGTTGTCAGCCTGGAACCAGTTCGGATGGTTCACCACGCCAGCCAGAAAAAACGGCACCAGCGCCACTTGTTCCGCCTTGGCCACGACGGGAAAAATCGCCGCGAAGCGCTGGGTGTAGGCCGGCCCGTAGTTGGGCGGAATTTCCATGCCGAGCAAGAGCACGCGCGCGCCCTCTGCTTTGGACTGCTGCACCATCGCGGTGAGGTTGGCCTGGGTCGTGCTCAGCGACAGGCCACGCAGCGCGTCATTGCCACCCAGCTCAACAATGACAACGGCTGGGTGGTCGCGTTCGAGCAGCGCCGGCAAACGGCTCAGGCCACCGGCGGTGGTGTCGCCGCTGACGCTGGCGTTCACCACGCGCCAAGCCGGAAACTGTTGCGCCATGCGCCTGGCCAACAGGCTGGCCCAGCCCTTGCCCGTTTCCAGGCCATAGCCGGCGGACAAACTGTCGCCCACGATGAGGACGACCGGGTGGCTGGCTTGCCGTGCGGCCGCGGCAGTCGCTGCCGCCGTCTTCGCATGCGAGATACCCATCCCGGCCAGCAAGACCAGCGCAGTTCCTAAAATGAGCCACCCATTGCGCACACTCTTCATATGACATCCACCGATTCACAAACCATCGTTGCACAAGCCGCCATTGTCGCGCAGTACTTGAGCAAGACCGTGGTTGATGCCCAAGGTTCGCTGACCTTGCTCGACGGCGTGAATCTGCGGGTCGGACGCGCCACCAGCGTGGCCATCGTCGGCCCTTCCGGCTCGGGCAAATCCACCTTGCTCGGGCTTCTGGCGGGGCTGGATCTGCCGACCTCAGGCCGGGTCTGGATCGATGGCACCGACTTGTTCGCCCTGAGCGAAGACGGCCGCGCCGCCTTGCGCGCCCGCAAGCTGGGTTTCGTGTTCCAGAACTTTCAACTCATCGGCCACCTCAACGCGCTGGAAAACGTGATGCTGGCGATGGAAATTTCCGGCCAGACCGCGGCTTTGCGAGCCGATGCCCAAGCCATGCTGGAACGCGTGGGCCTCGGCGCCCGGTTGCGGCACATGCCCGCCACGCTGTCCGGTGGTGAGCAGCAGCGCGTGGCCTTGGCGCGGGCTTTCGCCACGCGGCCTTCCTTGCTGCTCGCCGATGAACCCACCGGCAACCTCGACGCCGCAGGCGGCATGCGCATCATCGACCTGATGTTCAGCCTGCAACGCGAACAGGGAACCACGCTGGTGCTCGTGACGCACGACAACGCCTTGGCGTCACGCTGCGATGCCGTGGTCGAGTTGCAAGCTGGCCGCCTGGTGGAGCAGGCAGCGACGGCCTTCCCGGTCCAGGCCGGTTCCGAGGTGACGGCTTGAGCCCCAAGCTGCTGTACGGCTTTCACGCCGTGGGCGCGCGCCTGCGGGCCGCACCCGACAGCGTGCGTGAGCTTCTCGTCGACACCTCGCGGCACGACGCGCGCATGCAGCAATTTCTCGCACGCGCGCAGGACGCCGGACTGGCCGTCATCGCGGCCGACGGTGCCCGGCTCGACGCCCTGGCTGGAACCCACAGACACCAGGGCGTGGTGGCTCGCGTCGAGCCGCTGGACAAAATGTCCACCCTGGACGCCGTGCTGGAAGCGACGGCTGACACTCCCCTGCTGCTGGGTCTGGATGGCGTGACCGACCCGCACAATCTGGGGGCCATCTTGCGCACGGCCGATTGCGCCGGGGTGCACGCCGTGTTCGCGCCGAAGGACCGCGCCGTGGGCCTCACGCCCACCGTGGCCAAGGTTGCCAGTGGCGCGGCCGACACGGTGCAATACATCATGGTCACGAATATGGCGCGCACCCTGGCAGCCTTGCGCGAGCGCGGGCTGTGGGTGGTTGGAACCGCAGGCGAGGCGACGGATACCTTGTTCGATGCCAAGCTCGCCGAGCCCGCCGCGTTGGTGCTGGGTGCCGAGGGCAGCGGCATGCGCCGCCTGGTGCGCGAGGGCTGCGACCAGCTCGTGCACATTCCCATGCAGGGCAGTGTGGACAGCCTGAATGTTTCGGTCGCGGCTGGCGTCTGCCTGTTCGAGGCCGTGCGCCAGCGTTGTTGTTTGGCCGCGGCATCCGGCAAGCTTTGACGCTTCGAAGATTGAGAAGCGCAGACGCTGGCCCTATAGTGATCCATCCAGTGAAGTGCTACAACCTGTGACGCCAGAGGGTTGCGTCCGAAACCCGGATGCGGCCCGACACCCAGATCGCCATGCTGCAATCCGACCCGTTACGCCAATGCATCGACGCCGCACTCAGCGACTCGGACGAGTTGATCCGCCGCGTTGCCCGGCAGGTGGTGGAAACCTTCCAGACCCATGCCGAATCGGCCTTGAGCAGTCGGGACAGACAGCATTACGACGACCTGCTGGTGGTCCTGCGCCAGGCCGAGGGCGATCTGGTGCGCGCTTTCGTCGGCCAGTTCAGCACTCTGCTGCAACAGGAAATCCAGGGGAAGCCCGCTGTGCCGGCCAAGCCGGTCGAACTGCGGCTCGATCAACTCTCTCTGGTGGATGACGCGAGCGTGCAGGAAGACGTGGAGGTGTCGCAGATCATCCGCATGATCGAGTCAGGCGCCGAGTGGGAAATTCGTGATCTCAACGCCCGCATGGAATCGCTGCGACAGCGCGACGGCCAGCGTCGCGGCGGCGAGTCTCAGATGAACCCGTTGCGCCCCGAAGTTTTCGGCCGTTCGCTGCAACGCGCCCTCGGCAGCCTCGATGTCGACCACGAAGCGCGCCTGGCTCTGCTGCGCGCTTTTGGGGTGGCCATGACCAGCGCCTTGAAGGAGACCTACAGCACCTACAACGGTCGCCTCGAAGCTGCCCATGTCACGCCTGCACGCTACTCCGTGCGTACATCGGGCATCCGCAGCCCTGTGCGGCCCCAATCGGCGCAATCTGCAGGGCAGGACGGTGGGCAAGAGACCGCCCAGGTTGGGGCCGCCGGAGCCGACGCCATGACGGCAGTGGGTGCCGACGGCATCCTGCAGCTGCGCGATCTGCAGCGCTTGCTGCAAGGCTACGACGCGCCATCCAGTCTGCAGGGAAGGCAAAGCCCGCAGGCGGCGGCTTCGCCCGACGATGCCGCTGGCGGACCGCAATCCACCTTTGGCCAGGCCATGCAAACGGCCATGCTGCGCTCCGCACTCGACCGCCTGACCCAGGCCAACCGACTGGGGGTGGGCGAGGGCTTCACGCAATGGTCCGAGCCTGGCGCCGTTGGTGGGCGGCCGGTCAACATCATCGAGCATTACCGGGACGAGCTGCAGTCAGCCACCACACGTCCGCTCGAGCGCCTGACCATCGACGTGGTGTCGCTGCTGTTCGATCACATTCTGGCCGACCCCCGGTTGTTGCCACGCGTGCGCGCCGCGCTCGGGCGCCTGCAAATTCCCATCCTGCGCCTGGCGCTGAACGATGCCGGCGTGTTCAGTTCGCGCCACCATCCGACGCGTCGGCTCATCAACCGCATCGCCAGTTTCAGCGCGGGCTATGTCAATGCCGACGAGGTTGCCGCCAGTGGCTTCCTCGACTGGCTCGACGGCATGGTCGAGTCCATCGTCAACGCCGAGAGCGAAGGCGAGGAGGTCTACACCCAGCAACTCGAGCGCCTGGAGGCCTGGATCGCGCGGCGCGCCGCGGAAACGCGGGAGAGCGAACGTGACGCCGTGGAGGCGCTGCGCCGGGCCGAATTCCGCACTGTCCTCGGTTCAGCTCTGGGCCGTCACGTGTCGAGTCTGCTCGCCCATCTCGACATCGATCCCTATTTGAAAGACTTCATGCGCGGCCCGTGGACGGCCGTTCTGGTCGAGTCCGTCCTGCGCCACGGCGAGGATGCCGCGCCCACGCGCAACTTCAAGCAAGTCGGCAGCGAACTGCTCTGGAGCGTGCAGGCCAAGATGGGTGAAAACCAGCGCAAGGACTTGCTGCAGAGGCTGCCCGGTCTTGTGCGGCAGCTGGAAGAAGGGCTGACCTTGATCAACTGGTCGCAGGATCATCGCGCTGCTTTTTTCTCCGCCTTGATGCGCACCCACGCCCAGGCGATTCGCGGCGAAGGCATGGCCTCGTCGGGCCAGGCGGCCGACGCCTATTTGTTGCAAAGCGAGTGGGATCGCCTGTTGCATCTGCCGCAGGGCCAAGCCGTGCTCGGCGCGCTCGAGGAAGTTCAACTGCCCGAGATCGATCGCCAGCGCGCCGGTTTGATCGACGACCTCGACCTTCAACTGGATCTGTCCACACCTTCCAGCCAGCCGGATGCGGGTCTGGGATGTGACATATCTCCCACCTTGCAGGCCATCGACAATCCCAGTGCATTCATCGATTCCCTGGAGGAAGGCCATTGGGTGCACTGGCATTTGCAAAGCCAATGGACCCGGGCGCAACTGGCCTGGCGTAGTCCTCAAGGACTATTTTTCATGTTCACCAGCCGTGTGGGCGGCCACGCCCATTCGCTCACGCGCCGCGCCTTCGAGCGCTTGCTGAAAAGCGGCCACATCCTGCCGCTGGAAGACAAGAATCTGATGGACCGGGCGGTGGAGGGCGTGTTCAGCGGCCTGCGCCAGCGGGCGCGCGAAGCTGCCTGAGGGCCGGGCTCACCGGTTCATCTTGGCCAGCCGCAGGTGGGCGCGGCGCAGGCCCAGCCATACGGCCAGCGCGATGATGGGGATGGACCAGCCCTGCGCCACGGCGGCATCCACATGCAGCCAGCGATGCATGGCCTCGAACAGGTGCCCGACCAGCGACGAGGCGTAATAGGTGATGGCCGCCACCGACAATCCCTCCACGGTCTGCTGCAGGCGCAGCTGCAGGTATTGGCGCCGGTTCATCGACGCCAACAGCTCCCGGTTTTGCTGCTGCATTTGCACTTCCACGCGGGTGCGCAGCAGGTTGCTGCAGCGCGAGATGCGTTCCGACAAGCCCTGCAGGCGCCGAATGGCGTGCGAGCAGGTCTGCATCGCCGGGGCCAGGCGCCGGTCCATGAATTGGCCGAGCGTTTGCAGGCCCATGAACTGCTGCTCGCGCAGATCGGCGATGCGACGGTTCACCAGGTCGTAGTACACGTTCGACGCGGTGAAGCGCGCATGGTGCTGGGCGTAGAGGCTCTCGACGGTGGAGGCCAGCTGCGACAGCCGTTCCAGGGTCTGGCGGTCGCGCTCGGGCTGGCTGCTGCGGATGGCATCCATGATCTGGGCCAGTTCCTGTTCATACTGGCCCAGCAGGGGGGTGATCTCCCGCGCCGCCGGCAGTGCCAGCAGGGCGAGTATGCGGTAGGTTTCGATCTCCAGCAGGCGTTGCGCCAGTCTGCCGCGGCGGCGCGGAGAGATTGCACGGCTGACGATCACGAACCGGGCGAAGCCGTCGGCATGGATGCGCAGATCGGTATAGACACGCGCCTGGCCCTCGGCGACTTCCGATGCCACGAGAGCATCGGCGTCGAGCACTGCGGACAGATCGTGCCGCGGCCAGTCGTCGCCCGGGTGTTCGGGAAGCAAGGCGATGTGGTTGGCGCAGATCAGTGCGCCGGGAATGGCTTCGCGCCACGCGGCCGAGATGTCGGCGCAGGCGCAATGTTCGAACCAGGACTGTTCGTCGGTCGCCAGTCCTGGTCTGATGAAGGTGTAGGACGTGAATTCCCCGTGGCGTTCCCAGAGCAAACGCACCTGGCCGATATCGGCCACGTCAAAACTGCTGCCCTCCGAGGGCAGCGGAAGATGGTGGTTCTCCAGCAGCCGGCACAGATGCACGTGGGCCTGCGCCTGGACTTGGGCGTCGGCCAGGAAGGCCATGTGGCTGATTTGCAGCGGCGTGAGCAGGCGCTCGTAGGGCCGGGCGTGGATTTCGTTGTGCAGATGTTGGCGCAACACGTGTTCATGCATGGTTGCCAGGGACCGGAGGTGAAGTGCGGACGGCGCCAAGCATACCCGGAAGGCGCCAAAACGCCTGGGGGAGCCGGATTCCCGAACCTTGCCGGGCAGGCCGCCAAGGCTGCATCGCCCCATTCATGAATGCACGATGCAGCTTATAATGCGCAGGTTTTGTTGAGTTCGCCCCGGCGAATCTGTAAAACAAATAGCAAACTGGCCTTACCAGGTGCCCGATGGCAGGGTTCGATGTGCTTCGCATCAGCGGATACATCGGCCGCTTGCCCCGGGTTCTGGCCAGATTTCAGACCCAACCTAGGACAAACCATGAGTGTTTCAATGCGTGAAATGCTGGAAGCGGGAGTGCACTTCGGTCACCAAACCCGTTTCTGGAACCCCAAGATGGCCCCGTATATTTTCGGCCATCGCAACAAGATCCATATCGTCAACCTCGAAAAGACGTTGCCGATGTTCCAGGACGCTTGCAAGTACGCCCGCCAGATGGCCGCGCGCCGCGGCACCATCCTGTTCGTCGGCACCAAGCGCCAGGCGGGTGAGCTGGTGCAGGCCGAGGCCGAGCGTTGCGGCATGCCGTTTGTGAATGAGCGCTGGCTCGGTGGCATGCTGACCAACTTCAAGACGGTCAAGGGCTCCATCAAAAAACTCAAGGACATGCAGATTCAGGCTGCCGAAGGCGCACTGGAGCACATGACCAAGAAAGAGCAACTCATGTTCCAACGCGAGCTGGACAAACTGGTGAAGTCCATCGGCGGCATTCAGGACATGGCTGCACTGCCGGACGCGCTGTTCATCATCGATGTCGGCTATCACAAGATCGCGGTGGCCGAAGCGCACATGCTGGGCATTCCGATCATCGGCGTGGTCGACACCAATCACTCGCCCATCGGCATCGACCATGTCATTCCTGGCAACGATGACTCGGGCAAAGCCGTTGCGCTCTACACCCGCGGCATGGCGGATGCCATTCTCGAGGGCAAGAACGACGCGCTGCACGAAGTCGTGCAAACGGCTGCGGACGAGTCCGGCGAGTTCGTCGAAGTGCAGGACGAGCCGCACGCTGCCTGAACCCAGCCTCGCGTTTTTCGATCTACCGAGGGGGCTGTTTACAGCCCCTTTGTTCAATCCAGGAGAAGAATATGGCGGCAATCACCGCATCCATGGTCGCAGAACTGCGCGCCAAAACTGACGCACCCATGATGGAATGCAAAAAGGCCCTCACCGAGGCTGAAGGCGATATGGGTCGCGCTGAAGAGTTGCTGCGTGTCAAGCTCGGCAGCAAGGCCAGCAAGGCCGCGTCGCGCGTCACCGCCGAAGGCATCATCGCCATCCACATTGCGGGCACCAGCGGGGCGATGGTCGAAATCAACTGCGAAACCGACTTCGTCGCCAAGAATGACGATTTTCTCGCCTTTGGCAAGACCCTGGCGCAACTCGTCGCCGAGCACGAGCCGGCTGACGTCGCCGCGTTGTCGGCACTGACCGTCGACGGCACCACCATCGAAGCCCGCCGCGCGGTGCTCATCGGCAAGATCGGCGAGAACATGTCGATCCGTCGCTTCAAGCGTTTTGCCGGCGATGCCAAACTCGCCAGCTATCTGCACGGCACCCGCATCGGCGTGGTGGTCGAGTATGTCGGCGACGAAGTGGCCGCCAAAGACGTGGCCATGCACGTGGCCGCCATGAAGCCGGTGGCGCTGTCGGCCGCCGACGTGCCTGCCGCCCTGATCGAGACCGAGCGCTCGATTGCCATGCAAAAGGCTGCCGAAGACGCCGAAAAGGCCAAGGCCGAGGGCAAGACGCCGCAACCGGCCGAGATCGTGGCCAAGCGCGTGGAAGGCAGCGTGCAGAAGTATTTGAAGGAAGTGTCCTTGTTCAACCAGGCTTTCGTGAAGAACGACAAGCAGACGGTTGAACAGATGCTGAAGGCGGCGAACACCACCGTGAAGGCGTTCACCCTCTATGTCGTGGGTGAGGGGATCGAGAAAAAATCGGAAAATTTCGCCGATGAGGTCGCCGCGCAAATTGCCGCGCAGGCCGCTGCTGCCCGCTCCCATTGAGCATTCGATCAACCTTCCTGCAAGCGAGGCATCACGCATGAGTGGCTACAAGCGGGTTTTGCTCAAACTCTCCGGCGAAGCCCTCATGGGCGACGATGCTTACGGCATCAACCGCGCCACCATCGTGAAGATGGTGGAAGACATCGCCCAGGTCACGCGCAGCGGCGTGCAGATTGCCATCGTCATCGGTGGTGGCAACATCTTCCGCGGGGTGGCGGGGGGCGCCGTCGGCATGGACCGCGCCACGGCCGATTACATGGGCATGCTCGCGACCGTGATGAACTCGCTTGCCTTGGCCGATGCCATGCGCCATGCCGGACTGGTGGCGCGCGTCATGTCCGCCATCAGCATCGACCAAGTGGTCGAGTCCTACGTGCGGCCCAAAGCCTTGCAATATCTGGAAGAAGGCAAGTCGGTGATTTTCGCCGGCGGAACCGGCAATCCGTTTTTCACCACGGACACGGCCGCAGCGCTGAGAGCGGCGGAAATCGGCGCCGAAGTCATGCTCAAAGCCACCAAGGTGGACGGCATCTACACTGCAGATCCGGCCAAGGATCCAACGGCGACGCGTTACCCCAGCATCAGCTTCGACGAGGCCATCATCAAGCGCCTTCAGGTCATGGATGCAACAGCTTTTGCCCTCTGCCGCGACCAGGGCCTGCCCATCCGCGTCTTCAGTATTCTCAAACCCGGCGCGCTGCTGCGCGTGGTGCAGGGGGAGTCGGAAGGCACCCTGGTGCATCTTTGAATTTCTCACAAGCTCAGAATCATCATGACGATCGCTGACATCAAGAAAAACACCGAGCAGAAGATGCTCAAGTCCATCGATGCGCTCAAATCCGATCTGGCCAAGGTGCGTACCGGCCGCGCCCACACTGGCCTGCTCGACCATGTGATGGTGGACTATTACGGCGCCATGATGCCCATCAATCAGGTGGCCAATATCAACCTGCTGGACGCCCGCACCATCAGCGTGCAACCCTGGGAGAAGAAGCTGGCCCAGGCGGTGGAAAAAGCCATCCGCGATTCGGACCTGGGCCTCAACCCGCAGAGCCAGGGCGACGTGATTCGCGTGCCCATGCCGGCGCTGACCGAGGAGCGCAGACGTGACCTGGTCAAGGTCATCAGGCACGAGGCTGAAGGCGCCAAGGTTGCGGTGCGCAATTTGCGCCGCGATGCGAACCAGCAGCTCAAAGATCTGGTCAAAGCCAAAGAGGCCTCCGAGGATGATGAACGCCGTTCCCAGGACGATATCCAGAAAATGACCGATCGTTTCATCGTGGAAGTCGACAAACTTCTCGCCCAGAAGGAAGCGGAAATTCTGGCAGTCTGACTCAGGTGCAGCCAGCAAGGAGCGATAGTGGCGTCGAAGCAAGTCCCGCAACAAGTCGAGCAAGCCCCCCCAGGTTTGCGCCATATCGCCGTGGTGATGGACGGCAACGGGCGCTGGGCGCAACGCCGCTTGCTGCCGCGTACGGCAGGGCACAAATATGGGGTCGATGCCCTGAAGAGCGTGGTGCGCGGCTGTATCGCGCAGGGAGTGCCTTTTCTCACGGTCTTTGCCTTTTCGTCCGAGAACTGGAATCGTCCTGCCGATGAGGTCTCGGCGCTGATGGATCTTTTCGTGCAGGCGTTGCGCCGCGAAACCCGCGAGTTGGCAGCACAGGGCGTGCGCCTGCGTTTTGTCGGCGAGCGCAGCGCGTTCGACACGCCGATGCGTGAGTTGATGCAGCAAGCCGAAGACCTGTCCGCTGGAAACACGCGTCTCGTGCTCAACGTGGCGATCAACTACGGTGGCCGCTGGGATCTGGTGCAGGCGATGCAGGCGCTGCAGGCCAGCGGCGAACCCATCAGCGAGGAGTCATTGGCGCAGCATCTGTGCCTCGCCGATGTGCCAGCACCCGACCTGCTCATTCGCACCGGCGGTGAGCGGCGCATCAGTAACTTCTTGCTTTGGCAAATTGCTTACACCGAGTTCTATTTCACCGACATTCTCTGGCCCGATTTCGACGAAAAATCGCTGGCACTCGCCATTGCCGATTACGCGCAACGCGAACGGCGCTTCGGCACGGTGCATGCACAGGCCCCTGGCCTGCGCGTGGCCTGATGCGCGTCCACAAGCTTCCATGCTGCGCACGCGCATCATCACTGCAGTCGTCCTGCTGGCGCTGCTGCTTCCCACGCTCTTCCTCGCGTCACTCTCGGTCTTCGCCCTGGTCATGGCCCTTTTTTCCAGCGCTGCCATGTGGGAGTGGGCGCGACTGGCAGGTTTCAAATCCATGGCGGCAGTGGTATGGGCCGTGCTTTGGTTGGCAACGGCGGCGGCCCTGCTGTTGCTGATGCAAGCTGGAGGTGCTGGTTCCATCGCCAATCTTCGTCCGATCCTGATGGCAGCGGCCCTTGCCTGGATCGCTCTGCTCGCTTTTTGTCTGCCGCGCGCGAACCTGCCTCGGTTTCTTGCCGTGCCTGCCGTTCTCGCGGTGCTGGGTTTTATCGTGATGTTTGCCGCATGGCTGGCCTTGCTGCTGGCCCGTGAGTCCGGCCCAGGCTTTCTCTTGTCCCTGCTCGGCATCGCCTGGGTGGCAGATATCGCTGCCTATTTCGGCGGCCGCGCTTTCGGTCGCAGCAAGCTTGCGCCGCGCATCAGCCCGGGCAAGACCTGGGCCGGGGCCTACGCCGCCTTGCTGGCGGTCCTGGTTTATGCCTGGGTGTGCAGTGCGCTACCCGGCCTGTCGGGCACTTTGCTTGCGCGCATCGATCAAACGTATGGCATGCCTGCGATGCTGGTCAGCGCCGTTTTGTTGGTCACCCTCAGCATCATGGGTGATCTGTTTGAATCCTTGCTCAAACGCCATGCTGGCGTGAAAGACAGCAGCGGCCTGCTTCCCGGCCATGGCGGCGTGCTCGACCGGGTCGATGCACTCCTGCCCCTGTTGCCCATTGCGCTGCTATTCATGGCATGAAACGCGTCGCGATTCTCGGCTCCACCGGCTCCATCGGCCAAAGCACGCTGGAGGTGCTGGCCCTGCACTCTGAAGCCTTCGAGGTGTACGCGCTGGGTGCTCAAAGGCGTGACGATCTGCTGTTGGCGCAATGCCTGCGTTTTGCCCCGCGCCTGGCCGTGCTGAGCGATGCTGCAGCGGCCCAACGCCTGCAAACGGCCCTTCGGTCTCATGGCAGCAAGACCGAAGTTCTGCAAGGCGACGCGGCCCATGTGCAAGTCGCGCAAGCGGTCGAGACCGATATCGTGATGGCTGCGATCGTCGGGGCTGCGGGGCTTGCCTCGAGCATTGCCGCCGCGCGTGCCGGCAAACGCGTGTTGCTGGCCAACAAGGAGTCGCTGGTGGTGGCGGGTGAGCTTTTCATGCAGGCCATGCAGCAAGGTGGTGGGCTGCTCATTCCCATCGACAGCGAGCACAGCGCCATTCTGCAAAGCCTGCCGGATGAGCGCAGTCACTGGCGGAGCAGCGTGCGCGACATCACGCTCACGGCATCCGGCGGACCTTTCCGCCAGGCCGACACATCGACGCTGCGCGACATCACCCCCGATCAAGCCTGCGCCCACCCGAACTGGAGCATGGGGCGAAAAATCTCGGTGGATTCCGCCACCATGATGAACAAGGCGCTCGAAGTCATCGAAGCGCATCACTTGTTCGGCATGCAGCCAGCGCAAATCCAGGTGCTGATCCATCCCCAAAGCATCGTGCATTCCATGGTTGGCTATCACGACGGCTCGGTTGTGGCGCAACTCGGCATGCCCGATATGCGCACTCCGATCGCCTACGGTTTGTCCTACCCGCAGCGCATGACTTCTGGTGCATCCTGGCTGGACTTGGCGCGCATCGGCCGTCTTGATTTCGAATTGCCGGACCCCCAGCGTTTTCCCGGTTTGCAACTGGCCTACGCCGCCCTCTCCATGCCCATGGGAGCCTGTGCCGTGCTCAACGCCGCCAACGAAACGGCGGTCGAGGCTTTCCTTCAGGGGCGGATGCGCTTCACCGATATTCATCGCGTGAACGCCGACACACTGAACGACGTCAATCTCAACGCTGTGCGCAACCTTGACGGCCTGCTGGAACTCGACCAGCAGGCACGCCAGCAGGCTCAGTCCCGTATCAACACCCTGGTTCCTTGAAGCGAGGCACAATCCACGTTGGCACCGCAAGTCGCGCGTTGCCCTGAGGAGTATCGGATGGTCACTGTGCTTGCCTTTCTTTTCGCTCTCGGCCTGCTCATCGCGATTCATGAGTATGGGCATTACCGCGTGGCGGTGGCTGCCGGGGTGAAGGTGCTGCGCTTTTCCATTGGCTTTGGCAAGCCGTTGTTGAAGTGGAAGCGTGGACCCGACCAGACTGAATTCGTCATCGCCGCCATTCCGTTGGGTGGCTTCGTGCGCATGGTCGATGAACGCGAAGGCGATGTCCCTGCCGCCGATGTGCCGCGCGCCTTCAACCGCCAGTCTCTGTTCAAACGCGCCGCCATCGTGGCGGCGGGCCCTGCTGCCAATCTGCTGCTGGCGGTGGCGCTGTTTGCGGTGGTTGCATTCGTCGGCGTGCGTCAGCCTGTTGCCCTCTTGGGCGACCCTGCTGCTGGCAGTCCGGCGGCAGTTGCCGGGGTGCGCGCAGGCGATCAGGTTGTTGCCATCACGGCCGACGGCAGTACCCAGACCGTGCAGTCCTGGTCCGATCTGCAGTTGCAATTGCTCACTGCGGCCATGGACGGGAAAACCGTGAGCATGCAGCTCAGGGCGGCTGACGGTGCCACCTCGAACGTCACCTTGCATTTTGCCGGCGCCGAGGACAAAGCCAGTCAGCCCGACTTTCTCGCCACCTGGGGCTTGCGACTGAAAAGCCCGCCGGCATTGATTCGTGAAACCATCGCCGGTGACCCCGCCGAGAAGGCCGGCATGCGCGCCGGCGATGTCGTGACGCAGGTGGATGGCAAAGCCATCAGTGGGGCTGAAGCCTTGCTCAAGGCCATCCAGGCCAGCGCTGGAAAGCCCCTGCAGTTGCTGGTGAAGCGCGGGCAACAAAACGTCGCCTTGACCATCCGTCCCCAAGTTCAGCATCTGGCGTCGAATGGCCAACGGGTCTGGCGCATTGGGGCCATGCTGGGCGGTGAAATTCCAACCGTGGTGGTCAAGAATGGACCCCTGGGTGCCGTGGTCCAGGGCTTCTCACGCACTTGGGAATTGAGCGCGCTCACGCTCAAGACGCTGGGGAAAATGGTCATCGGCCAGGCATCCCTCAGCAATCTGAGTGGACCCGTGACCATTGCGGACTACGCTGGCCGCAGTGCCGAACTCGGCTGGTTGTCCTACATCAGCTTTCTGGCCATCATCAGCGTGAGTCTGGGTGTGTTGAATCTGCTGCCGCTACCCGTCTTGGATGGGGGGCATCTCTTGTATTATGCGATCGAAGGTTTTACGCGTCGCAGTATTCCCCAGCGTTTGCAGGAAAGGCTGCAGCAAGGCGGCCTTGTCATCATTGCACTGATGATGACCATTGCGCTCTACAACGACTTCGCCCGGTTGATCGGGCCCATGCATTGATCCCAACTCCGAGGTTAATTTGAGGTTCCGTCACGCATTGCAGGGTACTGCCGTGGCCGTGTTGGCTGTGGCCTGTGCCCAGGCCTACGCCGCCGACACATTCGTCATCAAGGACATCCGCGTCGATGGCCTTCAAAGAACCGAACCAGGGACCGTCTTCAGCTACTTGCCCTTTCGCGTGGGCGACACCTACACCCCGGAGAACGGCGCTGCCGCCATTCGGGCTCTGTTCGCCACCGGGCTGTTCAAGGATGTGCGCGTCCGCACCGACAACGATGTGGTCACCATCATCGTGGAAGAACGTCCGGTGATCGCCAGTGTCGAGTTCGTCGGTACCAAGGAGTTTCCGAAAAAAACCTTGACCGAGGCGCTCAGCCAGGTGGGGCTTGGCGAGGCCCGTCCTTTCGACCAGGCCTTGGTCGACAAGGCGGTGCAGGAACTCAAGCAGCAATATCTGGCGAAGGGCTACTACGCGGCAGAGGTCACCACCACCGTGACGCCGCTGGAGCGCAACCGCGTCAATGTGCTGTTCAATGTCACCGAGGGTGAGATCGCCAAGATTCGTGCCATCCACATCGTCGGCAACAAGGTCTATAGCGAAAGCGATCTGCGCGACCTTTTCTCGCTCTCCACCCCCGGCTGGCTGAGCTGGTACACCAAGTCCGACCAGTACTCGCGTGCCAAACTCAACGCCGACCTCGAAACCTTGCGCTCGTATTACCTCGATCGCGGTTATCTCGATTTCCGCATCGAGTCGACCCAGGTGGCACTGTCACCCGACAAGAACAGCATATTCATCACCGTCAACATTCACGAGGGAGTGAAGTACTCGGTTTCAGGCTACAAGCTTGAAGGCAACTATCTCGGTCTGGCCGATGAGTTCCGAGCGCTGGTGAGGCTCAAGCCGGGCGATATCTACAGTGCCAAGCTGCTCAATGAAAGCGTCAAATCCATCGTCGAGAAATTCGGCGTCTATGGTTATGCCTTCGCCCGTGTCGAGCCCAAGCCCGAGATCAATCGTGAAACGCACGAGGTCTTCTTCACCATCGATGCCGATCCGGGCAAGCGAATCTACGTCCGTCGCATCGACATCTCCGGCAACACCCGGACCCGCGACGAAGTCATCCGCCGCGAATTCCGTCAATTCGAGGACGCCTGGTATGACGTCGACCGCATCAAGCTATCGCGCGACCGCGTCGATCGTCTGGGCTACTTCAAGGATGCAACACTCGGTACCCGCGAGGTTCCTGGCACCAGCGACCAAGCCGACTTGGACATGCATGTCACCGAAAAACCCACCGGCATGTTGGGCTTGGGCGTCGGGTTTTCCAGCGCCAACCGCATCTCATTCAACGCTTCGGTGAGCCAAGACAATATTTTTGGTAGCGGTAACAACCTGAGCGTCGACTTCAACACGTCCAGCTATTACCGAACCTTGTCGGTGTCCAGTACCAACCCGTATTTCACCCAAGACGGGATCAGCCGCACGGTCAACGCCTACTATCGCACCATCCGGCCTTATTCCAGTCAGGGCAACAACTACACGATCACGACGCCGGGTTTCAATGTCCAGTTCGGCGTGCCCTTCACCGAACTCGATCGTGTGTTCTTCGGTGCTGGCTTCGAGCAATACACCCTCGATCTGGCACCGGGCGCGCCGGCCTCCTATATCGCCTACGTCAACCAGTTCGGCAAAACCTCCTCCGGCATTCCTCTGACCATCGGCTGGCAACGAGACAGCCGCAACAGCGCGCTGGTTCCCACCGATGGGCGCTACCAGCGTCTGAGCGTGGAGTACAGCCCATTCAGCAGCTTGCGCTACGTTCGCTCAACCTATCAATTCCAGCAGTTCTTGCCGGTCACCCGGCAGACCAACCTGGCATTCAACGGGCTGGTGGGCTATGCCCATGGCTTGAATGGCAGACCTCTTCCCATTTTCAAGAATCTGTATGCCGGTGGCATCGGCACCGTACGCGGCTTCCAGCAAAGCTCCTTGGGTCCGCAAGATGCGCAAGGCAATGCACTTGGGGGGGCCAAACTGCTCGTGGCTGATTTTGAATACCAGTTCCCATTCCCGGGAACGGGCGCGGACAAGAGCCTGCGCATGTCGACCTTCCTCGACAGCGGCTATGTCTGGGGTGAGAATCAAAAGGTCAGCTTGTCGGATATGCGCGCTTCAGTCGGTGTGGCGGTATCGTGGATCTCCCCAATCGGCCCCCTGAAGTTCAGCATTGCCAAGCCCATTCGTTCGCAGCCCAGCGACAAGCTGCAAGCCTTCCAGTTCACTGTCGGTACCGCCTTCTGATCACCATCCCAAACACCATGATGTCGATGACTTGCCTGACTCGTTACACCATTGTTGCCAGTTTTTGCGCGGCAACGCTCTTTGCCAGCATGCCCGCCAACGCTCAGTCAGCGCCGGCCAAGCCCGTGGCAGCAACAGGGGCGACTGGAAAAATCGGTTTCATCAATACCGAACGTATTCTGAAAGATTCAACCTTGGCGAAAACCGCGCAGCAAAAACTCGAATCCGAGTTTTCCAAACGCGACAAGGAACTTCAGGACATGGCCGCCAAGATCAAGGCGCTGAACCAGAAACTTGAAAAAGATGGCCCGGTGATGTCGGATAGCGATCGCATCAACTCCCAGCAACAACTGGCGGACATGAACCGGGACTTTCAGCGCAAGCAGCGCGAGTTTGGCGAAGACCTGAACGCCAAGCGCAATGCCGCCCTGGCCATCGTGCTCGACAAGGCGAACAAGGTCGTGAAGGAAATTGCCGAGAAGGATAACTACGACATCATTTTCCAGGATGCCGTGTACGTTAACCCTCGCATTGACATCACCGACAAGGTCCTGAAGGCCTTGGATGCTTCCAGCAAGTAATCATGAGCGAGCAGCCCCTGGGAGCCGCAAAGGGCCTGCGGGTTGGCGAGATTGTCGCCGCATTGGGCGGCACCCTGCGGGGTGATGCGCAGCACCAGGTTCTGCGCATCGCGTCCATCGAGCGCGCCGGCGCAACCGACATCGCCTACCTCAGTCACAGCAGCAAGCGTGAGTGGCTGAGCACCACGCAAGCCGGTTGCATGGTCATGCCGCCCGATCTGGAGGCCGAGGCGCAACGTTTCCAGGCAGCCATTCTGACGCCAGACCCGTACCTGTATTACGCCCGGCTTGCCCAGTGGTTTGCCGAGTTGCAGGCTGAGTCTGAAGTGGCTGGAGTTCACGCCTCTGCCGTGGTTGAAGCGGGGGCCGCTCTGGCTCCAACCGCTGTGGTTGGCCCATGTGCCGTGATCGAGCGCGGCGCAGTGATCCATGATGCCGCCCATATCGGCGCGGGTTGCTTTGTTGGTCGCAACGCCATCATTGGCCAAGGTACGCGCTTGCATCCGCGCGCGGTGGTGCTTGCGGGCTGCACTTTGGGCGCGCGCTGCATCGTGCATTCGGGCGCGGTGATCGGGGCGGACGGCTTTGGCTATGCCCGAGATGAAAACGGCGCCGGCGTCAAGATCCCGCAAACCGGCAGCGTGCGCATTGGCAACGATGTGGAGATCGGCGCCAACACGACCATCGACCGTGGCGCGCTGGACGACACCCGCATTGGCGACGGCGTCAAGATCGACAATCTGGTGCAAATCGCGCACAACGTACAAATCGGCCCCCACACCGCGTTGGCTGGTTGCGTCGGCGTTTCGGGTAGCACGCGTATTGGCGCCTACTGCTTCATCGGCGGCGGCGTGGGCATTGCCGGGCACCTGGAGATTGCGGACCATGTCGTGATTGGCGGCATGTCACTGGTCTCACGTTCCGTGCGTCAGCCGGGGCATTACACAGGAGCCTTCCCGCTGGATACCCACCAGAACTGGTCAGAAAATGCGGCAGCGCTACGGCATCTGTCGCAACTTCGCAGCCGAGTGCGACAACTCGAAAACAAACTTGAAACACAGGCACTCCCTGACTCGACCAAACCATGATTGTTTTTGACATCAACCAGATCCAGAAACTTCTTCCTCACCGCTACCCCTTCTTGCTGATCGATCGGGTGGTGGAGTTCGAAAAGGGCAAGCGCATTTTGGGTTACAAGAATGTCTCGTTCAACGAGCCCTATTTCTCAGGACATTTTCCGCAAAAACCCATCATGCCGGGCGTTCTCGTCCTTGAGGCTCTGGCACAGGCTGCTGGCATTCTTGCCTTCGGTACCCTGGAGCAGGGTGCCGAGGAGAGTTCGGTGTACTACCTGGTGGGCATCGACGGCGCCCGCTTCAAGCGTCCGGTCGTGCCAGGGGACAGGCTCATGCTCGAGGTGGAGATGGTTCGTCAAATGCGCAGCATCTACAAGTTCGATGCCGTGGCGCGGGTTGACGACGAAATCGTGGCGCAGGCTGAGTTGATGTGTACCGAACGCCAGATCGACTGACGGGGCTGCCTTGAGCTTGATTCATCCCACGGCAATCGTCGACGGCAAGGCGCAGATCGATTCCAGCGTTCGCATCGGGCCCTTTTGCGTCATCGGCCCCGAAGTCCAAATCGGCGCGGGCACAGGGATCGGCCCGCATGTCTGCGTCCAAGGACGCACCCGTATCGGCCGTGACAACCAGATTCACGCTTACTGCTCGCTCGGCGGCATTCCCCAGGACAAGAAGTACGCTGGCGAACCGACCGAGTTGCATATCGGCGACCGCAACACCATTCGCGAATACTGCACCCTGAACCTGGGCACGGCGCAGGACGCAGGCGTCACCCGCTTGGGCGACGACAACTGGGTCATGGCCTATGTGCACTTGGCGCACGACTGCCAGGTTGGCAACCACACCGTCTTTGCCAATAGCGCACAACTGGCCGGGCATGTGCATGTCGGCGACTGGGCCGTCCTGGGTGGCTATACGGCGGTGCATCAGTTCGTGCAAATCGGTGCGCATGTGATGACCGGCCTCAGCTCCGTCGTCACGCAGGACGTGCCACCGTTCGTGCTGCTCGCAGGCAACCCTGGGGCGCCTCACGGCATTAACGCCGAAGGTCTGCGCCGACGCGGCTTCGATGTGGCGCGCATCGCCGTTTTGCGCGAGGCGTATCGCAAGCTCTATCGCCAGGGTTTGTCGCTGCAACAGGCAGTGGCCGCGCTGGCCGAGTTGCAGGCAACGCATGCCAGCAGTCGCGAAGATCTGGCGCAATTGCTCGGTTTCATCGCGGCCAGCAAGCGCGGCATTGTTCGCCCCTGAGTCAAGCTGCGGCTCTCCTGCCATGTCAGTCGGCTTCGTCGCCATGGTCGCCGGGGAACCGTCTGGGGATTTGCTGGCCTCCCATGTCCTTGCCGCACTTCGCCAGGTGTGGCCTGATGTGGCGTGCGCAGGTATCGGTGGCGAGCGCATGCGCGAACAAGGCTTCACCGCCTGGTGGTCGACCGAGCGCCTGGCCGTGAATGGCTACACCCAGGTGCTGCCACGTCTGCCTGAGTTGCTGTGGATGCGTCGGCAACTGCGTCTACGCCTGCTGCGCCAGCCACCTGCCGTGTTCGTCGCGGTCGATGCGCCCGATTTCAATCTGGGTTTGGAGCGCCGTCTGCGCGAAGCCCGCATTCCCACCGTGCACCTGGTCAGTCCATCCATCTGGGCTTGGCGGCGCGAACGTCTGCTCGGTATTACCCAGGCGGTCGATCACATGCTCTGTGTCTTTCCGTTCGAGCCTGAGCTTTATGCCCAGACCCGCGTGCGTGCCACCTATATCGGACACCCTTTGGCGGAAGTGATTCCCGACCAGCCGGATCGGCATGGCGCGCGCCAGTTGCTCGGACTGGCTCAAGATGCCCTGGTCATCGGTATTCTGCCCGGCAGCCGGCTTGGGGAAATTCAGCACATCGCTCCCAGCTTTCTCGGCGCTGCACGACGGCTGCAGCAGCGTCATGGTGCGCGTATGGTTCTGCCCGTCGCGCACCCGAGTCTGCTGCCCTTGCTGCGGCGGCAGTTGCAGGCTGTGCCGGGACTCGAGGTCCAGTTCACGCATGGCAAGTCACACGCCGTCATGGCCGCTTGCGACCTGGCCCTGGTGGCGAGTGGCACGGCAACCTTGGAATGCGCTTTGTTCAAACGCCCGATGGTGATTGGCTACCGTGTGCCCGAGCTGTCGCGGCGACTCATGGCGGGCAAGGGCTACCAGCCCTGGGTTGGTCTGCCCAATATTCTTGCGCGCGAGTTTCTGGTGCCCGAACTGCTGCAAGATGCCTGCACCCCCGACGCACTGGCCGAAGCGGCCGAAAGGCTGCTGCAAGACAGCGTGCGACGAGCGCAGTTGCAAGACCGCTTCGCCGAACTGCATGCGCAGTTGCGTCGGCCGACGGCAAGCCTTGCCGCACAGGCCATTCTCGAAGCTGCCAAGGCTGGATGAGATGATCCCCGTCGTGCAGCAACCAGCATGGCCCAACTCCGAATGCGAACTGTCCGTCGCGCACGTCGCGGGGTGTGACGAAGTGGGGCGTGGCACTTGGGCAGGCCCCGTGGTCGCGGCAGCCGTCATTCTCGATCCCCATTGCCCGATTGCCGGTTTGGCTGACTCCAAAAAGCTCTCCAGCAAGCGTCGTGAAATCCTGGATATTCAGATCCGCGAGCATTGTCTTGCCTGGAGCCTGGGGCGGGCCAGTGCCCAGGAAATTGACCAGATCAACATTCTTCAAGCCACGCTACTGGCCATGCAGCGCGCCGTGGCGGCACTCAAGCTGCAGCCTGATCTCGTGCTTGTCGACGGCAATCGCACGCCTGCACTGCCCATGCCTTGCCAGGCCATCGTCGGCGGCGATGCCACGCAACCGGCCATCAGTGCCGCCTCCATCATCGCCAAGGTCTACCGCGATCGGCTGATGCAGTCCCTAGCCAAGGATCACCCTGTTTACGGGTTTGATCGGCATTTCGGCTACGGCACAATGCAGCATCGGCTCGCCTTGCAACGCCATGGCCCCTGCGCCGAACATCGCCACAGTTTTTCCCCCATACGACACCTGATCCAACCTTGAGCGAAGGCCGCCGTGAAGCGCATCATTTCCGCTGAAAACCCATTGGTCAAAACACTGCGCGCGCTGAGCAGCGAACCCGGCGCGGTCAAACGCCTCGGCCAAGTCTGGCTCGAAGGCATTCATCTTGTGCAGGCCGCGCTCGATAGCGGCCATCATGCCGACCCCTTGGTGACGACTGACGATGGCCTGCTGCAACCTGAAATCGCAGCCCTGGTCGAGCGCGCTGGGAGCACGAACACGGTCATCCTGCATCGCGCCCTCTTCAGCTGGATTTCCACGGTGGAAAATGGCCCGCAAGTGGGCATGTTGATCGACAAACCCAAGGGCGCCAAGCCCAAGCCGGGTGCTGCGGTCGTGCTCGACCGCATTCAGGATGCGGGCAATGTCGGCACCATCTTGCGCACGGCAGCTGCGGCCGGTTGCGGCGCGGTCTATCTGCTGCGAGGCACGGCTGGAGCATGGACGCCCAAAGTCTTGCGCGCCGCCATGGGAGCCCATTTCTACTTGCCCATCTTCGAGGACGCACCCTGGGACCAGGTTGCGAACATCGTTCCACGCCCGATCTACGCCACGGCTTCCGTCGCAGATATGGGTTTGTATGAGTTGGATTTGAATCAGCCCGTGACTTGGGTGTTCGGCAATGAAGGGCAGGGCATTTCTGAGCACCTCATGGCCAAATGTTCAGCCGTCGTCCGAATTCCCCAGGCAGGGCCGATCGAATCCATCAATGTGGCCTCTGCCGCCGCGGTTTGCCTCTTCGAGGGTGTGCGCCAACGCCAGCTGGCCGAGGGCTGAGAGGCCTTTGGCGCACGCCAAGTCTCAAACTCAGCCCCAGCCAAGCTGGTGCGCAGCGTGAAGACGACGTGCCGGCGGCTCAGCATCGGCAGGGTTTGCGGGCGCTTGCATCAAAGCCAGGCTGAGTGAACCGGACGAGGCCCAGATACGTCCGGCCAAGCTCATATGGGTGACATGCAGGCGCACCTGCATGTGATCCGCCTGCTGGCGCAGGCGCGCAAATTCGGGCCATGCCTGCAATTCGCGAATGCTGCCATCAAAACTGATCTGCATGGAAGTCCCTTGAATGCCACCCTCCAGCAGGCTTTGTTCGGTGTGCGCAAAGACCGCGGCAACTGCAGTGCGCCAGCGTTTGGTTCGTGACATGCAATGCAGCCCGTCGGGCCCACTGGACAAAATCGGGTAAGGATTCCAGAGTTTGTTGATCCCCGATGAACAGGCCTGCACCCAAGGGTTCAGCGCCGGATTGGCCAACCTGGAGAGTGTCGCCGCCATATCCCCCGGATAGCGCGGGACCAGCCACTGGCGGGTCATGCTCGACATCTGGGCGGCTGTCTGCGCCACCTGATTGACTGGTTCGCCAGCGTCAAGTTTTTTCAGCAGAACGCGCGCCTGCAAAGCAGGGCCCGAGAGCATCGAGCCGCCATCGAGGCAGAGCACTTGCAGATCGGCCGGCAACCCACGACTGCGCCGCAGTTCGTGAATTTCTTCCAGATGCTGCAGTAGCAGCGTTTGCAGTGCGGCGGCAGGATCGTTGAGCGCGCGCAGGGATCCGATATAGATCAACCAGTCGGCATTGACGGCGATGTTGGGATAGAGGCGGTACTCGAGCCCTTCCACGCTGGGTGCGGCGATTTGCGCCGTGCGCAGTCGCTCGCGCCCCATATGGCGCAATTCGCCGCGTTTTTCCCGCAAGCCCTTGTCCATGAAGGTGCGCCCAGGCCATTGGATGGCCAACGGCAGGACGCGCAGGCGCGGGTGCTGCGCCATCGCGCTGGAGATGTCAGCCGCGGCATCCACCATCACCACGCCATACGGGTTTTCATGTCGCAGTGGATTGATCGGCAACGCCTGCTCCTGCTCAGGCTGGTTTTGCTGGGTGGAGGCAAACCCCAGCAGATATTCGTTTTTATTGCTTTCGTACGAAGTCGTGGCCATGGTCGGGCGAGGGGAGGAGCAGTGCGTGGGGTGGATTTGAGCGAAGCATCGCGGCCCAGACGTTGATCTCAATATTCCAACCTGTCGGGACGAATGAGCTGCAGGATCGTGGTGGCGATTTCCTCAATGGACTTATGTGTGGATGACAGCCAGCGTATGCCTTCGCGTCGCATCAAGCGCTCGGCCTCGGCGACCTCTTCCATGCAGTTGTGCAAAGAGGCATAAGTACTGCCAGGCTTGCGCTCGCGGCGAATTTCGCTCAAGCGCTCCGGCGCGATACTCAGGCCGAACAACTTGCTGCGATGCTGCGTCAGCGCCGAAGGCAGGCACATGCGGGCGAAATCTTCCGGAATCAGCGGGTAATTTGCGGCACGCACGCCATGCTGCATGGCCAGATACAAGGACGTTGGGGTTTTGCCACTGCGCGACACGCCGACCAGGATGACATCGGCCAGCGCCAAGTTGCGCGACGATTGGCCATCGTCATGCAGCAAGGCGAAATTGATCGCGTCCATCCGGTCGTTGTAGCGCGAGCTTTTGGCGATGTCGGAGAACTGCCCGATGCGGTGGTTGGACTTGATGCCGAAGGCGATTTCCAGCGGCTCGACGAAGGTCGTGAACATATCCATCACCAAGCCATTGCAAGAACGGATGACCTGAAGCACCTCGGTGTTCACCAGGGTGATGAAGACAACCGGCGGACGCCCCTCGTTGCGCGTGGCCAGGTTGATGCGCTCCACCGCCTGATGCGCCTTCTCCACCGTGTCGACGAAGGGCAGGCGCACGCGATGGGGCTGGGCGTCGAATTGCGCAAGGATGGAATTGCCGAAGGTTTCGGCGGTGATCCCGGTTCCGTCCGAGACGAAAAAGACTGAACGATTAGGCATGTTGCGTTGCACCGAAGAAAGCCGGTCCGGGCTTTAGAATCAGAGTCAAGACTCGCCTGCAGGACTTCGCCTTTTCGCGCGCCCTCAAGCACCGCGGCTACATCAAAACAGCAAAAACAACCGGTGCAGCCCCCGTGTTTGCCAAGCCCTCGCAGGACTTGCCCAGATTTCTTTCATTCTATTGAGGGTTGTTCATGTCAAATCAAAGCCAGGTGCGCTTTTGCGACACCGACTGGGTGGTGCCATTCGAGAAGTTGAGGATGCAGGACGTCGAGGTGGTGGGGGGCAAGAACGCCTCGCTCGGTGAAATGATCAGTCAACTGACGGCAAGTGGTGTTCGCGTGCCCGGTGGTTTCGCCACCACGGCCTTCGCATTCCGCCAGTTTCTGCAGCAAGGAGGGCTGGACGCACGCATCAAGCAGGCGCTCGACCACCTGGATGCCGACGATGTGCGCGTCCTGGCACGTACGGGAGCCAACATCCGGCAGTGGGTCAGCGATACGCCGCTACCCGCCGCGCTGGAAGCCGCCATCCGCGAGCATTTCAGCGCGCTGTCCGCCGCTCAACCTGACGCCAGCTTCGCCGTGCGCTCCTCGGCAACCGCCGAAGACTTGCCAGACGCCTCGTTCGCGGGTCAGCAGGAAACTTACCTCAACGTCACCGGCATCGACGCCGTACTCGACAAAGTTCGACATGTCTTCGCCTCGATGTTCAACGACCGCGCGATTTCCTACCGCGTGCATCAGGGTTTCGAGCATCACCAGGTTGCGCTTTCCGCGGGCATCCAGCGCATGGTGCGCAGCGATCTTGGCGCCGCGGGTGTGATGTTCACCCTGGACACCGAGTCCGGGTTCGAGGACGTGGTCTTCATCACCTCGTCCTATGGCCTGGGCGAGACGGTGGTGCAGGGCGCTGTCAATCCCGACGAGTTCTATGTTTTCAAACCGACGCTGCGCGCTGGCAAGGCGGCCGTCATTCGCCGCAATCTGGGCTCGAAGCTCATCCGCATGGAATTTGCGCCAGCCGGCTCGGATCGTCTCGTGCAAACCGTGGACACGCCCGCAGAACTGCGCAACCGCTACAGCCTGAGCGACGCCGAAGCCACCGAGTTGGCCGCCTTCGCGCTGACCATCGAACAGCACTATGGGCGACCGATGGACATCGAATGGGGCAAGGACGGCAAGGATGGCCAGATCTATATTCTTCAAGCAAGGCCTGAAACCGTGAAATCGCGCGCGCATGGGCGTGCCGAACAGCGCTTCACGCTGATGCAGAAAAGTACGTCTCTCGTCACCGGACGTGCGATCGGCCAAAAAATCGGAGCCGGCCCAGTCCGGGTGGTCGATTCCGTGGCCGAAATGGATCAGGTGCAGGCTGGCGACATCCTCGTCACCGATATGACCGACCCGAACTGGGAACCGGTGATGAAAAAGGCGTCGGCCATCGTCACCAACCGTGGCGGACGCACCTGCCACGCTGCCATCATTGCGCGCGAACTCGGCATACCGGCAGTCGTCGGTTGTGGCGATGCGACCGACTTGCTCAAGGATGGCATGTTGGTCACCGTCTCCTGCGCCGAAGGCGATACAGGCATCGTCTACGAAGGGTTGCTGGAGACGTCGGTGACCGAGGTCAGGCGCGGCGAGATGCCGGACATCCCCGTCAAGATCATGATGAATGTCGGCAATCCCCAACTGGCGTTCGACTTCTCCCAGATTCCCAATGGCGGTGTCGGTCTGGCCCGTCTGGAATTCATCATCAACAACAACATTGCAGTCCACCCGCGCGCCGTGCTTGAGTATCCCAACGTCGACGCCGACTTGAAGAAGGCGGTGGAAAGCGTCGCGCGCGGCCACGCCAGTCCGCGCGCGTTCTACATCGACAAACTCACCGAAGGTATCGCCACCATCGGTGCCGCGTTCTACCCGAAGCCCGTCATCGTCCGCCTATCGGACTTCAAGTCGAACGAATATAAAAAGCTCATCGGCGGTTCGCGCTACGAGCCCGATGAGGAAAACCCCATGCTGGGTTTCCGCGGCGCATCACGCTATGTCTCGCGCGACTTCGCTCAGAGCTTCGAGATGGAATGCATCGCCCTCAAGCGTGTGCGCGACGAGATGGGCCTGTCCAATGTGGAGATCATGGTGCCGTTCGTGCGGACCTTGAAGGAAGCGCGCGGGGTGATCGAACTGTTGTCGCGCAACGGGCTCAAACGCGGCGAGAACGGCTTGCGGCTCATCATGATGTGCGAGGTGCCATCGAACGCCGTGCTGGCGGCCGACTTTCTCGAATTCTTCGATGGCTTCTCCATCGGGTCGAACGACCTGACCCAACTCACCCTGGGCCTGGACCGTGACTCGGGGCTGGTTGCCGAGGCTTTTGATGAGCGCGACCCGGCCGTGCTGGCCTTGCTCAAGCAGGCCATCGGTGCCTGCCTGGCCAGCGGCAAATACGTTGGCATCTGCGGCCAGGGCCCGTCCGATCACCCCGATTTGGCGCGCTGGCTGATGGATCAAGGTATCGAGTCGATCTCGCTGAATCCGGACACCGTGGTTGCCACTTGGCAAGCTTTGGCCGTCAACCCAGCGCACTAATCTATAATCAAACGTTTTCTTTGCCGCACTGGGACTGACGCCCTGGGCGGCTTTATCCGCAAAGAAACCCCCCGTGGGTTAGAAGGAGTCCATATGCGTCATTATGAAATCATTCTCATCGTTCACCCTGACCAGAGCGAGCAAGTCCCCGCGATGGTCGAGCGCTACAAAAGCGTGGTGACCAGCAAGGGAGGCGTGGTTCATCGCTTCGAGGATTGGGGCCGTCGTCAAATGGCCTATCAGATTCAGAAACTGGCCAAGGCCCACTATCTGTGCCTGAACATCGAGGCCAATCAGGATGTGTTGCAGGAACTGGAACATGGTTTCAAGTTCAGCGATGCTGTGCTGCGCCACCTGATCGTCAAGATGGACAAGGCCGAGACCCAGCCATCCGTCATGATGCGTTCGGTTGAGCGCGAAGAGGCCCGCAAAGCACAGCCGGAGCAAGTTGCCTGAGCATCAACCGACTCGAGATTCTCGCAACGGTGATCGAGCGCGGCGCGCTGCGCTACACACCGGCTGGCGTCGAGGCGCTGGATTTGCGTGTGAACCACGCATCCACACAAGCCCTTGCCAGCCACGTGCAGCAGATCGAACTGGAGTTGCAATGCGTCGCTTTCTCCCTCATGGCGCGCAAACTTCAGCATGTGCAAGCAGGCCAGCTTCTCCATCTTGCAGGCTATCTGATGCCCAACCGCCGTGGATCTCGAACCCTGAAGCTGAACATTACCGAATGGATTTTGGAGCCTGAACATGGCCTATTTCAAGAAGACCGACCGTAAGAACAAACCCAAACGCAACCAGCAATCTTCGCTGTTCAAGCGCAAGCGCTTCTGCCGCTTCACCGTCGCCGGTGTCAAGCAGATTGACTACAAGGACCTGGACACGCTGCGCGAATTCCTGGCTGAAAATGCCAAGATCATTCCTGCACGCCTGACCGGCACGCGCTCGATTTTCCAGCGTCAACTCAATACGGCCATCAAGCGTGCGCGCTTTTTGGCCCTGATGCCGTTCTCCGACCAGCACAAGAGCTGAACAGCCAAGGACAATTCCCATGCAAATCATTCTGCTCGAAAAAGTGACCAACCTCGGCAATCTTGGCGATGTGGTCAAAGTGAAGGACGGCTATGGCCGTAACTTCCTGATTCCTCAGCGCAAGGCACGCACCGCCACGGCCCAGGCCTTGCGTGAATTCGAAGCCAAGCGCGCTGAACTGGAGAAGTTGGCTGCCGACAAATTGGCCGCTGCCCAAGCTCTCGCCGTGCAGATGGAAGGCTTGACGGTGCAACTGGTGCAGAAAGCCGGCGTTGATGGCCGCTTGTTCGGTTCCATCACCAACCACGACATTGCCGAATCCCTGGGCAAGCAAGGTTTCAACGTCGCGAAAGCCGCCGTGCGCTTGCCGGATGGTCCGCTCAAAACCGTGGGCGACCATGCGGTGGACGTGGTGCTGACCACCGACGTGACCGTGGCCATCACCGTTGCGGTGCTGGGCGAGCACGCCTGAGGGTTCTCCCGCTTCAGCAAAAAAGCCGCGCACGAGCGCGGCTTTTTTGTCTCCGATTGCCAACCATCGGCCATCCATTGCTTCCACACCCGTTCCCACTGATAAGCTCGTCACCATGCCTGCCATGATGGATTCCACCCTCGAGGGTTTGCGCACACCTCCGCACTCGGCCGAGGCCGAGCAGTCGGTTTTGGGTGGGCTCATGCTCGACAATCAGGCCTTCGACCGCGTTGCCGACATCCTGCATGTCAATTTTTTCTATCGTCATGAGCATCGGCTGATCTATCAAGCCATCAGCGGGTTGATCCAGGCCACCAAGCCCGCGGATGTCATCACCGTGCTGGAGGCCTTGCAGCTGCATGGCCAGGCGGAGTCTTGCGGCGGCCTCGTCTACCTCAATGCATTGGCGCAGGGTGTGCCGAGTGCGGCAAACATCCGCCGCTATGCAGAAATCGTTCGAGAACGCGCCATTTTGCGCAATCTCGTCACCATCAGCGACGAAATAGCCCAGAGCGCGCTCAACCCGCAGGGTAGGGCGGTGCAGCAGATTCTGGATGAAGCGGAGTCGCGAATCTTTGCCATTTCCGAAGCCGGCGCCCGCGGCAAGGCTGGTTTTCAGCCCATGAAGCAGTTGCTCGGCGAATTGCTCGACCGCGTGCAGCAACTCTCCGAGCATGGCGGCTCCGACATCACCGGCGTGGCCACGGGCTTTGCCGATCTGGACCGCATGACGGCCGGCATGCAGGCAGGCGATCTCGTCATCATCGCGGGTCGACCCTCCATGGGCAAGACCTCGCTCGCCATCAACATTGCCGAGCATGTGGCCGTCAACGAGCAATTGCCGGTGGCTGTGTTCAGTATGGAGATGGGAGCTTCGCAATTGGTGTTGCGCATCGTTGGTTCCCTGGGACGCATCGATCAATCGCATCTGCGCACTGGACAGCTCACGGAAGACGAATGGTCGCGCCTACCCGAGACCATCGAGCGCCTGGACGAGGTGCAAATCCATATCGACGAGTCGCCGGCGCTCAACCCGCTGGAGGTCCGCGCGCGCTCCAGGCGTTTGGCTCGCCAGTGCGGCAAGCTTGGCTTGATCGTGGTCGATTATTTGCAGCTCATGACCTCGTCACGCGAAGGCGAGAATCGCGCGACTGAAATTTCCGAGATTTCCCGTTCACTCAAGGCCCTGGCCAAGGAATTGCAATGCCCGGTGATCGCCTTGTCGCAGCTCAACCGCGATCTGGAAAAACGCACCGACCGCCGTCCGGTGATGAGCGATCTGCGCGAATCCGGCGCCATCGAGCAAGATGCCGACGTGATTCTGTTCATCTACCGCGACGAGGTCTACAACAAGGACTCGAAGGATCAGGGCGTTGCCGAGATCATCATCGCCAAGCAGCGTAATGGCCCGATCGGCGTGGTCAATCTTGCATTCCTGCGGCAACTCACGCGGTTCGAGAATCTGGCGCGCGAGTTCTGAGAAGAAGGGGCGACAAACCGGATGGTCTGCCACCCCTTGAATGCCATGCGCCGGGCTTACAAAATTTCCGTGGCGTGATCGGCCAGACGGCTGCGTTCGCCGCGCGCCAGGGTGATGTGCCCGCTGTGCTTCCAGCCCTTGAAACGGTCGACCACATAGGTCAGACCTGAGCTGCCCTCGGTGAGGTAGGGTGTATCGATCTGTGCGATATTGCCCATGCAGATGATCTTGGTGCCGGGGCCGGCGCGCGTGATCAGCGTTTTCATTTGCTTGGGCGTCAAGTTCTGGGCTTCGTCGATGATGACGAATTTGTTCAGAAAGGTGCGACCGCGCATGAAGTTCATGCTCTTGATCTTGATCTTCGAGCGGATGAGTTCTTGCGTCGCGGCACGCCCCCATTCACCCCCCTGGGATGCTCCGCCAGACTGGTTCAGCACTTCGAGGTTGTCGTCAAGCGCGCCCATCCAGGGGGACATTTTTTCTTCTTCGGTGCCCGGCAGGTAACCGATGTCTTCGCCGACCGGAACCGTGACCCGGGTGATGATGATTTCGTTGTAGCGTCGCTCCTCCAGCACCTGATAGAGGCCTGCCGCCAGCGCGAGCAAGGTCTTGCCGGTGCCGGCGTGGCCCGTGAGGGTGACGAAATCCACTTCCGGGTCGAGCAGCAGATTCAGCGCGAAATTCTGTTCACGGTTGCGCGCCGTGACGCCCCAGACACCGTTCTTCTGATGGCTGAAGTCGCGGATGACCTGCAGCACCGCGGTGGATGCACGAATTTCCTTCACCCTTGCATACAAGGGCGTGGCGCTGGGCGACTCCCAGTACACCGCCTGGTTCACCAGCATGGCTGAAACCAGTGGTCCCTGCAGACGGTAGAAGGGTTGACCGCCTTGCTGCCAGCTCTCCACCGACTGTGCCTGCTGCTCCCAGAAATCGGCCGGTAGCGGCAAGACGCCTGTGTAGAGCAAGTCCGCGTCGTCCAACGTTTTGTCGTTGGCATAGTCTTCCGCGTGCAGGCCCAGGGCACGTGCCTTCACACGCATATTGATGTCCTTGGACACCAGCACCACGGGTCGCTCGGTATGCGCCTGTGTCAACGCCTGCAGGACGGCCAGAATCTGGTTGTCGGCCTTGCCTTGCGGCAGGGCCTCGGGCAAGCGTGCTTCGTGCGCGCGGGTCTGGAAAAACAGCCGGCCGCGCGCTTCGCGGTGACCGGTGTGATCCAGCCTGATGCCCGACTCGATGCCGCCCTCGACACCGGCCACCAGCGCGTCCAACTCCCGGCTGGCCTGGCGTGCGTTGCGGGCCACCTCGGACATGCCTTTCTTGTGCCCATCCAGCTCTTCGAGCGTGATCATGGGTAGGTACACATCGTGCTCTTCGAAGCGGAACAAAGAGGTCGGATCGTGCATCAGGACATTGGTGTCCAGCACGAATAACTTCGCCACTTCTGCTGTCTTTTCGGCAACTCGCTTGGCAGCTTTGCGCGGTGCGTTGGGCTTGCTGGGCCGGGCGTCCGCGGATGCCTCCAATGTGCTGGTGGCCAGCGCAAATGAAGGTGCTGGATGGGACGAAACCTCGGCATTGGGCCGAATGCGCTCGGCCGTACGGGTTTGTGCTGGCTTGGCTGGAACAGCGTTGCGCGTCTGGTTGGGGCGCGCAGCCACCGCCTGGTCATCGGGCACCGACGAGGCTTTGACGAGGGAACCGAGTTTCGTGGGGGGCTGGGGCAGGGGCATGGCGATGAACTGGTGGGAAGGGGCGCAGGCGAGGGCTAGACGTTAGCGAAAACGGGGGCCGCAAAGCACACAACCGCTTTCAGCTATGACCGAAAAGCGGTTGTGTGGTTTGCGACACGGACCAACTGGCGACATACCAGCCATTTTGCGCATGGCAAAGCTTGCGCGGCGGACAGAGGCCTGTGTCCTGCTGGATTCAAAGTTGGCGTACGGCTTCGAGCACTTCTTCAACGTGACCGGCCACCTTGACGCCGCGCCATTCCTCACGGAGAACACCCTCGGCGTCGAACAAGAAAGTGCTGCGCTCAATACCCTTGACCTTCTTGCCGTACATGATCTTGTTCTTCACCACGCCGAACATGTGGCAAAGCTTTTCTTCGGTGTCGGCAATCAGGTCGAAGGGCAATTCGAGGTGAGTGCGGAATTTGTCGTGCGAGACCAGGTTGTCGCGCGAGACACCGAAGATGACGGCGCCTGCCGCTTCGAACTCCGCATAGAGGTCACGAAACTGCATGGCCTCGGTGGTGCATCCCGGCGTCATGTCCTTGGGGTAGAAATACAGGATGAGTTTTTTGCCCTGATAGTTTTTTGGGCTGAATTTGATTTCGCTGGTGGCCGTAGCCTCGAAATCCGGAACAAGCTTGTTAAGCACCAAAGCCATGAAGTCTCCTGATAGCGGGCCGTACAGGTCGGTAACGGCTGATGAATGAACCCCACCGTTACCGCATTGCGGGCTGAACGCCCACGCCTGCCGAAGTCACCCGTCAAACAACAATGCGCATTTTAGCAAGTGGAGTTACAAATCATCGCCGCGTGCAGCAATAGGCGTATCCAGCAGAGGACCAACCATCAGTCCGGCCACGACCCTGCGGCCCTCAGCGGCGAGGATGTTGTAGGTCCGGCAGGCTGCAGCCGTGTTCATGACCTCGAAACCGATGCCATGCTCCATCAACACGCGCAACAGTGCAGGTTTCGGGAACTGTTGACGGCTTCCGGTGCCGACAATGATGATTTCCGGCTCGCTTTCAACCAGGCGAGCGAAATGGCTTTCGGCAAGGGCAGTGAAGCCGTCTTGACCCCAGACCTCGGGCGGCATGTCGGAGCCAAGGCAGATGCCATGCGCATAGCGCACGCCGTTGACCTCCACGAAGCCGGGGCCTTGTGCGGAAATGGTGAACTGGGCCTGGTTCGAATCCGGTTGCAGCTTCATGAAATAGGGGTTCCGCCTTGGGGATGGCGCTTGCAAACACGTTAGATTATAGGGTTCGGTCCAATGCTGTCGGGCCTGTGGGCGGCCCAAGTCCAGGGCTGAATCGAGGACAAATCGGGTCCATGGAGGTTATGTGCGGGAATTTCGGAAGTCGAACAAGTTGGCGGATGTCTGCTACGACATCCGGGGTCCGGTGCTGGACAAAGCGCGACAGATGGAAGAGGACGGCCAGCGGATCATCAAGCTGAACATTGGCAATCTGGCTGTGTTCGGGTTTGATCCGCCGGATGAAATCGTGCAGGACATGATTCACAACCTGCCGCAGGCCGCCGGCTATACCGATTCGAAGGGCTTGTTCGCGCCACGCAAGGCCATCGTCCACTACACCCAGGAGCAAGGTGTGGCTGGGGTGAGCATCGACGATGTGTTCATCGGCAATGGCGCGTCCGAGCTCATCAATATGAGCATGAACGCCTTGCTCAACAATGGCGATGAGGTCCTGATTCCCGCGCCCGACTACCCGCTCTACACCGCCGCGGTTTCGCTGTCGGGCGGCAAGCCGGTGCATTACATCTGCGACGAGCAGTCCGACTGGTATCCGGACATCGCCGACATTCGCAAGAAAATCACGCCGAATACAAAGGCCCTGGTCGTCATCAACCCGAACAACCCAACCGGCGCGCTCTACCCCAAGGAGTTGCTGCTGGAACTGGTGCAGGTGGCGCGCGAGCACGAACTGGTGGTGTTTGCCGATGAGATTTATGACAAAACCTTGTACGACGGCAATGCGCATCTGAGTCTTTCTTCGCTGGCCGACGATGTGCTGTTCGTCACCTTCAACGGGCTGTCGAAAAACTACCGCGCCTGCGGCTACCGTTCGGGTTGGATGGTGGTGTCGGGCAACAAGCGCCATGCGCGCGATTACATCGAGGGCCTGGCGATGCTGGCGTCCATGCGCCTGTGCGCCAACACGCCGGGACAGCTCGCCATCCAGACCGCGCTGGGCGGCTACCAGAGCATCAAGGATCTGGTGGCGCCGAATGGCCGCCTGACCAAGCAGCGCGATCTTGCCTATGAGCTGTTGACGCAGATTCCCGGCGTGAGCGTGGTCAAGCCCAAAGCTGCGTTGTACATGTTCCCCAGGCTGGACCCGAAGATCTACCCCATCGTCAACGATCAGCAATTTGCCTACGATTTGCTGGCCGAGGAAAAGGTGCTGATTGTGCAGGGGACGGGTTTCAACTGGCCACGCCCAGACCATTTCCGTCTGGTGTTCCTGCCCAATGCCGATGACCTGACCGAGGCCATCGGCCGCATCGCGCGGTTTCTCGAACATCAGCGTAAAAGCAAGCGCATTGCAGCTTGATGCTGCCCAGCGTTTTGGCGCCGGGTCTTTCCCCACTTCGTTCAACACGATGAATCCAATTCAAATCGCCCTGCTGGGTGCGGGTACGGTGGCCTCAGGGGTCGTCAAGGTGCTCGAGCGCAACCAGGAAGAATTGCGCCGCCGCGCTGGCCGCGGCATTGCGGTGGCGGCGGTCGCCGCGCGCAATCCGGAGAAGGCGCGCCTGTCCATCGGCACCACGTTGCCCATCACGCAGGACTTCATGGAGCTTGCCACCCGAGCCGATATCGACATCGTGGTGGAACTGCTCGGCGGCATTTCACCGGCGCGCGAATTGGTGCTCGCCGCGATTGCCGCTGGCAAGCATGTGGTGACCGCGAACAAGGCGCTGATCGCGCTGCATGGCAATGAGATTTTTGCCGCAGCGCATGCCAAGGGCGTGATGGTGGCATTCGAGGCGGCGGTGGCAGGCGGCATTCCCATCATCAAGGCGCTGCGCGAGGGGCTGGCGGCCAATCGCATCGCGTGGGTGGCCGGCATCATCAACGGCACCACCAACTTCATCCTCTCGGAAATGCGCGACAAGGGCTTGAGCTTCGATGTCGTGCTGCGGGAAGCGCAACGCCTGGGCTACGCCGAGGCCGACCCGACCTTCGACATCGAGGGCATCGACGCCGCGCACAAGATCACCATCCTCTGCGCCATCGCCTTCGGTGTTCCGGTGCAGTTCGACAAGGCGCATGTGGAGGGCATCACGCATCTCGACGCGGCCGACATCCGCTATGCCGAGCAGCTGGGTTATCGCATCAAACTGCTGGGCATCACGCGGCGTGCGCCCGAGGGCATCGAGTTGCGCGTGCATCCCACACTCATTCCGGCAATCCGGCTCGTGGCCAATGTGGAAGGTGCCATGAATGCCGTTGTGGTGCAGGGCGACGCCGTCGGCGCAACGCTCTACTACGGCAAGGGCGCCGGGTCCGAACCCACCGCTTCAGCCATCATCGCCGACCTGGTGGACGTCACGCGCCTTCATACCGCCGACCCCGAACACCGCGTACCGCACCTGGCTTTCCAACCGGGGGCGTTGGCAAATACGCCGATTCTGCCGATGGAGCGCGTGACCACCGCGTACTACCTGCGCATTCGCGTGCGCGACGAAGCCGGCGTGCTGGCTGAGATCACCCACATCCTGGCCGAATGCGGCATGTCCATCGACGCGCTGCTGCAACGCCCATCGGGCGAGAACGACCAGCACACCGACGTCATTTTGCTGACCCACGAGACCCTGGAGCGCCAGATGAACCAGGCCCTGGCGCGCATCCAGCAACTCGACACCGTGCTTGCGCCCATCGTGCGCCTGCGCAAAGAGGAGTTGCGCTGATGTTTTACTTGAGCACCCGCGGCGAGGCCGCGCAGCGTCAGTTCGACGACATCCTGCTCGAGGGCCTGGCGCCCGATGGCGGGCTGTATCTGCCCGAGCACTATCCGCGTTTCAGCCTGGATGATTTGCGCCGCCTGCAGACCTTGAGCTATCCCGAGCTGGCCTTCGAGATCCTGCAGCCCTATGTCGAACCGATGGACGCCGCGGCCCTGCGTGCCTTGGTGCGGGCCACCTACACCGCCGAGGTCTTTGGCAGCGCCGAGGTGGTGCGCATCAAACCGCTGGACGCGCGGATCAGTCTTCTCGGCGTGTCCGAAGGGCCGACGCTGGCCTTCAAGGACATGGCCATGCAACTGCTGGGGCGGCTGTTCGAGCAGGCCTTGGCGAAGAGCGGGCAGGAACTCAACATCCTCGGCGCGACCTCGGGAGACACCGGCAGCGCCGCCGAATACGCCATGCGCGGGCGCCGCGGCATTCGCGTGTTCATGCTCTCGCCGTTCGGCAAGATGAGCCCGTTCCAGACGGCACAGATGTACAGCCTGGCGGACGCCAACATCCACAACATCGCCGTGCAGGATGTGTTCGACGCCTGCCAGGACATGGTCAAGGCGGTGTCGAGCGATCTGAGCTTCAAGCGCACCAAGCGCATCGGCACCATCAATTCCATCAACTGGGCGCGGGTCGTGGCCCAGGTGGTGTATTACTTCGCGGGCTATCTGCGCAGCGTGCGTGGTGTCGGCGAGCCGCTGTCTTTCGCCGTGCCGTCGGGCAATTTCGGCAACATCCTCGCCGCCCATGTGGCGCGGCAAATGGGCCTGCCCATCCACCGCCTGGTGCTGGCCACGAACGAGAACAACGTGCTGGACGAATTCTTTCGCAGTGGCGTGTACCGGCCGCGCGGCACGGCCGAAACCCATCACACCTCCAGCCCGTCGATGGACATTTCCAAGGCCTCGAACTTCGAGCGTTATATGTTCGACATGCTGGGGCGCGATTCCGCCCGTACGCGCGACCTGTTCGAACGCCGGCTCGGCGAGCAAGGGCATTTCGATGTGTCGCATGACCCGGCGTTCTCCCGCATGCAGGCCGAGATCGTTTCCGGCCACAGCAACCACGCCCTCAGGCTGCAGACCATCCGCGAAGTGTGGGAGCGCAGCAGCGTGATGATCGACCCGCATACCGCCGATGGCGTGGCCGTGGCGCACGCTCACCTGGAGCCGGGCGTTCCCATGCTGGTGGTGGAAACCGCGCTGCCGGCCAAGTTCTCGGCGACGCTGGTGGAAGCCATCGGCCAGGAGCCACAGCGTCCGGCAGCAGCCGAGAGCCTGGAGCAGCGACCACAGAAATTCGTCGTCATGAAGCCGGATGTCGATGCGCTCAAGGCCTATATCGCCGAGCATGTCTGAGCTGCCGCAGGACGAGAGACCGCTGCATGTGGTCGGTTTTGCGGGCTATTCCGGCAGCGGCAAGACCACCCTGGTCGAGCAGCTCGTTGGCCATTTGAGACGGGCCGGCCTCGTCGCTTCGGTCATCAAACACGCGCATCACAACTTCGACATCGACCATCCCGGCAAGGACTCCTGGCGCCACCGCAAAGCCGGCGCGCACGAGGTGCTGGTCGCGTCCGCGTATCTGGTGGCGCTGCAGCGCGAGTCCGCGAAGCCGGTCGAACACACCGTCGATGAGCTCTTGCCCATGCTGCACAAGGTGGATTGGGTCCTGGTGGAGGGCTTCAAGCACGCCCCCATTCCTAAAATCGAGGTCTGGCGGCAAAACGCCGGCAAGCCGGTGTGCTATCCCGACGACGCGCGTATCCTCGCCATCGCCACGGACGACCTGCACAGCTTGCCGCAACCCACCACTGCCACCATTCTCGACATCAACCAACCCGCCGCCGTGGCCCAATGGCTGCTCGACAACCACCTGCTTTTTCACCGCTCCGATGCAAGCTCATGACACTGCTCTGATGGAGGTGGATGCCGCCTTGCAAGCGCTGCTTCAGGCGGCACGTCCGTTGGGCCGCGCGGAGTCGGTGGCCGTCCTGCAAGCCCTGGGACGCGTGCTGGCTGCCGAGGTGCGCAGCCCCGTCGATGTGCCGCCTGCTGCCAACACCCAGATGGATGGCTACGCCGTGCGCAGCGCCGACGTCATCAGCCCCGGCACCCGGCTGCATATGGGCCAGCGCATTGCCGCCGGCCATGTGGGCCAGCCGCTTCAGCCGGGCGAGGCCGCACGCATTTTCACGGGCGCCTTCATGCCCGATGGAGCCGATGCCGTGGTGATGCAGGAGCAATGCGTGGCCGACGGCGATGTCGTCACCCTGCAGCACGCACCCAAGCCGGGTGAATGGGTGCGCCCACGTGGCTGCGACGTGCAGGCCGGCAGCGTGGTGCTGGAGCGCGGCCACCGCCTGCGGCCGCAGGATCTGGGGCAGGCGGCGTCAGTCGGCGTCGCCACGCTGCAAGTGGCGCCACGCCCACGCGTGGCCCTGCTGTCCACCGGCGACGAACTCATCATGCCCGGCGAGCCGCTGCCGCCGGGCGCCATCTACAACAGCAACCGCTTCCTGCTGAGCGGCCTGCTCCAGGGCCTGGGTTGTGCCGTGACGGATCTCGGCCAAGTGCCCGACCGGCTGGACGCGACGCAAGACGCGCTGCGGCTCGCGGCAGCGGAGCATGACCTCATCCTGACATCCGGCGGCGTCTCCGTCGGCGGGGAAGACCATGTCAAACCCGCCGTGCAGGCCTTGGGGCAGCTGGCGTTGTGGCAAATCGCGATGAAGCCCGGCAAGCCCCTGGCCTTCGGTGCGGTGCGGCGGCCGTCTGGTGGAAACGCGCATTTCATCGGTCTGCCGGGCAATCCGGTTTCCAGCTTCGTCACCTTCCTGGTGTTCGTGCGCCCGTTCCTGCTGGCGCTGCAGGGCGCGAAGCTACTCGCCCACCGCGGCTTGTCGCTGCCCAGCGCCTCGAACTGGCCCCGGGCCGACAAGCGCCGCGAATTCCTGCGCGCCCGTCTTGACGCCAACGGCCAGGTCGAGCTCTACCCCAACCAGAACTCCGCGGTGCTGACCTCCACGGTTTGGGGCGATGGCCTGGTGGATAATCCGGCTGGCATGACCTTCAAGGTGGGCGACCCGGTGCGCTTCATTCCATTCGCCGAGCTGCTCGTTTGAGTCCAACCATGCAAACCACCATCCGTTATTTCGCCAGCGTGCGCGAGGCCGTCGGTCTGGGCAGCGAGACCCTGGAGCTGCCCGATAACCTGACCACCCTGGCGGAGGTGCGCGCCTGGCTGGCAGCGCGCAGTTCCCGCCACGCCTTCGCACTTGGCCAGGACAAGCCCCTGCGCATGGCTTGCGACCACATCATGGCCGAGCCTGAATCGCCCTGGATTCCAGGACGCGAGGTGGCGTTCTTTCCGCCGGTGACGGGCGGCTGAGCTTGCGTGCCACCGAACAGCCATGACCGCCTTCACCCCCACCATCCGTATCCAGAATGAGTGCTTCGACGCCGGCGAGGAAATGCGCCGCATGCGCTCGGGCCGCACCGACATCGGCGCCGTGGCTTGTTTCGAAGGTGTTTGCCGCGACCGTAACGCGGCTCTAGCCGGGCAGGGCGAACAGGCTGTGCAGGCGCTGGAGCTGGAACATTACCCCGGCATGACCGAGCACAGCATTGCGCACATGGTGCAAGAGGCGCAGCAGCGCTGGTCCCTGCAGGCGACAACCGTGATTCACCGCGTGGGCGCCCTGCAGCCGGGCGACCCCATCGTGCTGGTGGTGGTGGCTTCGGCTCACCGCCATGCGGCGTTCGAGGCTTGTGCCTTCCTGATGGATTACCTCAAGACCCAGGCGCCGTTCTGGAAGAAAGAAACCACCCCCGACGGGGCACATTGGGTCGATGCCCGCGAGGCCGACGATGCGGCGCTGGCGCGCTGGGGCATCACGGCAAGCAACAGCACAGCCGGCTGATTCCCACGCGGCAAACAGAGACCCTAGGCTTGCTCTGCGGCAGAGCGGGCTTCGGTCCCACCACGCAGCTTGCCTACGGCTGCCAGTGCAGCGCCCCAAACGCTGCGCAAACGGCGGGTTCCGAGATATAGCAGCCAGCCGCGCCGCGCCCAGCGCAACACCCCACGCGGGCGCCAGACCAACACAGCCAGCCCAGCCAAGGCAAGCGCCGGCGCATGCTCCCGCATGGACTGCCCCAAGCCTTGCAGGCTGGTCTGCAGGCGGGCCAGTTTGTCCATGCCCGCCTCCACATCATCGACCAGGGCCAAGCAGCCACGACGCTGGTCTGCGGCAACGAGCTGCAGGCGCTGCTTGCGCAGCAGCAATTCAACCGACTCGGGGCTCATGGGCGCGCTCGATGGTCATGGCTCGCGTCCCAAGGCCGAGCGGTCCTTGTTCAATTCGTTGATGGACGCGGCGAACAAGCGGCTGCCGGCGGCCACGGTGCGCGCCGCCACGGTGGCTGCGGCCACGCCCAGGGTCACGAACAGGCCGGTGGACAGGCCCAGTGCGAGCAGCCGGTGGCTGTCCCACAAGGCGACGGTGATCCAGAGCGCGGCGAACACGGCGGCGAAACCCAGGAACAAGGCTGCCAGCACCGTCATGAACAACAGGCGGGCGAGGCGCAGCTTTTCTTCCTGCAGCTCGACCGTGAGCAGTTCCAGCCGCGTTTGCGCTGCGGCCAGCAGGTTGTCGAGCCGGGCGCGCAGGCTGCCGCTCCAGCCGATGTCGGGATGATCGGCCACGGAAAAACTTTAACGGCGGCCGATTAGCAAGCCGAGCAGGAAGGCCACGCCTGCGGTGGCGCCAATCGACGTCCAAGGGTTGTCGTGCACATATTGATCGGTGACGCGGGCGACTTCCTTGCCTTTTTCGAGCACATCGGCCTCCATTTGCGCCACCTGGTCACGCACGGTGCCCAAGCGCTCGCTCAAACGCCCACGCACATCGGCAATCTTGTCGCCCGCCTGGCCGGCTGTGAGCTTGAGCAGTTCCTCGGCATCGGCGGCAACTTCCTTCAGGTCGGTGACGAACTTGTCGGTCACGTTGGCGGGGGTTTGCACAGCGGTCTTGGCCATGGTCATTCTCCTTTGGGTTGCTGGGGGTTGAATTGCGAATCGGTGCAGCAGTATTTACCTACAGCATATGGGCGAAATGCTGCATTGCAAGCGAGTTGCGTCGGAATGGCGCGCGCCGCGGCAATACCTGACAAGCGCAGTATGACGTGTAAACCGCAGACGGGGTTTCATCCAGATCAAGATCAGACGATGACTTCGACTTGAAAATGCAAGTATCCAGCCGCATCTCCTGTGGTAGTCAAAATGGAGTGACCCATGCGATTCGAAAAACTCACCACCCAATTCCAGGAAGCCTTGAGCGAGGCTCAGTCTTTGGCCGTGGCGCAGGACAATCCCTATATCGAGCCCGTTCATCTGCTGGCGGCCATGCTGCGGCAGGATGGCCCCAAGGCCTTGCTGGCGCGTGCCGGAGTCCACGTACAAGGCTTGGCCACTGCGGCGCAGGCGGCAATTGGCCGACTGCCGCAGGTGCAGGGCAACGAGGGGAATATCCAGATCAGCCGCGAGTTGAACAATCTGCTAAACCTCACGGAAAAAGAGGCCGGCAAGCGCGGCGACCAGTTCATTTCCAGCGAATTGTTCCTGCTGGCCGTGGCCGACGACAAGGGCGACGCCGGCCGGCTGGCGCGCGAGGTCGGGCTGACGCGCAAATCGCTGGAGACGGCGATTGACGCCGTGCGCGGCGGCCAGAGCGTGAACAGCGCCGACGCCGAGCAGCAGCGCGAGGCCTTGAACAAATACACCCTCGACCTGACCGAGCGCGCCCGCGCCGGCAAGCTCGACCCGGTGATCGGCCGCGACGACGAAATCCGCCGCACCATCCAGGTCTTGCAGCGGCGCACCAAGAACAACCCGGTGCTGATCGGCGAGCCCGGCGTGGGCAAGACGGCCATTGTCGAGGGCCTAGCGCAGCGCATCGTCAACGGCGAGGTGCCGGAGACGCTGAAGAACAAGCGTGTGCTGGTGCTGGACATGGCCGGCTTGCTGGCGGGCGCCAAGTTTCGTGGCGAGTTCGAGGAGCGGCTGAAGGCCGTGCTGAAGGAAGTGGCGGCCGAAGAGGGCCGGGTGATTCTGTTCATCGACGAAATTCACACCGTGGTCGGCGCCGGCAAGGCCGAAGGCGCGATGGATGCGGGCAATATGCTGAAACCCGCCTTGGCGCGCGGCGAGCTGCATTGCATTGGCGCCACCACCTTGGACGAGTACCGCAAATACATTGAGAAAGACGCCGCCCTGGAGCGCCGCTTCCAGAAAGTGCTCGTGGACGAGCCCACGGTGGAGGCGACCATCGCCATCCTGCGCGGACTGCAGGAGCGCTATGAACTGCACCACGGCGTGGACATCACCGACCCGGCCATCGTCGCCGCGGCGGAGCTGAGCCACCGCTACATCACCGACCGCTTTCTGCCCGACAAAGCCATCGATCTGATCGACGAGGCCGGCTCGCGCATCAAGATGGAAATCGACTCCAAGCCCGAGGTGATGGACCGGCTGGACCGCCGCATCATCCAGCTCAAGATCGAGCGCGAAGCGGTACGCAAGGAAAAGGACGAAGCCTCGCAAAAGCGCTTCGGCCTGATCGAAGACGAAATCGCCAAGCTGCAAAAGGAGTATTCCGACCTCGAAGAAATCTGGAAAGCCGAGAAGGCTGCGGTGCAGGGTTCGGCGCAGGTGAAGGAGCAGATCGACGCGATGCGCTTCCAGATCGAGGAGCTGACGCGCAAGGGCGATTTCAACAAGGTGGCCGAACTGCAATATGGCCGCCTGCCCGAACTGGAGCGCCAGTTGAAAGACGCCCAGGCCCAGGAATCGGCGGGCCATGCCAGGGGCGGGAAAGCCACGCCGCGCCTGCTGCGCACCCAGGTGGGGGCGGAGGAAATTGCCGAAGTGGTCAGCCGCATGACCGGCATTCCCCTGTCCAAGTTGCTGCAAGGCGAGCGCGACAAGCTGCTGCAGATGGAAGACAAATTGCACCAGCGGGTGGTGGGGCAGGATCAGGCGATTCGCGCTGTGTCCGACGCCATTCGTCGGTCGCGCGCAGGCCTGTCGGACCCGAACCGGCCATACGGCTCCTTCCTCTTTCTCGGCCCCACCGGTGTCGGCAAGACCGAACTGTGCAAGGCCCTGGCCGAGTTTCTGTTCGACAGCCAGGACCACCTCATTCGCATCGACATGAGCGAATTCATGGAGAAGCATTCGGTTGCGCGCTTGATTGGCGCGCCGCCGGGCTATGTCGGCTATGAGGAGGGCGGCTATCTGACCGAGGCGGTGCGGCGCAAGCCCTACAGCGTGATCCTGCTCGACGAGGTGGAAAAGGCGCACCCGGACGTGTTCAACGTGCTGCTGCAGGTGCTCGACGACGGCCGCCTGACGGACGGTCAGGGCCGCACCGTGGACTTCAAGAACACGGTCATCGTCATGACCTCGAATCTGGGCTCGCAGCACATCATGGCCATGGCCGGGCAACCGCAGGAGGAGATTCGTGATGCCGTTTGGGTCGAGGTGAAGCAGCACTTCCGCCCAGAGTTCCTCAACCGCATCGACGAGGTGGTGGTGTTCCACGCGCTGAGCCAGGTGCAGATCGAAGGCATTGCGCGCATTCAGCTCAAGTCGCTGGAAAGCCGCTTGGCGCAGATGGACATCAAGCTGGAGGTGTCGGCCGCGGCGATCGCCGAAATTGCCAAGGCTGGCTACGACCCGGTGTTCGGTGCGCGGCCCCTGAAGCGCGCGATTCAGAGCCGGATCGAGAATCCGCTGTCCAGACGCATCCTGGAAGGCGGCTTCGGACCGAAGTCGGTGGTGCCGGTGGACGTGCGCGACGGCCAGATCGTGTTCGAGCGCACCGTGCATTGAAGCCTTCGGGCGTGGCCTTGCCGGCGCGCAAGGCCACGCCCGGTAATCGGAACCTTTTGCGTTGCGTCCTGTCTCTCATGTGCCTGCGCTGCCGCATCCGCAGAGCAAAGGCCCGCCCACTTCAGGCTGTGCAGGGCCGAGAGGCGCAGAGCAATATGGCCTCTCGGCCCCGTTTCAAGCGGTTACGATGATGGCCGAAACTTCCACTTGGCTTGCAGTATGAACTTGAATGCACGACGCAGAACCCTCCTCCTGGCCGCTGGTGCGCTGGCCTTGGTCACCACACTTGCGGCTTGCGGCCAAAAGCAGCATTGGGATCTCGACAATGTCAGCGCCGTATTGGCCAACTTGAAGTTCAACCTGACCTCGGACACGGGGCAAAAGGTGACGGCCGCCGACTACAAAGGCAAGGTGGTCATCCTGTATTTCGGCTACACCCATTGCCCGGATGTTTGCCCCTTGACCATGTCGCATCTGGCCGAGGCGGTCAAGGAACTGGGACCGCAGGGCAAGGATGTGCAAATCCTGATGGTCTCGGTCGACCCGGTCCGTGACACGCTCCCCATTCTGCGTGCTTATACCCAGGCATTCAGTCCGCAAGCCATTGGCCTGACGGGGACGCCGCAGGAAATTCAGGATGTGGCCAAGCGCTACCACGTTGCCTACCGGCTGGGCAAGAAGGACAAGTCCGGCAATTACGTGGTTGACCACAGCGCCGCCATCTATGTCTTCAGCAAGGATGGACGTGGCATCTTGATTGGCTCGGACCTCTCTCCCGTGCCGTCCATCGTGCACGACGTCAAACAGCTGCTAGCCGATTGAGCCGAGGCCAGGCGGTGGCTCTTGTTGATGTCGGCGGCTGCAATCCATCGGCTTCAGCCCGCGGGTCTGGGCCTGGGCTCGGGATGGGGATCGGGGGAGTTTTGTGCAGCAGCTTGGCGTGACGGTTCCGGCAAGCGGCCGCGTTCCGACAATCGCATCCAGTTCCGCAAGGCCACCATGGCGGCAATGACGTTGATGCCGGAGGCCGGAATCCACAGGATCAAGCCGCCGAGATGCTGATCCGTCAACGGGTCGATGCCCGATATCGCCCGGCCGCACAGGGTGTAGATGGGATACCAGTCGGTACTGGTCAGCGCCAGCACGGCGCCCAGGATCATTTGCGGGACCATGGCGACGATGGGCAGGAAAATGCGCCCGCCCGGTCGCATATGCGCCGGTGGCGCAGGCCTTGGGTCGAGCACCAGCCACCAGAACAACAGTCCATCGAACACCATGGTCCAGTTCATCAACTGGTACACCGTGGTGTTGAGCATCACGCCCACATGGATGAAGGGCACCAGCCAGAACACGACCAGCCCGGAGAACAGCGCGCCGGCAATCCAGGGGTTGAGCACGAAATCGGTCAGGCCCCGCATCGGCGTGGTGCGCATCAGGGGCACCAGATAACGACTGCGCCAGCGCGCCGGGATTCCCGCCCGCCAGGTGGGCCCGGGCCAGGCAAGCATCACCAGCAAGGGGCCGAGATCGTGCAGCGCCATCTGCTGCAGCATGTGCAGAAAGAACTGATGCTCGGCGTAGTAGTCCCACTGGGTCTGCAGCCCCTGGTACGTGAGCAGCCAGCCCAGCCAGAACCACATTTGCCGCCACCAGGGCGTGTGTTGCTTGAGTGTGCCGCGCAGGTAAAGCACAGCACCGCCCAGCAGGAAAAGCGCCATCGGCCAGGATGGATACCAGGGGTGGAGCCAGTGCAGCAAGGAACTCATGAAAAGAGTCATCAGGGTTCAAACGTCAGGGCGCAAGGATAACGCCGTCGGCATACACCACCGAGTGACAAGCTGTTCACAACCCGCCCTATTTAGGACGAGCGGCTTGATCTCAAGCATGCGCGGCTGCACTGTTTGCAGTTTCAATGTGAAGCCAAGACAAGCCTGCAAGCGGGGCTTTCAACCATGAGGAGCAACATCATGCAATCGTTGATTTCAACCTGCGATTTTTGCGATCAGCATTTGGAGGCGATCGCCACGGGCTTGGTTCGGGTTTTGCCGCCGCAGTTCAGGAACTTTGGCCGCTTGCAGTCCTTTCACGGCCAAGTCAGCACCGTGCAGTGTTTTGAAGACAACAGCCTGGTTCGCGCCGCGCTGGAGGGCGCCGGTCTGGCACGGGTGCTGGTGGTGGATGGCGGCGGCTCGATGCGGCACGCGCTGTTTGGCGGCAATCTTGCCGCGCTGGCGGCGCGGAGTGGCTGGGCTGGCGTGGTGATCGACGGCTGTGTTCGCGATGTCGCCGAAATCGCCGCAGCGCCGGTTGGCGTACGTGCCTTGGCAACCATGCCGATGCCGCCGCGCAAACAGGGCGCTGGTCAGCGCGACCTCGCGGTTCGGATTCAGGGCGTCTCGGTGCGGCCTGGCGATTGGCTCTATGCCGACGCCGACGGCATGCTGGTCAGCGCCGAGCCGCTGCACATGGGCCCCAGATCAGGCTCCGCTGACGAATAAGCGCCCCGAACGACGCTACCCACCAAGAGCGTTGTTTGCGAGCCTTCAAGGCTGGGTCAAAAGCCGTTGCGAATCAGGCCGACGGCCAGACCCTCGATCGCGAAAACCTGATCTGCTTGCACCAGGATGGGCGCGAAATCCGGGTTTTCGGGGAGCAGTTCAATGTGCCCGGATTTGCGCTGCAGGCGCTTGACCGTGACCTCATCTCCCAACCTCGCCACGACAATCTGGCCGCTGCGCACGTCCTGCGTCTGTTTCACCGCCAGCAGGTCGCCATCCAGAATGCCGGCGCCCTGCATGCTCATGCCTTTGACCTTGAGCAGATAGTCAGGCCGGGATGCAAACATCTGGGCCTCGACCCCGATGGTCTGCTCGATATGTTCCTGCGCCAGGATGGGGCTGCCGGCAGCCACGCGGCCGATGAGCGGCAGCATGAGTTGTTCCATGCCGGGCAAGGCTCGCGCGAGCGGGCGGCAGGTTGCCGGCCGCACCGTTTGCCTGGCGGTGCTGGTGAGCCGAATGCCGCGCGACGTACCCGGAGAGAGTTCGATCATGCCCTTGCGCGCCAGGGCGTGCAGATGATCTTCCGCGGCGTTGGCCGAACGAAAGCCCAGTTCGGCGGCAATTTCGGCGCGCGTGGGCGGGTAGCCGGTGCGCTCGATGGCCTTGGAAATGAGCGTGAGGATTTCTCCCTGACGCGCAGTAAGCTTGGTGCTGGGTGTCGGCATGGTGCTTCCTCTCTCAAGCCAGTCAAAGGACCAATCCAAGGTGCTTGCCCCTGGGCTGGGCTTCGAGGCTGGGCCAGAATATTAAGCCGGATACTGTCATCATCAACAGCCTGTATTTTTATCCAGATCATCATCGCATGCAATCAAAAATCGATATTTCCCTGCCCAAAGTTCTCGTGCTCGGTACCGGAGGCACCATCGCCGGGGTCTCCACGGCGCATCCGGCACAGGCTGGCTACCGGGCCGGCGCGCTCGATATCGCCGCTCTTGTTGCTGCCGCACCCGGCATCGAGCAACTTGCGAACTTGCAGGCCGAGCAAATCGCGAGCATCGACAGCAAGGACATGGGCGCTGCCGTCTGGGTGCAACTCGCCGGCCGCATCCGCGACGGGTTGCAGCAGGGTGACGTGGCCGGCTGCGTCGTCACCCATGGCAGCGACACGCTGGAGGAAACCGCCTACTTCCTGCATTGCGTGCTGCCGGCTGGCAAGCCTGTGGTCTTGACCGCAGCGATGCGGCCCGCCACGGCGCTCTCGGCCGACGGGCCGCGCAATCTGTACGACGCGGTGCAAGTCGCCGCGTGCCTGCAGGCACGAGGGCTTGGCGTGGTCTGCGTGCTGCATGGGCGCATTCATAGCGCTTGCGATGTGAGCAAAGCACAGCCGACGGCGGTGGATGCGTTCTCGTCCGGCGAACGCGGCCCGCTCGGTTTCGTCGGCGTGCAGGGCGTGCAGATCACGCGCCAGCTGCCGTCGCAACCGCCAGGCCCGTTGCCGCAGACACCATGGCAACCCCCAAGGGGAAGCTGGCCCCGCGTGGAGTTGGTGCATAGCCATGCGGGCGCAGACGGCGCGGTGGTGCGGGCCTTGATGCAGGCATCGCAAAGCGGCGATCCAAGCCACAAGCTGGCGGGTTTGGTGGTGCTGGGAACGGGCAGCGGCACGGTGCATGAGCAGCTGCAAACTGCCCTCGACGAGGCCGAGGCAGCCGGCATCAGGGTGGCTTACGCCTCGCGCGTGGGAGCTTTGTCTGGAGGTGACTTCGACGGCTTGAACGCCATCAAGATTCGCATCCGCCTGATGCTGGAACTGGCTGCTGCAACAGGCTGAATCACCGCCCAAGATGCGCGCTGAAACAGGCGGCGGGCCAAGATAAAAACAACCGATGCTGCTCGCTCCGGCGGCAAGCGAGCGGGCGTCATGGCGCTCTCAGCGGCAGTAGTTCGCAACCGCAGCCATGGCCTGCTGGCGCTGCGCGGTACGTTGGGCGTCGGTGAGAAAGGCGCGGTTACCCTGCGCGTCCATCTCGGCCAGGCGCACGCCACTGTCGAGCGTCTGCAACTGGCGCTGCGCCTGTTGGCAGTTGGCCTGCCTGGCTTGTGCGCCAACCTCTTGTTGCAAACGTTGCGCCGCTTCCTTGGCGCGCTTGTCTTGCTCCAGCTTTTGCTGCAGCTCGCGCGTGGCTTGGGTTTGCGCTTGAGACTGCGCTGTGTCCTTCGCCGCTGGCGCCGAGGCGGATGCAGGGCCAGAAGCCGTCGTTGCCGCCGGCGCATGTGTCCGCATGGAAGCGGCGGCCGGTTTGGCCAGGATGTTTTTGAGTGGAATATTCGGCGGCGGCGGCAGGTCGCTGTACTGCACCACGCCGGCGGGGGAAATCCATTTCCATTGAGCCATGGCGGACTGGACCATGAAAAGGCTGGCCACAGCGAACAAGGCGGCAGGCACGGCGCCAGCATGCAGCAAGCGGCTTGGGGTGCGGACGGAGGCGACTGCGGGCATTCATGGCTCCATGTTTGTGCAAAAGCTTAAGCCATTTGCCCGCCGCAAAGCCCTGTTTTCATGGCTTGCAGCCTCACATTCGGGCAGGTGTTGCGGGCATGCCGCACCTGTGCGCCCGAGTGCGAGAGCGCGCGGTCTTTTATCATCGCCTTTTGCGCCTGGAGGATTTATGCGCCTGCTCGGAAAAGCGTTGACCTTTGACGACGTGTTACTGGTCCCGGCTTATTCTCAAGTTCTACCCAAAGACACCAGCCTTTCCACCCAGCTCACACGCCGCGTGCGCCTGAACATTCCGCTGATTTCGGCGGCGATGGACACGGTGACCGAGTCCAAGTTGGCCATTGCCATGGCCCAGGAAGGCGGTATCGGCATCATCCACAAAAACCTCACACCCAAGGCGCAGGCCACGGAGGTGGCGCGTGTCAAGCGCTACGAATCCGGAGTGCTGAAGGATCCGATCACCATTTCGCCGAGCGTCAAGATCAGCGACGTGGTCAACCTGTCACGCCAGCATGGCATTTCGGGTTTTCCGGTGATCGAGAACGGCAAGGTGGTGGGCATCGTCACCAACCGCGATTTGCGTTTCGAGACGCGGTTCGACTCGCCTGTGCGCGACATCATGACCCCACGCGAGCGGCTGGTCACGGTGCGTGAAGGCGCCACGGTGGACGAAGCCAAGGCGCTGATGCACAGGTACCGGCTGGAACGCGTGCTGGTGATCAACGACGCCTACGAGCTGCGCGGCTTGATGACGGTGAAAGACATCCAGAAAGCCACCGAACGTCCCAACGCGGCGCGCGACCCGCAAGGCAAGCTGCGCGTCGGCGCTGCCGTGGGTGTGGGCGACGGCACCGAGGAGCGCGTGGAGGCTTTGGTGCGCGCCGGGGTGGACGTGATCGTGGTGGACACCGCGCACGGCCACAGCCAGGGCGTGATCGACCGCGTGCGCTGGGTCAAGCAGCACTACCCGGATGTGGACGTGATCGGCGGCAACATCGCCACGGCCGAGGCGGCGCGGGCGCTGGCCGATGTGGGGGCGGACGGCGTCAAGGTCGGCATCGGGCCAGGCTCCATCTGCACCACCCGTATCGTTGCCGGCGTCGGTGTGCCGCAGATCACGGCCATTGCCAATGTGGCGCAGGCGCTGGCCGGCAGCGGCGTGCCGCTGGTGGCCGACGGCGGGGTGCGTTATTCGGGCGACATCTCCAAGGCCATTGCCGCCGGCGCGCATACGGTGATGATGGGCAGCATGTTCGCCGGGACCGAAGAGGCGCCGGGCGAAGTGATTTTGTTCCAGGGTCGCTCCTACAAGACCTACCGCGGCATGGGTTCCATCGGCGCGATGAACGCCGGGTCGGCCGACCGCTACTTCCAGGACGGCACCCATGCTTCGGCCGCTGCGGGAGCCGAGAAATTCGTGCCCGAGGGCATCGAAGGCCGGGTGCCTTACAAAGGCTCGCTTGCCGCCATCCTCTATCAGTTGGTCGGCGGCGTGCGCTCGTCCCTGGGCTATTGCGGCTGCGCCAGCATCGACGCCATGCGCGGGCAGGCGCAGTTCGTCGAAATCACCTCGGCCGGCATGCGCGAAAGCCATGTCCACGACGTGCAGATCACGAAGGAAGCACCCAACTACCACGTCGATTGACACAGGGGCGGAGTGGCGGCGATCGCCATTCCGCCATGGCCTCATTGCACTTGAACCCGCCTTCATGCACGACACCATCCTGATCCTGGACTTCGGTTCCCAGGTGACTCAGCTTATTGCCCGCCGCGTGCGCGAAGCGCATGTGTACTGCGAAATCCACCCGAACGATGTGGGCGACGCCTTCATCCGCGAGATGGCGCAAAAGGGGCTCAAGGGCATCATCCTCTCAGGCAGCCACGCCAGCACCTATGAGGACCACGAGCTGCGCGCACCGCAGGCGGTTTGGGAGGTGGGCGTGCCGGTGCTAGGTATTTGCTACGGCATGTTCACGATGACCGAACAGTTGGGTGGACAGGTCGAGGCCTCTGTCCACCGTGAGTTCGGCTACGCCGAGGTACGGGCGCATGGCCATGCCCGTTTGTTCGATGGCATCGAAGATTTCAGCACGCCCGAAGGCCACGGCATGCTCAAGGTCTGGATGAGCCATGGCGACAAGGTCACGGCGCTGCCACCAGGTTTCAAACTGATGGCGTCCACGCCAAGCTGCCCGATTGCCGGCATGGCCGACGAGGCGCGCGGCTACTACGCCGTGCAGTTTCATCCCGAGGTGACGCACACCGTGCAGGGCAAGGCCATCCTCACGCGCTTCGTGCGCGGGATTTGCGGCTGCAGGGGTGACTGGATCATGGGTGACTACATCGCCGAAGCCGTGGCCCGCATCCGCGAGCAGGTTGGCGAGGAGGAGATCATCCTTGGGCTCTCCGGCGGGGTCGATTCCAGCGTGGCCGCGGCGCTGATCCACCGCGCCATCGGCGACCAGCTCACCTGCGTGTTCGTCGACCACGGCCTGCTGCGCCTGAACGAAGCGCAATTGGTCATGGAGATGTTCGCCGGGCGCTTGCATGCCAAGGTCGTGCACGTGGATGCGAGTGCAGAATTTCTCGGCGCCTTGGCAGGGGTGCAGGACCCGGAACAGAAGCGCAAGATCATCGGCCGCGAGTTCGTCGAAGTCTTTCAGCGCGAGGCGAAAAAGCTGGTGAATGCCAAATGGCTGGCGCAAGGCACTATTTACCCGGACGTGATCGAGTCCGGTGGCGCCAAGACCAAGAAGGCCACCACCATCAAGAGCCACCACAACGTCGGCGGGCTGCCGCAAACGCTCGGCCTCAAGCTGCTGGAGCCGCTGCGCGAGTTGTTCAAGGACGAGGTGCGCGAGCTCGGCGTGGCGCTGGGTCTGCCGCCCGAGATGGTGTATCGCCATCCCTTCCCCGGCCCCGGCCTGGGCGTGCGCATTCTCGGCGAGGTCAAGCCCCAGTACGCCGACCTGCTGCGCCGCGCCGATGCCATCTTCATCGAGGAACTGCGCGCCTTCAAGGACGAGGCCACGGGCAAGAGCTGGTACGACCTCACCAGCCAGGCCTTTGCCGTGTTCCTACCCATCAAGAGCGTTGGCGTGATGGGCGACGGACGCACCTACGACTACGTGGTTGCGCTGCGCGCGGTGCAGACCAGCGACTTCATGACCGCCGACTGGGCCGAGCTTCCCTACGCCCTGCTGAAAAAAGTGTCCAGCCGCATCATCAACGAAGTGCGCGGCATCAACCGCGTGACGTACGACGTCTCCTCCAAACCACCGGCGACGATCGAGTGGGAGTGATTTGAGGTCCTTCGGGGACGATCGGCAGCTATCCAAAAAGCGTCATAACGTATTGATTTATCAATACTTGCGTCTCCACACCTATCGCCAGCTATCGGTGGCAAGCGCGACAAGGTGGCGGTCAAGTTGACGGTAGTCTGCGAAGCTCCGATTAAGACCCTCCCGTTGACCGTCATGCCTATTTCGGTCATGACGGTAAAAATCCTCCCGAAAACCTAGGTTTCATGCGGGTTCCCCGGCATCATCAGGTTTCCTGACCCCTGACGGTAAGAACCGTCTCGAACAGGAGGAAAACCTCGATGTTGACCGACACAGCGCTACGCAACCTCAAGCCCAAGTCCGCGCCGTACAAGGCTTTTGACCGCGACGGCATGTACGTGACGATATCCACGGCCGGTACCTCACGTTCCGCTACGACTACCGTCTCAACGGGCGCCGCGAGACGCTGACCATCGGCCGCTATGGGCCGGCCGGGATTTCGCTGGCGCTCGCCAGGGAGAAGCTGCTGGACGCCAAGCGGCCCGTCGCTGAAGGGCGGTCGCCGGCGCACGAGAAGCAGCGGGAGAAGCGCCGCCTGACGGCGGCCAAGACCTTCGGCGACATGACCGGGCGGTGGCTGCAGGACGCAAAGATGGCCGACAGCACCCGGTCGATGCGCAAGAGCATCGTCGAGCGCGACATCCTGCCGGCGTTCAAGAACCGGCTGCTCACCGAGATCGGCGCCGACGACCTGCGCGCGCTGTGCAACAAGGTCAAGGCCCGCGGCGCACCGGCCACGGCCGTGCACATCCGCGACATCGTGAGGCAGGTCTATGCCTTCGCCATCCTGCATGGGGAGAAGGTCGCCAACCCGGCCGACGACGTGGGGGCGGCCTCGATCGCGACCTTCGTGCCGAAGGACCGCGCGCTGTCGCCGGCCGAGATCCGGCTGATGTACCGACAGATGGAATCGGTGGCCACGTATCCGACCATCCGCCTGGCGCTGCGCCTGATCGTGCTGACGCTGGTGCGCAAGAGCGAGCTGATCGAGGCGACCTGGGATGAGGTCGATTTCGAGCGCGCGCTGTGGACGATCCCGAAGCACCGGATGAAGGGGCGCAACCCGCACAACGTCTATCTGTCGCGGCAGGTACTGGACATCTTCGTCGCCCTGCATACCTGCGCCGCGGGCTCGAAGTTCGTCCTGCCGTCCCGCTACGACGCTGACCGCTGCATGTCGCATGCGACGCTGAACCGCGTCACCCAGATCGTCTCGGAACGCGCGAAGGCGGCTGGCCTGCCGCTGGAACCGTTCACGGTGCACGACTTGCGCCGCACCGGTTCCACGTTGCTCAACGAGATTGGTTTCAACCGCGACTGGATCGAGAAGTGCCTGGCGCACGAGGACGGCCGTTCCTCGCGTTCGATCTACAACAAGGCCGAGTACGCCGAGCAGCGGCGCCACATGCTGCAGGAGTGGGCCAACTTGGTGGACGCCTGGGTGTTGGGCGGCAGTTATACGCCCACGCTGTTGCCGAGCAACATGACCGTGCCGGTGCTGAGCGCATGGGTTTGAGCAAGGTTGTCACAGTCACTTGACAACCTTGCTATCTGAATCCATACTGGAAACGTTGAATGGCTCGTCCGCCGCATCCGAAGCAGGAAGTCGAGGAAGCGCTCAGGCGCGCGGAAGCGCAGGGCTGGCGCGTCGAGGCTGGCGGCGGTCACGCCTGGGGCAGGATCTACTGCCCCTACGACGATGACGCATGCCGCTGCGGCGAGTTCTGCATCACCAGCGTGTGGAGCACACGCCGAAGAACCCCGGCAACCACGCACGGGCGCTGCGGCGGGTCGTGGACAACTGCACGAGCCACAAGCGGCAGCGCGAAGCCGGCTCGACCTCCGAAGAGTGACGCATGGAATACATCTTCACCCTGAAATACCGGCTCGCCGAGCACGACGACGATCCGGACGTCCTGGTGGAGCGTCTGGGCGAGGCGGGTTGCGACGATGCGCTGGTCGGCATCGGGCAGCCGGGCCGGCTGGCGCTGGAGTTCACGCGCGCGGCCGACAGTGCCGAGGCCGCCGTGCGCAGCGCGTTGGCGGACGTCAAGCGCGCCATCCCGTCCGCGCGGCTGATCGAGGCGGCGCCGGATTTCGTGGGCCTCACCGATGTCGCGGAAGTCGTGGGCGTGTCGCGCCAGAACATGCGCAAGCTCATGCTCGCCCACCCCGGCAGCTTCCCGGCGCCCGTCCACGAGGGCAGCGCGTCGATCTGGCATCTCGCGGAAGTATTGGCCTGGCTGGAAGCCAAAGGTGGCTACCCGCTGGAGCGAAGCGTGCTGGAAGTCTCGAAGGTGGCGCTGCAGGTCAACCTGGCCAAGGAGGCCCGTTGGCTTCCGACGAAGGCCGCTCGGGAGTTGAACGCGCTGGTCGGCTGACCGTGCTCCAGCATCAGGCCAGGCTCGATGCCTTCCGGACCGGGCGGTTCCTGCGCAGTCGTACATTCGGGCCTGATGCTGGCCCCATGGAGCCAGCCTGGGCCGCTTGCTTGCGCGCGTCGATCCAGGCTTCCACCTCGTCCAGGTCCCAGACCACGCAGCGCGGCGTCAGGTTGAAGCGCCGCGGGAATTCACCGCGGCGTTCCATCTCGTAGATTGTGGTCTCGGCCAAGGGGATGATCTGGTGCAGTGTCAAACAAAGATCCTGTAAAAATTGGCCTTCTTTTCTCTGATAGCGGAGCTACCTCAACGATCGGACGCTCGCAGCTCCAGGGGGCGCTACTGGCCGTCGACGATATCAACAAGCAGGGGGGGATCGATGGTCGTGAACTCCTCCCAGTGCGCTACGACGCTCAGTCGGATCCCGCGATGTACGCGCGGCTGGCAGAGCGATTGATCACGAGGGACAAGGTTAACGTCATCTTCGGCTGCTACATGTCCAGTAGTCGGAAGGCGGTCATCCCAATCATCGAGAAATGGAACAAACTGTTGTTCTACCCAACCCTCTACGAGGGCTTCGAGTTCTCGAACAACGTTATCTATACGGGCGCTGCGCCGAACCAGAACAGCGTGCAACTGGCTGAGTTTATGGTTTCCAATTTCGGCGCCAGGGTTTATCTGGTGGGTTCCGATTACATCTATCCCTACGAATCCAATCGGATCATGGGTGAGTTGGTCCAGCAGCACCCCGACAGCAAGAAATTGGCCGAGGTATACGTTCCGCTGACGGCAGATTTCAAGCACTTCCAGAACGTGATCCGTGACGTCCAGGCAAAGAAGCCGGATTTTATTTTCTCGACGGTGGTTGGTGATTCCACCACTCTGTTGTATCGCGCCTATGCGGAGGCCGGTCTCAGCCCCAAGCAAATGCCGATAGCCAGTCTCACGACCTCGGAGGCGGAGATCTCGCAGATGGGGGCCAATATTGCTGCGGGGCATTTTACGTCTGCCCCCTATTTTCAGAGCATCGAGTCCGAGGCAAATCGAAGTTGCTTGGCGAGATACAACGCAGGCTTCGGGGATCTCTGCGTCCCAAATATGTGTTGGGAAGCGTCGTTTTTCCAGGTACACATCTTCGCCAACGCAATGAGAAAATCGGGTAGTGACGAAATTGCCGCGATCCTGCCCTTTGTGCTGGGAAGCGAGTTCGAGGCGCCGCAGGGCCGGATACGAATCGAGCCGAGCAATCACCATACTTGCCTTTACCCGCGAATCGGCATCGCGAACTCGAAGGGGCAATTCACGATTGTTCGCGAGGCGCGTCGTGCCGTGCACCCGGATCCCTATTTGGTGACTCACTCCTTGGGCGACTGGGCGGCGAGGATTGACAATCTGGAGATCTGAAGGTGGAGCGAGTCAGGAGGCGATCCAGAGTTCTCGACGCGCAAGCGCCATTGAAAGATCTCCGGGATATCAAGGTTCTGGTGTTCCATCCGGACAATCAGGATGGCTTGCAGTTGATTCAGCAGTTGCAACGCATTGGATGCCAGGTCCAGGCATTCTGGCCCCCGCTGCCGGTTTTGCCCGAGCGTACGGAAGTGGTCTTTCTGGCGATCAGACCCAGCCTTGTCCAACGTGGAATGAGCCTGAGCGAGGCGCGTCTTTCCATCGAGGGATGAGCCTGAAGGCGGGTTCGGGTCTGAGTTTCAAGCGGGTTGATCATCCACAGGATGGTGATCAACATGGACGACACGCGACTGACCACAATCGCGCAACTCGAGCAATTTCTCAGCGCCAATGCACAAGTTGCGTTTTCACCGCACGGCGACGATGCGCAGCGCTACGCCCACATCAGTCGGGTTCTGCGGCGGCTTGACTACCCCCGACGCACCAAGTGTGAACGCGGGGTGGTGCTGGCCTATTTGCGTCACACCAGCGGTTACAGCCGCGCGCAACTCACGCGCCTGGTGCGCCGGTGGCAGGCCAACCGCCTGGCCGCAGAGCCGCTGGTCAAGCGTTACGGCGCCCCGGCAGCCCCCTTTGCCCGCAAGTTCACGCCCGGCGATGTGACGCTGCTCGTGGAGATGGACCGCGCCCATGAGGATGTCTGCGGCCCGGCCATCGCGCACCTGCTGCAGCGGGCCTACCACGTCTATGGCGACGCGCGCTATGCCCGCCTGGCCACGCTGTCAGTCTCGCACCTGTACAACCTGCGCAAGAGCGCTGGCTACCGCGCCCAGCGCCTGCATGTCACCAAGACCCGCCCGGTGAACAACCCCATTGGCACGCGGCGCGCACCGCAACCCCAGGGACGCGCAGGCTTTGTGCGCATCGATACCGTGCACCAGGGCGACCAGGACGGCATCAAGGGGGTGTATCACATCACCTGCGTGGATGCGGTCAGCCAATGGCAGGTGCAGGCTTGCGTGCAGGGCATCAGCGAGGCGTATCTGTTGCCCGTGCTGGCCCTGGTCATCGCCCAGTTTCCTTTCGAGATCGCAGGCTTTCATTCGGACAACGGCTCGGAATACATCAACGCCCGCGTGACCAAGATGCTGGAGAAGCTGCGGATCGAGCAGACCAAGTCCCGCTCCCGCCACAGCAACGATAACGCGCTGGCCGAGAGCAAGAACGCCAGCGTGGTGCGCAAACACATGGGGTACAGCCACATCCCGCAGCAGTATGCCCAGAGGATCAATGCCTTCTACCAAACGGTCTTCAACCCTTGGCTCAATGGGCATCGTCCGTGCTTGTTTGCCACGGAGATCACCAGCCCCAAGGGCAAGATCGTCAAGCGCTACGCCCACGCCGATGTGAAGACGCCCCTGGCTTGCCTGGCGCAGCTCAGTGCGCAGGGCTTGGTGCGCTTCAAGGCAGGCATCACGCTAGACGCTTTGCAGGCTCAGGCGGCTGCGCAAACCGATCTGGCCGCCGCTCAGGCCATGCAGCAGGCCAAGGCGGCGCTCTTTGCGCGGTTCAACGCGCCACGGCAACAGGCCTGACAGGGGGCCACTCTGCGCCGCGGGGAACGGATCCATCCCAACCCGCTCAGATCCAAACAGAAAAGACGGCGCGCGTGGGCAGTGCTTGCAGCAAGACTGGAGGGGGGCCTCCGGCGGCCTGGCAGGGGCCTTCCAATCAAAGGTCCAAGCCACAACCCAACCCTCTTTACACTGACCCTTTCAACTTCGATCAACCCGACTTCAAAGAACCCAACTCAACCTGGCTTCAGGCTCATTCCTGAATTAGAAAATACTCCGCCACACCCCTCGAGTGAGCGGAACGGTTCTGTTTGTGGGGCGTGATGGCTATGCCGTCGCACGCTGGGGCGCGAAGGCATCCGCAAGAAAGCTCCAGACTGAACCCTGCGTGGAAGGGTGGCGCCGCGTGGCACCCAACGTCGTGAAAACTCGATAAGCTCACCACGAGCGCCTCCCAGCCCGGAGCGGAATCCGAAAAACCAGGCCGAATGGCGCAATTGGTCTGGTTTTATGGCGCCCTTGCCGCCAGATTAGGGTGACAAGGCGTGGCGCCCCCCACAACACGAGTTGACCCTCCACCACCGAATGAGGAATCACCATGGAACTCAAGAAACACTGGGAGCACGTTTACGCAACAAAACCGACCAACACGGTCAGTTGGTTCCAAGAGCATGCCGAGCAGTCGGTTTGGCTCATCCAGGCGTCCGGTGTTCCATTTGCCGCATCAATCATCGATGTCGGCGGGGGTGCCTCCACGCTCGTGGACGACTTGCTTGACCGCGGGTATTCAAACCTTAGCGTGCTCGACCTTTCCGTCTC
>NZ_LT605203.1:2559851-2662569 GCF_900089495.1 Thiomonas sp. X19 | reverse complement strand
CCTCTCAAGAAACAAAATGGGTTGAAGGCCGGTTTCATGCTGGCACCGGGTTTGGATGGATCTGGAAGCCAAGGGCAGCGGCGCGGCGCTTGAGGGCGACGATTGAGCGCTCGCGCTGCTGATCTTCATAGCGCTGCTGGCCTTGATCGACGAACGCCTCGCCACGCGTCAGCATGAAATACACCATGCGCGCCAGCTTGTGCGCGGTGGCGGTATTGGCACGCGGCTTGTCCATGCGGCCCGACAAGCGGCGGTAGAACGCGCCGAGGGCCGAGTCGCTGTGCGACAGGCTCATCGCGGCCATCTTCAGCGCCTGCCTGACCCGATTGGCGGATCGCCGGGTCTTGGCTGACAGCACCTTGCCGCCGCTGATCTTCGTGCCCGGACACAGCCCCAACCAAGAACAGAAGTGCTTGACGTTGGCAAAGCGACTCAGGTTGGGGCCGACCTCCGAGAGGATCTTCATCACCGCAGCCAGACCCAGGCCGTTGATGCGCGTGAGATCGACGCCGGCCCAGTTGGCCAGAATCTGGCGTGCGTCGAACTGCGCGCGCAGCTTGCTGCCTGCACGAGGCGTCTTGCCCAGATCGACCTTGGCCGCGCCAAGCTGGCTCAGCAGTCCTTGCAGCTTGGCGTCGCATTCGCCCAGGTGCCGGGCAATGTCGTCATACATCGCCAGCGCCTGGCGCAGCACGAACAGGTGCTCATCGCGCCAATTGCCCGTCAAGGCCTTGGCAATCTCCGTCTCACTGGCCTTGACACGAGCGTTGCGATACCGGGCCAGCGTCTTGGGGTCGCGCTCGCCAGCGACGATGGCGCGGATGATGGCTTGTCCCGTCAGTCCCATGACATCGGTCAGAACCTCGGTGAGCTGGATGTTCATCTGCACCAGCGCCTTTTGCATGCGCTGCACCCAACTGGCCTGCTCGGCCAAGAGCACGTCGCGCTGACGGGCCACGGCACGCACCACACAGACCTCATCGGTCGGGCGGAACGCCGCGCGCAAGAACCCCAGGCTCATCAACTTCTGCAACCACTGGCAGTCCTGCACATCGCTCTTGCGCCCAGGCACATACTTCATCTGCCGCGCATCGACCAAAAACACCGTCAAGCCGCGTTGCTCCAGCACCTCGAACACCGGGATCCAGTACACCCCGGTGGACTCCAGCGCCACGGTGTCGACCCCACACGCGAGCAGCCAGTCGGCCATGGCGTGCAGATCGTCGGTCATCGCACCGAACTCGCGCACCGGTTCGTCGCAGGCTTGCCGGGGTACCGCCACCCAGTGGCTCGACCCTCCTACGTCGATACCCGCCGCGTTGGGGAAGACCAGATCATCATCTCGCTTGCGCATCGCCATCGTTTGCTCCAAGATTGTCAACGAACGGCAGCGCCATGGGAGTCGTCGAATTCGACTCGATCTCTCAAACGGGATGCACATCGCTGTGCTCACCACTGTCGCCGACGATTCCCGGACCATGCTCACGAGCGGGCTCACCTCACGGCGTCCTACAACGCCGCAGGCTCGCACCAATGACTTGTCGGTCATCTCGGCACTGCCGTTCACCTTGTAGCCCAAAGATCGTTTCTTCGCGAACGCCGGGCGCCCCCAGGGGCTTGGGATGCTCATGAGTGACGAAGCAAATCCACACGCGCGCCTTACCAATGGGCCTGAGCTGGCTCTTTGGAGTCTTTGGGCCCTTTAAGTTGATAGCTGGCAAGCAAATTCGCTGTGTCTTTGTGGTCGCGCTGCTGGGCCAGATCCAGGGCGGTAAAACCCATCTGGTTCTTCAAGCTAGCGTCGGCACCTTCGTCCAGCAGCAGTTTGACGGTGGCGCTGTGACCAAAATAGGCGGCCATCATCAGAGGCGTCGTGCCGTTGGGGGCTGCGGCGTCGATATAGGCTGAATGGTCGAGCAGGTATTTGACGATCTGGGTATGCCCATTCGTCGCCGCGTAGGCCAGTGGCGTCCAACCCGGCTTGTTGATTTCCGCGCCGCGCTCGACCATGAGGCGGACCAAGCTTTCATCACCGAGCAGGCTGGCGATCATCAAGGCGTTTTCATCGCTTGGGTTGAGTTGGTTCAGATTGATTTTCGGCTGCTCAATCAATAATTTGGCAACCTTCAACGACTTGTCGCGCAGGGCCAGGTACAAAGCTGAATCGCCCTTGGCATTCACCGCATTGGGGTCAAAACCCTGGGCAAGCAGAGACTGAACGGCGCCGACATCATCCACATCAACGGCGCGAAAAAAATCGGTGAACGAACCAGCTTGAGCCAAGCCAAGAAAAAAACTCAATAATACTGCTAAAACAAGGGTATGAAAGCTTCTGTTCATGTTATGCATGAGAAGTGTTGAATGTGCTTTCAGGCATGAAAAGACGGTTGAAATTCTGCTCTGTGAAATCTTCAATCTGTTCTTCAGCACATTGGCGCAATTCGGCAAGGCAACGCGCGACGAAGCGGGTGTAGGCCGGCTGGTTGGTTTTGCCACGGTAAGGCGTGGGGGCGAGATAGGGGCTATCGGTCTCGACCAGAATGCGATCTTCAGGTAATTTCTTCGCAACATCTTGCAACTCTTTGGCATTCTTGAATGTCAAGATGCCGGAGAGTGAGATGTAGAAACCCAAGTCGAGCGCCTGGCGGGCAACGTCCCAACTCTCGGTGAAGCAGTGGAATACTCCGCCGACGTCCTCGGCGCCCTGCTCTTTCAGGATGACCAGTGTGTCTTCGGCCGACGATCGGGTGTGGATGACCAGCGGCTTTCGCACTTGGCGCGCTGCGTCGATATGGGCACGAAAGCGGTCGCGCTGCCACTCCATATCGGCCACGCTGCGAGCTTCGAGTCGGTAGTAGTCGAGTCCGGTCTCGCCCAAGGCGAGGACGCGGGGATGGCTGGCCAACAAGGCCAGTTGCGCGGCCGATGGCTCGGTCAGCCCCTCCTGGTCGGGGTGGACGCCAACGGTGGCCCAGATGTGCGGGTGCTTCACGGCGCAGGCCAGCACGTCGTCGAATTCCTCGATCTGGGTGCAGATATTCATGGCTCGCGTCACGCCGTTGTCGCGCATGGCGGCAAGCACGCTGTCCATCTGTTCGCGCAGTCCGGGAAAATTGAGGTGGCAGTGGGAATCGGTCAGGGCCATGCTGGGGTGCGGCGCTGCTCGCGGGTCGAGCCGTTGCAGCTTTATAGGGTATGGGTCGCGCGGCTGGCGATTTCGGCCGTGGGACCGAGGATTTCTTCAATCACCTGGCGCAATTGCCGGGCTTTTTCGTCGGCTGGAAAACGCACGCCGATTCCTTGGGTCTTGTTACCCGCCGCATTGGCCGGCGTGATCCATGCGACTTTCCCGGCCACCGGGAAGCGCTGGGGATTGTCCATGATGGTCAGCAGCAGATAAACGTCGTCACCCAGGCGATATTCCCGCGTCGTCGGAATGAAGATGCCGCCTTCGGTCAAAAACGGAATGAAGGCGGCGTACAGCGCGGGTTTTTCCTTGATCGCCAGTTGGATCACGCTGGGGCGGGCGGTGGAGGCCCCAGGTGAGGCGGCTGCATTGGGTGTGGCCATATCAGTGCGCGCTCCGAGTGAACAATTGTTTGAATTCTAGGACCAGGGCTTCCGCCGTGAGATTCGCATGGAGGGGAAAGGCGGCGGTGCGGCTGTAATCGCCGAGTCGCTGCCAGAAAGCCAGAAGACGAGGCGCAGAGGCGATGCTCGCCAAGCGTCCCAGCACCGATTGGTCAGCCGGTAAATACAGGGGTTGTTGGCGGAACTGGGTGCGCATCATGTCGACGCAGAGTTTTTGCAGTGCGGCCACGGCGACCGGCATCTGGGGCATGGAGCCTGCCGCGCCGGCTGCCCTGGCCCCCTGCCCCGCAGTCACGGTTTGCAACAGGCTGCGCGCCCAGTCCATTCCGCTCGCGGGCTCGGGTTCATGCACGGCGTGATGACACCAATGGGCGACCTGCTCGGGATGCGCGATCTCCCGCGCCTGCAATGCGCGCAATGCATCCGCTGCCTGGGGCCTGGGCATGGCCTGGAGCCGGCAGCGGCTGCGCAAGGTGGGAAGGACTCTGTCGAGTCGATGAGTTCCCGTTAAAAAATAGAGATTTGGAGGTGGTTCTTCCAGTGTTTTAAGAAGTGAATTGGCCGCGGGTGCGCCCATGGCATCGAGCGGATAGACCATAGCCACCTTGAAGCCGCCGCGGTGGCTGGTGGTGTGCGACCAGTCCACCAAACTGCGTACCGCGTCGATGCTGACGTCCTTGCTGGGGTTGCGCTTCTCGGCACTCGTTGCCTCTTCCGTGTCGGCCGCCTGCCCCATGCCCAGCTCCAGGGCCAAGGCCTCGGGCAGGAGCCGCTTGAGGTCCGGGTGGGTACCGGCTTGGCGCAAGCGGCATGCCGGGCATTGGCCGCAGGCCTGGCGTGCGAAGCCCGGCAAGGGTATGGGGCTGGTGGCTTTCGCCGGCATCGGGCTTTCACACAGCAGCGTTGCGGCTGTGCTGTCGAGCGCATCCCAAACACCGAGACCAGTGGCTCCGTGCAAGAGAATTGCCGGAAAATCAAGCATATCAATCATGGAGTTGCAATTTTTTCCTCAGGTTTTGGATCACGTCTTGACGCACCTGATCCAAGCCCTGCGTGCCGTCGATCACAACCCAACGTGCGGGTTCTGAAGCGGCAAGATGGAGATACTGCTGACGCACACGAGCGAAAAATTCGAGCGATTCGCGCTCGAAGCGGTCCGGCTGGCGCTGCTGCGTTTGCAAGCGGCGTGCGGCCACCTCGGCGGGCACGTCGATGAGGAAGGTGAAATCCGGCTTCAAACCGGGGTGGACCCAGCGCGCCAGGGTTTGCAAGCGATCTTGCGGGATACCCTTGCCGGCGCCCTGGTACGCCAGCGTGGCATCGGTGAAGCGGTCGCAGACGACATCGTGCCCTTGCAGCAAGGCCGGTTCGATCACCCGCAGCACATGCTCCTGGCGTGCGGCGAACATCAACAGCGCTTCGGTGGTGGTGGTCATGGGCTCGGCCAGCAAAATCTCGCGGATGCGCTCGCCCAGCGGTGTGCCGCCCGGCTCCCGCGTGGCCGTCACACGTCGGCCCGCAGCGCGCAAGGCGGCGACAACGGCTTCGAACTGGGTGGTCTTGCCGGCGCCGTCGATGCCCTCCAGCGTGATGAACAGGCCTTGGTGCGAAGTTGGGTTCACGGAGTTCTCTTGAGGATGTAACGGTCGACCGCCGCATTGTGCTCGGCCAAAGTATCGGAAAACGCGCTGCTGCCATCGCCACGCGCGACGAAATACAAGGCCCGGGTGGCAGCCGGATGCAGCACGGCCTGCAGCGCAGCGTCCCCGGGCAGGGCGATGGGCGTGGGCGGAAGGCCGGCGTGCACATAGGTGTTGAACGGCGAGTCGGTCTGCAGATTCTTACGCGTGAGCGCCCCGGTATAGCGCGTGCCCAGGGCGTAAATCACGGTGGGATCGCTTTGCAGCGGCATGCCATTGCGCAGGCGATTGATGAAGACACCGGCAATTTTGCTGCGGTCGCTCGGGCTTCCGGTTTCCTTCTCCACGACCGAAGCCAGGATCAGCGCCTGGTACGGGGTTTGCAGCGGCAAGCCGGGTTCGCGCGCATCCCAAGCGCTGGTCAATTGGCGCTGCATGGCGTGGTAGGCGCGCTTGAGGACGGTGAGTTCCAAAGAATTGCGAGCATACAAATAAGTATCGGGGAAAAACCAGCCTTCGGGCGGCATATTCGGCGGAGCGCCGATGCGTTGCATGATTTGCGCATCACTCATCCCGGCGGCATCGTGATCGAGCCCCGGGGCCATGTTGAGCGCCTGCAGAAATTGGGCGAAGGTCCAGCCTTCGGGCACGGTCACGGCCAGCAAGGATTGGTCGCCACGCGCCATTTTCTGCAGCAGTTGCCAAGGGCTCGTGCCCTGCTCGATTTCATAGCTGCCGGCCTTGAGCTGCGTGCCCTGCCCACTCAGCCGCGCTAGCCAATAGAACAGGCGCGGCGAGAGATCGGCGCCCTGGGTTCGAATTTGCGCGGCGGCCGCACGCGCCGTGCTGCCGGGCTTGACGGAGAAGTCCAGCGGCGTTGCGCTCAGCCGCATCGGTGCCAGCGCCCAGTAAGCGAACAGGGCAAAGGCCAGGAGGCCTGCGGTCAAGCCGAGCAGGAACAAACGAACAGGCCAGCGGGTCTTCAAAGACGGGCTCACTCATGAACACATGGAAACGCCGCTCCAGCGCGGGCACGCTGGTTGGAGCCGGCAGCCGGGCAGCATGAAACCCTGGGGCAAGCGCAAGGCGGACAGCTTTCTATACTAGCCCAGCACATGGCTGAAAGTGCCTGAAGAAACGATGCACTGTGCGGCGCCCGACTGCTGCGTAACCGGCTCGTGCCATGCCCTGCTTCATAACCGCCACCTTGGCTTTGCGCCCATAACCCGACGCTCCCCGAATGCCATCCACCATCACCCCCCTGCCCCATCTGGCCATGCTGCGAGCCCATGGCCCGCAAGCTGCAGATCTGCTGCAAGCCCAACTCACCCAGAGCGTGCAAAACTGGCCCGAGAAAACGGCGCGCATGGCTGCGATGTGCACGCCCCAGGGCCGCATGCTGGCTGATTTTTTGCTGTGGAGGGAAGCCGACGGCGCGATTGCCATGTTGCTGGACGCCACCCTTGCCGAGGCCACGCTCAAGCGCCTGCGCATGTTCATCTTGCGCCTGCAATGCAAGTTGGACGACGCGACCCCAGAGCGTGCGCTGTTCGGCTTGCTGCTGCCCCAGGGCGAGGCACCTGCCGGACTGCCCTGTCCTGCCGCGCCCTGGTCGCTGCTGCGGGAGGCGGGCCTGTGCGTGGTGCGCCTGGCCGATGCGCCCGGCTTGCGACGCCTGCTCCTGGTGGCCGAATCGCCGGAAGTACGATCCGCCGCCGCGCAGTGGGTCGCAACCATGGCCGCCGGTTCGACCGAGGCCTGGTCGCTCGGCGAGATTCGCGCCGGCATCGGTCATGTCACGGCCGCCACGGCGCAGCAGTTCGTGCCGCAAATGCTGAATTACGAAGCCCTGGGCGCGGTCGACTTCAAGAAGGGTTGCTATCCGGGGCAGGAGATCGTCGCGCGGACGCAGTACCGTGGCACCATCAAGCGGCGCACTTACCGGCTGCTCAGCCCAACGGCCCTGGCGCCGGGGGACGAGATCGTCCACAGTGCCGATCCCGCGCAGCCCTGCGGCTTGGTGGTGAACGCCGCGCCGGCCGAGACCGGCTGGGAAGCTTTGGCGGAGCTGAAAATCACCGCGGCGACCGAGCCCGGCAGTCTGCACGCTGGCACGGCGGACGGCCCGGCGCTGCGCCTCGCGACACTGCCCTATATCCTGCCCCCGCAAGATTGAGAGGGGGGTCGCGATGTGCCTCATCGCCTGGTCATGGCAACCCGGGCGGCCGCGAACCCTGCTGCTCGCCGCCAACCGCGACGAATGGCTGGACCGCCCGACCCTGCCGATGCGCTGGTGGCGCCCCGACGCCGCACCGGCGACCGAAGTGCTCAGCGGCCAGGACTTGCGCAGCGGCGGCATCTGGCTGGGGCTGACACGTCGCGGACGTTTCGCCGCCGTCACGAATGTGCGCGATCCGGCGCTGGAGCGCGCCGAAGCCCCCTCGCGCGGACTGCTGCCCCTGCGCTATTTGCTCGGCCTGCATCCGCAGGATGGCAGCATCATGGCCGACTGTTCCCCAGCCGCCTTCGCCCAGGCCGTTCAATCCAGCGCGCAGGCCTACGCCGGGTTCAACCTGCTGCTGGGTGACATGCAGTCGGGTGCCATGCGCTGGCTGTCAAATCACCCGCAGCAGAACTGCAGTGTGGCGCCGGGTCTACACGGCCTCTCCAACGCCGCCCTGGACGCGCCCTGGCCCAAGGTCCAGGCTTTGAAGGCTGCGCTGGCCGAGAGCGCGGAAATCGCGGAAGTTGAAAGGACAGCGTCGTTCGACGTTCTGACCCAGGCCTTGCAGCGTGAGCAGATCGCTCCCGATGCCGCCTTGCCGCAAACCGGCGTCAGCCTGGAATGGGAGCGGGCGCTATCGGCCGCATTCATCCGCATGCCAGGTTATGGCACGCGCTGCTCGACCCTGCTGCGGCTGGATTTCGACGGCAGCGCGCTGGCGCGTGAACTGCAGCATCAACCCGGCATCGCCAGCCCGCCGGACTTTGTCTGGAACTGGCGCACGGCACAGTAGACCGCAAGCTGCATTGCGGCATCAACCCCGCCCGGGCAGGCGCTGAAAATCCGCGCTCAACCCAGTGCAGCGCGCATGCGAATGTGGGCAATGCCAGCTTCGGCATAGGGTTCGCCCAGGCTGCTGAAACCCAGGCGGCGATAAAAGCCCGTCACCGCTTGTTGCGCCGAAATTTCCGCATGGCTGTGGCCAGCCGCATGGGCTGCTTGCATGAGGGCGTGCATCACCAGTTTGCCGGCGTGGCCACCGCGCATGGCCTGCACCACGGCCACACGGCCGATATGCCCGTCCGGCAACAAACGCCCGCAAGCCACGGGCATGTCCAGACGGTTGAACACCACGGCGTGGCGACATGTGGCGTCGTGTTCGTCCCATTCCATCTCAGCGGGAATGCCTTGCTCGTGCACGAACACGGCGGTGCGCAGGCTGCCGGCGGCTTCGCCGAGTTCGGCCCAGTCGCCGAGTTGCACGCGCAGCATGGGCTCGCCGCGCGCATGGGCTTCGAGCAGGTCGCGCAGCGCTGGCGGCAAGGTCTGCGGCTTGGCCTGCGCGCCGCTGGTGGTGAAGACATAGACCATTTCGCCACTGACCAGCAGACGGTCCTGCACGAACATGGCGGTGTGCAGGGTGAAGCTGCTGTGGCCCAGCCGGGTGAGGCCGATCCCGACGTCGATCCAGTCGTCGAGCCGTGCCGGGCGGTGATAGGTGAGGCTGGCTTTTTTCACATACAGGTCGCCGCCCAAGGCTTGCAGGCCCTGGGCATACGGCAGACCGAGGGCCTTCCAGAAGGCGCTCATGGCGGTATCGAAGTACAGCAGGTAATGGCCGTTGAACACCACTTGCTGCATGTCCACCTCGGCCCAGCGCACCTGCAGGCGGTGGAGAAAACGGTAGGTCTCGCGTTGCACGGGAATCATGGTTCGAGGCGATGGAAACATTGCCGGGGGATGGGTGTGGAAGGACTGCGTGGCTCAAGGGCCTTGGCATTCAAGCTTGCGGCTGACAGGCATGGCGCAAGGCAGCGGCAGCCTCCTGCACGGCCTGGCCTGCCTGCGGCAAGGCGCGGCCCATGCGAATGAAATCGTGCGTGACGCCGGGCCATTCGCGCAGCGCTACGGGCACACCCGCCTGACGCAGACGCTCGGCGTAGAGCACGCCTTCATCATGCAGGGGATCGCAGCCGGCAACGCCGATCCAGGCCGGTGCCACGCCATGCAGATCGGGCGCCAGCAGCGGGGCGAAACGCCAGTCGTGACGGTCTTCGGGCCGGGGTAGGTAATGGTTGAAGAACCAGTCGATGGATTCGGCTTCGAGCAGAAAGCCATGGGCGAAATGCGCGGCAGATGCGGTCTGCGCCCACCCCGCCGTGCCCGGATAGAACAGGAGCTGCAGCGCCAATGGCCAGGCCGCATCGCGTGCCAGGATGGCGCAGACGGTGGCCAGGGTGCCGCCCGCGCTGTCGCCACCGATGGCGATATGGTCTGCATCCACGCCCAGCATGGCCGCGTTTTCGCGCAGCCATGCGAGTGCGTCCCAGGCGTCGTTCACGGCTGTCGGGAAGGCATGCTCAGGCGCCAGACGGTAGTCGCATGAAAACACGGCACAGCCGGAATGCAGTGTCAGTTGCCGGCACAGGATGTCGTGTGTCGCCACACTGCCGATGACGAAACCGCCGCCGTGCAGGTAGAGCAAAGCGCCAGGTGGTGTGTTGAAGTCCGCCGTGGTGCCAGCCAACTTGGCGCAGTAGCGTCGCACCGGCAAGCGAGCGCCATCACGGGCAGGACAGTCTAGGTCCATCACCTCGGCAAGTGGCGGTGGGGCGATATCGAGCACGCCGGAGACTGCCTCGTACGCCGCCCTCGCCTGCTGGGCACTCAGGCGCCACAAGGGAGGCGGCGCGGCGCGGGCAATGCGTTGCAACAGCTCCTGCATCACAGGGCTGGGGCTGGAAATGGTTGGATGCGTGGACTTGGTCATGGCCATGAAACAGCGAAGATGCAGTGTTGAGTCGGAAGTTCGTCCAAGGCAGCATAAAGCGCCGCTGCGTCTGTTGCCACGGCCACCTTCGATCAAACCGACATGCCCACCGCGTAGCCGCTGGCCCAGGCCCACTGGAAGTTGTAGCCGCCCAGCCAGCCGGTGACATCGACCACTTCACCGATGAAATGCAGCCCGGGAACTTTGTGGGCTTCGAGCGTGGCGGGGTGCAACTCCGCCGTGTCCACCCCACCCCGCATGACCTCGGCCTTGCGCCACCCTTCGGTACCCGTGGGCTGCAGCGACCATGCGCAAAGCGAAGCGCCAAGGGCCTTGAGTTTGGCATCCGCCAGTTCGGCGATGCGTCGGTCGGATGGAAGCCGCTGCATCTCCACCCAGGTCTGTGCCAGGCGGCGCGGCAGAAATTGCCCCAGCACATTGAGCAGCGACTGGCGCGATTGCAGTTTGGCAAGCCGCAGCGCTTCACCCAGATCGTTGCCCGGCGACAGGTCGAGTCGCAAGCTGTCGCCCGGGTTCCAAAAACTGGAGATCTGCAGAATGGCGGGGCCGGACAGGCCGCGGTGCGTGAACAGCAAGTCCTCGTCGAAATGCTGTCCGCCGCACGCCACCCTCACCTCAAGCGCCACGCCAGCCAGCTCGGCAAAAGGCCTCCAGGGTTCGGCAGCGAAGGCCAGGGGAACAAGCGCGGGTTGTGGCGACACCACCTGCAAACCCATTTGCCTGGCCAGCCGCAGGCCGTAGTCGGTGGCGCCGATCTTCGGCACCGGCAGGCCACCCGTGGCCACAACCACGCGCCGCGCCTGCAGCGGGCCTTGATCGGTCTCGAGTCGAAAACCCGAGCCCTCGCGCGCCACGCCACGCACACCGCAGGGTTGCAGCCATTGCACGCGTCCAAGTTCGCATTCGGCTCGCAGCATGTCGATGATCTGCTGGCTGCTGTCATCGCAGAACAACTGGCCTTTGTGTTTCTCGTGATGGGCAATGCGGTACCGGCGCACGAGGGCCGTGAAGTCGCGCGGGGTGTAGCGTGACAGAACGTCGCGGGCGAAGCCGGGTTGGCGGGAAACGAAGTGCTGCGGCCCCGCCTGGGCATTGGTGAAGTTGCAGCGACCGCCACCCGAGATGCGGATCTTCTCGCCCACGCGCGCCGCGTGCTCGATGAGGACCACCCGCAGACCCCGTTGCCCCGCCACGGCGGCGCACATCATGCCAGCAGCCCCGGCCCCGATGATGGCGACATCATGGTGCATGGGATGGCTCACGGTGCACGACCTTTTTGGGGTTGACGCCATGTTGGCAGGCGGGAGCCAACCCAAGCACGGCCAACGCACTTCCGCACTGCCTGCATTTCCTGATCCCCTCGCCCTCGGGCACGTCAGCGAAGGCCCATGAAAAAGCCGGTTGTGCAGGATGGGCACAACCGGCTGGTGAAGATTGGTCGGAGCGAGAGGATTCGAACCTCCGACCCCCTGCACCCCATTCCGAAATGTAGTAGGCTGGAGCCCGCATGAAAGCTTGCTCTGCATGAATTATTTGCCTCATTTGGGGGAATCTAGGGGGAATTGATGGCCTACTTCGAGCAACGCAAAAACGGTTGGCGCGCACAAATCAGGCAGCGCGGCATGCCGTCCATTTCGCGCACCTTCGATCTGAAAGCCGATGCCGAAGCCTGGGCTCGCGAGGTCGAGCGCGAAGTCCAACGCGGCAATCGTGCCGTGCTGCGCGACGACGCGGGGAAGATCACCATCGATCAGGTTGTGGCCCTCTACACAAAGCATGTGTTGCCGATGAAAAAGGATCATAGTGCGGCGTCGAACCTGCGCGTGGCGCGTGAGCGGTTCGGCGCGTCATTCCTGAGCGCCGTGCGCAGCGTCGATGTGGCGGCATGGCGCAACGAACTCGTCGAGGCAGGCTACGCGGCGCAGTCCGTTATCCATCGGCTTGCAGCCCTCTCGAACCTGTTCACTTATGCCGAGCAGGAAATGTCCATCACCTTGCCTGCGGGCAACCCGGTGCGCGCGATTCGCAAGCCGGTAAAGCCGAAGGGCCGTGATCGTCGGCTGCGGCCCGGTGAACTCGATGCCTTGCGGCGCGGTGCGGCTGCCGCGCGGTCGCAAGTGGTGGGTCTGCCGCAGATCATCACGCTGGCCGTCGAGACCAGCATGCGCCTGGGCGAACTGCTCGGGCTGGAATGGTCGCGCATCGATCTGGCGCGGCGCACCGCGCATCTGGTGGACACCAAGAATGGTGAAAGCCGAACCGTGGCGCTGTCCAGCGCAGCCGTGGACGCCCTGCGCGCCCTGCCCCGCCGCATCGATGGCCGGGTGTTCGGTTGGCAGAACAAGGACAGTTTCGAGAAAGCCTGGACTCGCTGCAAGGCGCGTGCGCTGGCGGCGTATCAAACTGACTGCGCGGTATCCAACTCCAAGCCCGACCCCACATTCCTGATCGACCTACGCTTCCATGACTTACGCCACGAAGCCACGTCGCGCTTGTTCGAGAAAGGCCTTGGCGTCATGGAAGTGGCCTCGATGACCGGCCACAAGTCACTCGCCATGCTCAAGCGCTACACCCACATCGAGGCGGAGAAGTTGGCGCAGAAGTTGGGGTAAGCAAGCACTCAAGCGACCACCACCACGAGCTCAATAATCAACCACCCGTGCCCATGGGGACGCATCGTGCATGCGTCCATGCCTCGATCCAGAGGGGGGTCTCCGGCGGCCTGGCAGGGGCCTGCTCAAAAAGCTTCAACAAACCACCGAAAAAGGAAACACAACCCTCAAAGCAAGCAACCCAAACCTAAAATCAAACCGCGCAACACCCGGATCGGTCACGTTCACCGGAATCAGCGGTCACGTTCGCCGGAATACGCACTGAAGCGAAGACCAACCGAACATCACCACTCTTCGCGGCAGCGCTCGGTTCCAGGACGGTTACACCCTGGTACACGGTGCGTACGGTCCGCTTCGACCGCTGTCTCATCGNCATGACGGGCGGCGACGCCGCGCTGGATCTGTCGGCCATGCCAGCCGTGGTGTTCACGGACCCGCAGGTGGCCACGGTGGGCTTGAGTGAGGCCGAGGCCCATCTGCAACACATCCAGACCGACAGCCGCACGCTGAGTTTGGAGAACGTGCCCAGAGCCCTGGCCAACTTCGACACCCGGGGTTTCATCAAGCTGGTCGCCGAAGTCGGCTCCGGACGCCTGATCGGCGTGCAAGCGGTGGCTGCCGAAGCCGGTGAACTCATCCAGACAGCGGCACTCGCCATCCGCAACCGCATGACGGTGCAGGAACTGGCCGATCAGTTGTTCCCCTACCTGACCATGGTGGAAGGCCTGAAGCTGGCCGCCCAGACCTTCACCAAGGACGTGACACAACTATCGTGTTGCGCGGGGTGAGCTGTTCGCGACCCCTTCGCCCCAAGCGACGGTAGCACGCGGATACGTCTTTATGCCCATCGGGGTGTCAGGAACTTTAGCCTATTCCGACCCATCCACTGGGGAGTATGCAACCCGATCCCCCCGAAGTCCCCGCGTCGGTTGATTTGCACTTGCTCGAGGCGGCTTGCACCCATGCAGCCGTCGTCCCCCCCTTCCACCCAACCCCAAGGAACTTTGCCCGATGAAACCCTGCTTGCGTCTGTCCAGCCTTGCCTTGTTCGCACTGATGGCTGTGGCGGCTCCCGCCGCTCCTGCATATGCCTCCCCGGCGGGCACATCCGCGCTCTTGGTCGGAGCCTTCCCGGCCCCACCCATGGGGGGCGGCCCGGGCAAGATGGCAGTGGTGCGCTGGCCCGGCAATGCTGCGCATGTGGTGGCCTTTGGCCAGGCCGGCACCCCCAAGGGGAATAGCTTTTTTGTCGGTGTGAATGCGCAGGACCACCAAGTCTTCATCCCGAGTCTTGCCGGGACCACCAATGTGATCGACCTCCGTACAGACAAACCAGTCCGGCAATTCAAGAGCATCCCGGGTGGGCGCGTGGCAGTCGTCTCGCCCGACCACCGTCTGGTGTTCGTGCTCTCCGGCAAGGCTTTGGCGGCGTACTCAACCCGCGATGATGCGTTGCGCTACGAGATATCGGTTGGTGGCAATGCGCTGGCGTTCAACGCGGACGCCAGCCACTTGTATGTGGGTGGCAATATGGATACGGCCATCGCCGATATCGATCCCTCCACCGGTCACATCCTGCGGCGGATCCCCATCGGCCATTCCGGCGATCTGGTCTGGGCGCGCGGGCTGTTGTTCTCTGCGGACATCCAGAGCGGTGTGATGAGCGCATTCAATCCCGTGACCAACGCGATCTTCAGCATGCCCACGGCTGAGGTCGATCCCCATTTTGCGTACGCCAAAATCCCCGCCGCCACGGCTGGGTTCATGCAACTGGCGGTCAGTCCCGACCAGAACAGCGTGTACGCGGCTGGGTTCTCCGGGCATATTCTTCGGTTCTCCACCACCGGGCCGCGCTATCTGGGTGAGGTCAAGGTCGCTGTCGGCAAGGCAGGTCCCGACAAGCTCAGCGGCCTCGCGGTGCTGCCCCATGGCGCCGAGGCCATCACGACCATCGAGAACCGCCACGAGTCCGTGGTGGTCGATCTGCGCAACGGCCAGGTGCTCCAACGCCTGCCAGGCATCGCCAGCAATCGCTGGGTGCTGGCGCACGAATCCGAGTGATTTGTGATGGATGACTGGAACCCGATCAACAAGGAGATTGAGATGTCCAAATTCCTGCTGGCCTTTGCTGCCGCATTTGTTCTGGTCCAGAGCGCCTGGGCACAAGCCCCGCGAGTGATTGAGGTGCGCAGCACGCATACGGTTGCGCAGACGCTGCAGCACTTGGAACACGCGGTCCAGCAACGCCATTTGCACATCGTGGCGGTGGTGGATCACAGCGGCTTGGCGCACAAGGCGGGGCTGGAACTTCGGCCCACCAAGCTGGTGATCTTCGGCAATCCGGCCTTGGGCACGAAGTTGATGCAGATGAACCAACAGGCAGGACTTGGGCTGCCTTTGAAAATGCTGGTCTGGGAAGACGCCGAGCATCGGGTCTGGTTGGGCTATACCGACCCTGCGGTGTTCGCCCAGCGCTACGCCATCAGTCCCTCGGCCCAGCCCATTCTGACCATGACCAAGGTCCTGCATGCGATCGCTGCTCAAGCCGCTGGGGGCTAGATCAGCCAGGGATTCGGACAGGGCCATTGCGCTGTTCGTAACCGGGAATCTGGACTCGGCATCTCAGGTGCCCCCCAGCATGGACAGCCGCCCGACTTGAAGGTGAACTCTTGCCCATCCATCATGGAGTTCCCAGTCATGATCGTGACCACCTCAGAATAATATGGCGGTGCTCTTCTGCAATCCGGAAACTGGCGAACAGCGCGATGTGCGGGAGGCGTGAACTTCATTTGGCGCAAGATCGTTGCTTCAGGTGACGAGCGACCAACCCGCAACACCTTGCATGACGACGCACCCATTCAACAAGGAGATCCACCATGTCCCGACTCATTCCAAGCCTCGTGCTCGCAGCAGCCTGCCTAGGAGCCTGTCGGGCTTGAGCCTCGTAGAGGCACCGCGCCGGCCGCGTGTCGGCTTTCGCGGCGGCCGCGAGGCGGATTCGGCCGCCGCGAGGCACCTGATCGACTTGCGAAGCTCCTTGGGCTCGTTGCAGGGCTATGTTTTGACGGTTGTTGTGGCTCTGGGCCTTCCCTTTACGCCGCCCGCAGTACGTGCAGCCGCTTGATATTCCAAGACATCGTCACCAGCGACCATTCGCCGCGCGCCTTGTCCAGTCCGCGCATGCTCATCTGGCTCCAGCCCATCACGCGCTTGATGATCCCGAACACCGGCTCCACCGTCTGCTTACGCAGTCCATACAGTGCCCGCCCTTTTTTTGTCGCCAACCGGTGGGCCATCTTGAGCACCGGATCGTCGGTTTCGGGGGCCGGCGCATCCGCAGCGAAGCGCTGGAGCACCGCAATATGGTGCGATTCGCGCTTCATCGACAGCATGGGCTCGATTCCCTGCGCCGCGCAGGCGTTGACGTTGGCCGCGCTGAAGTAGCCCGTGTCGCCCAATAGCGCATTGACCTGCCCGAGCACCTCTGGAAGTGCCTGAACCCTATCCAGTATCGGAGCAATTTCGCGCTTGTCATTGGGCGCCTGCGAGACGTGCTGCGCCACCACCAGCATCGTCTGGGTATCGACCGCGGCCTGGGCGTTGTAGCTTTGCTCGAAGCCCCCGCGCGAGGTGGGCATGATGCGCGACTCTTCGTCGGTGAGGTTGACTTGGTCACCGGCCTTGGGCTCGCTCGACGGGGGCTGTGGGTCCGCCCCACGCGGCTTCTTGCCTGCCTCACGCTGGGCATCGCGCTTGGCGCACTTGGCCTCGTACTCCTGCTGCTCAACGGCGTGCCGCTCGCGCGCACGCTGCTCGATCTTGGTCTTGGCTTGCGCTATGCCGGCCAGGCGCTTCTCGCGTCGTGCGATCTCTGCCGGCACGTCCAGTCCGTCATTGACGGGGCGACTGTCGCTGTCTTCGGCCAGCTTCAGCAGCAACTGCACTTCTTCGCGCAGCTGGGCCTCGATTCTGTTGGCGTGCTCCCAGGACAGCGCCTTGTGCTTGCTCGCATTGGCCGCGATCTTGGTCCCGTCCAGGGCGATGTTGCCCAGCTTCAGGCACTTCATCTCGCGCGCCAGCACCAGCACTTGCACGAACAGCGCCTCGATCTGCGGCAGGAAGCGCCGCCGGAAGGTGGCGATGCTGTCGTGGTCGGGCTGGGTGTTGGCGGCAATGAAGCGAAACGCCACCGAGTCGTGGCAGGCGCGCTCGATCTTGCGGCTGGAGTGCACCCCGGTGGCGTAGCCGTAGACCAACAAGCCCAGCAGCATCGCTGGGTGGTAGGCATGGCTGCCGCGTCCCGCGTATTGCCGAACCAACTCACTCAGGTCCAACTGGTCGATGATTTCGACGACAAAGCGCGCCAGGTGGTTCTGCGGCAACCATTCGTTGACCGACGGCGGCAGCAGGTAAGCAGTGTCTCGATCTACGGCAATGAAGCGGCTCATGCGATGACGGTCTGATTAGTCCCTTACCAGTTCAAAGTTCTGCAAACTGGCACTGAATGATGATGAGTGAATCAAGCATTTGCCATGGCGGGAACGATGACGAATGTGGTGAGGCGTTCGAATGCTGCGGTGGCCAATCGGCCAGCACGAGTGAGGTAGTAGCGGTACGTGTTTGCTGCGCGCTTGAGCAATCCGAGTACGCGCAAACGGCGAAGTTGTCGCGACAGCTTGCTGCCCGACATGTCGGGCAGCAGGTGAGCGAGATCGCATCTGGCCAGACCATGAATGTTGAACTCTGGTCGCTGCACCGCGCGAAGCAGCGCTTGGTCGTGGGAATCGAAGAAGTTCAGGCCCTTGAAGGAGCGGTCGCCGTCGGGCTTGGGATGGGTGACGCGCTCGAGGGCGCGTTGACCGCCGCTATGGTCGTTCAGGCTGGAGAGGAACTCGAGGTAGCGCTGGTTGCAGCCGAGCAGGATTTCGCGCAGGTCGATGAGGCTGTAGATGGACTTCTTCAGCGGCGCGACCTCGCGCGTGGCACGACCGCTTCGGTGTTCCACCTTGCGGTGGTGCTTGAAGAACGAGACGTCGTTGGTGGTGGTCTCGATGCGCAGAATGCGGGCGAACTTGTCGTAGATCTTGATCGGGCAGGAATCGAACCTGTGTTTGATGCAGGTGCCCTCGATGCGCGTGCTCAGCCGCGAGCCGATCTCGGCGGCCAACTGCGGGGTCACCTTCTTGCCCAGGAAGGTGGCGACTTGCTCGGCCTTGACCGACAGCACCGCCTCGCGCGAGAGCTGCTCGTACAGGGGCCTGAGGAGTTGCTCGGTCTTGAACACCAGATCGGTCGAATACTCGGCCTGCATGATGCTCCAGTGATAGGCCTGCCCGAATACATCGTGGGCCGGGCAGCACAACTGGGCATAGCGGTCCAGGTGACGGTGCAGCAACTCGGGCTTGAGCGTGTCGGCAAGCGCCTGCGCGCGCGCGAAGTCGTCGATGCGCACGAAGGCGTTGTCGGCGCTCGCGAAGCCGATGTCCTCGCGCATGAGCCGTCTGGCCAGCCAACTGTGACCGTTGCAGTACACCTGCAGCCGAAACGGGCAGTAGGTGGGCACGCGCACGTAGATCAGACCGAGCTCGCGGTCCATCCAGTAGAAGTAGTAGTGCAGGCACTTGGTGGTGTCGGGGCGCAAGAAGGTGCGCCCGCTGGCCTTGTCGTGCCAGGGCTGGTAGGTCGCGCAGGCCTCCATGGCCGAGATCACATGCACCAGCCCCGGCGCATCGCCGCGCGTGGCCAGCACCTTGGCCACCACGTCTTCCTTGCGGATGTGGGCCTTGGCGATGTGTTCGATCGTCGCGGCGTGCTCGGCGGCCAGCGCCTGCGCGTTGGCGCGGATACGCTCACGCAGCGGCAGCGCGAACTGCGGATAGTCGAAGATGCGGATGCCGCGCGAGTACAGAAAGCTCGTCATGCCGTCGGCAAAGCAGGCTCCGGGCAGCGTGCCGGTGATGACGATGCGGTCGTAGCACGACAGCACGCCCGTCAGATTCTGCGCGTACCGCGTCGTCAGAAGATCCATGGCGGCCTCCGCTTCAATGTGCTTCGCCAGAGCGCGAGGCTACTCCCCTGTTTGGTTCCGGCTCTGCCGGCTTAGGGATCAGGTTTTCATCGATGGCCATGACTCCGGTAATGTGCATGGCTGTCGGGAACGTGTCGTTGGGCGACTGCCCCATATTGACGTGGTCATTGGGATGCACCGGGTCCTTGGAGCCGATGCTTCCGCCCAAAATCTGCGTTGCGCGGTTGGACAAGACCTCGTTGACGTTCATGTTCGACTGCGTGCCGGATCCCGTCTGCCAGACGTAGAGCGGAAACTCGGTGTCGAGTAGTCCGGCGATGGCCTCGTCTGCGGCTTGAACGATGGCATTGGCGCGGCGTGCCTCGAGTCGCCCCGCTGCCAGGTTCATCAGCGCCGCGGCCTTCTTGACATAGCCGTAGGCGTGGTAGACGCGCTTGGGCATGCGGTCGTCGCCGATGGAAAAGTGCACTAGTACATCAACACGAAAATTTCGGAACGTAATGTCGACTGAGCTTCCGATCCGCATCCTGACGAGTGAACTTCCACTCGATGGTTTGCTGCGCGACGTTGCGAGCCTTCTGCCACGCGTCAACCTCGCACTGCAGACGGTGTTGACTTTCAACGCGTCGGTCCAGACACTGACGACTGAGGACACCGATCTCGATCTCCGCCATGTTCAGCCAGCTCGCGTGCTTGGGCGTGTCGTGGAACTGCACCCGGCGCAAGAGCTTGGTTGCTGCGCGTTTGCCCAACACGTCGTCGAAGCACTTTCTGAAGTGGATGTTCAGGTTGTCCAGAACCAGATGAACGCGCCGAGCCTTGGCATACGTATGGGTCAACAAGTTGCTGACGAAGGCCACGAAGTCGGCCTTGCCTCGGCGCTCTGTGACCGAGACGGTCCGTTTCCCGGCTTTGGGCTCGACGGCCACGAACAGATTGGTTGTGCCGTGGCGCACGTACTCGTAATCCACCTTTTCGGGGCTGCGCGATTGCATGGGCAGCGGCGCATGCCTGTGACCGATGAGTTGCAAGCTCTTCTCGTCGATGCAGATGACCGGCTCTGCCTGCGACATCGGCCGCGCATACAGCTCAAGCAAGGCGTACATGCGACTGCGGTACTCCTCAGTCAACTCACCAATGCACCACATCAGCTTGCGCCAGGGCTTGAGATCGTTTTTTTGAGCATGCGCCGCACGGTTTCTCGGCTCACGTTGGCCAGGCCAGGTTCCTGGCGTGCGGCCCGCTCGAGTTCCACCATCGTCCAGCGCTGCCGACCCGCGGGAGGCGCCGAACAAGCCAGCGCCGTCACCCGCGCTTCGTCGTCTGTGTCGTACTGGCGTGGCCGCCCTGAGCGTGCAACGTCGAAGACCGCCAACGCCACGCCGCCTTGTAGATACGCTGCGCGTGTACGCCACACAGCCGTGCGTCCCATTCCCAGCACCGCCAGGATCTGGGCCTCTGGCACGCCCCTGTCCAGCGAGGACAGAACATGCGCTCGATTGACCTCCCGCGCTTGATGCAGCCCTTTGCTGCGAATCGCGTCTACGAGCGATCGATCCTCGTCGGTCAAATGCAATTCCGTCTGTCGCATGACAACACCTCCAAGCATCAAGTCGCGATGTCGAGAGTGTATTCATGTTTCGTTATTTGCGTGTCATAGCACTAGGCTGCGCTGTGTTTGCGCGCCCCAGTACCGATTCGCTGGCACATCGATCTGGCCCATCGAGTCCGATTCGGTGCGCATACCCGTGGCGGCAATACCGATGGGCGGCGCCGCGCCCTGCTGTGTGTTGCTCTCGCTCATGCTTGTCTCTCCGGCTTATTCGGCAAGGGCCCCCGATGGCCACTTCAAACTGCCCCACCTATGGCCACCCAAACTCCTTATATGGATGCCTCCCGGCGGTCAAGCGCAATCGGCGTTGCGATGTGAAGCTGTCGGCTGCTGCCTTATATCCGGCCTCGATCGGCGGGTCACCTGGTTGCCCAGTGTGGCTCGCCGGCCCCGATGCAATTCGCGGACAAGCGCCTCATCTCCACGACGGACTGTTGAAGTCCTGGCAGTTTGTCAGGCTTGGCTTGTCCCGGTCCGACCGGTTTCGCATCACATTGCTTCTTGCTGCCTCATCGCCTTCAACAACAAGTTCTTCCTCTCGACAGGTTGATCGACGAGCAGTCGGTCAGGCCGATTGCGGTCTCACGCCCTGGTAGCCCCTCTGATCCTCCTGCTGCCTGGCCGTAACGGCCCAGATCGTTCGCGCCGTCTTGGCCGCCTGCGCCACGACAACGACGTTAGCTGGCCGCCGTGCACGCAGAGCCTCAAGCCAGGGCCCCGGTTCTTTGGCGCGTGTAAGCACCGCTCTCGCTCCATGCACCAGCAACGTTCGCAGGTAGCTGTCGCCGCGCTTGGAAATCCCCTGCAGACGCACCTTGCCGCCGGAGCCCCACTGCCGCGGCACCAGCCCCAACCAAGCGCAGAACTCGCGCGCTGACCTGAAGGCGCTGGCCTGGCCCATTGTGGCGATTGCTGCCGTGGCTGTCAGCAGGCCCACGCCCGGGATCTCGGCAATGCGCCGCATGTCCAGGTCGTCACGCAGTTGCAGGCTCAGCCGCTGCTCGATTGCGGCAATGTCCTCGCTCAGCGCCTTGATGCGCGCCACCTGCTCGCGCAGACTGTCGGCCACCATCTGCGGCAGCTTGTTCCTCAGTGCATCCAACGCCGACTCGACCTCGCCCAGCAACGCCTTCTTGCCTTTGGCGAAGACTGCGCCGAACTCATAGAGCAACCCGCGCAGCGCGTTGAGCTGCATGGTGCGCATCTTCACCAGCAGCTCACGCTGGCGGTGCAGCGTCAACGTGGCCTGCTGCGCCAGCGACTTCATGCCCACGAATTTCGTGCCCGGCTGCTGTACGGCCAGCCAGATTGCCCGCGCATCGGTGGCATCGGTCTTGTTGCCCGAGACGAACGGCCGCACGGCCTGCGCGTGCAGCAGGCGCACCTCGTGGCCAAGCACGCGCAGCTCGCGTGCCCAGTGATGCGCGCCGCCGCACGCTTCGATGCCGATCAGGCACGGGCGATGGTTGGCGAAGTGTTCCAGCACCTTGCCGCGCTTGATCTGGACGTTGCTCAGTTCTCCTGTGGCCATATGTCCACCGTATGCAACTGAAACACCCGCTTGGCGATGTCCAGGCCCACGACCCGCAGCCCATTCATCGTGCCGATGATTTGCCCCGCGCCGACTCCAGTCCTACGATTCATTTCGGGCCTCCGATGGTGTTGGTGAAGACCTGTGGTCTATCACGTTCTGGGCACATCGATGCCGTATCCACTCGGGGCCCACCCGCCGATGCAGCGGGCGATCCCCGACGCTGATCCGGTCAACTCCGTGCCCCTGCCTCGATCCCCGTGGGGAGGGAGGCATCCATCACATCTCCACGGCTTCTGGCGAAAACACAACGCGGTAGGTCTTCACGCCTTGGCAAACTCAGCCGCCAAGCGGGCGCGCACCTGGACAGCGGTGACGGCACGTGAAGGGTCGGCCTTCAATGCATCGTAGGCTGGGCCAACCTGGTCATGCAACCACTTCTCGACCGCGCGATCCTGGGCCATCAAGGCACGCAGCCATCGCGGATGACCTCGCTCTCGGTCGCGTATTCCCCAGCGATGACCTTGGCCTTCACAGCGTTGGCCATGTCGTTCGGCAGGGTGATGCTAAATTGCTGCGTCGTTCGCATGGTGTGAACTCCAATCATGACAGTAGGATTAAATCCTACTCGCCCAGATGGCGTGTGTCCAACGCCGCGTCAAGTGTGTCGGCGCGTCAGCGCCAGCAGCAACGGCCCCAGCAGTCCACAGGCCACGGCCACGATCTGCAAAGCCGTGGACACCCCGGCATGGCTGGTCAGAAGGGAGGTGGGCGAAAAGGTGGTGAGATCAGGCCGCAGCGCGGAGTGGAATACGGCCGGGCTCAGGCCGCCGCCGGCAGCCCGGCAGCCTGGCTGCACAAACGCTGGCACAGCTCGGCAATCTGGCCTGCCGCTGGCGCCCAGGCTGTCGGGCAGCTTACGGGGGCGATGCGGCGCCGGCCTTGACCCGGATCAAGGGGAGGGCTTGCCCGGCTCTGGAGCCCTGCGCCGCACAGTGCGCTGGCCCACACGTCGCAGCAGCCGCATCCTGGCCTGCGCCCAGGCCTGCAGTTCATCGGCCGTGCCGATGCGCAGCACGGTCTCGCGCGGCGTTGCGGCATCGAGGCGCTGCAGCTTCAGCTCGATCAGACCTTCCGGGGTGTAGCACAAGCACAGATCGTCATCCTGGCACCCCAGGATGCCCACCAGGGCCGTGCGCACCGCGGTGAGTTCCGCCTGCGAGCGCAGAGGCGCAAGCGACGCTGCGCGACGGGTCATGGCCGACGCCGCCAACACGCCAGCGTCCGTTCGATGTCATTCATCCCATCAAGTAGATCGCGCGTCTGCGGATCGCGCAAGGGCTGGGCGGGTCCACCTCCGCTTGTGCCCATCGCTGCAGCACACAGCGGTGATGCTGAGTCCGCCGGATCGTCAGCCCCACACCAAACCCCGGCTCCAGCCGCCAGGTCAGCCTGCGCCCTGCCAGCGCTCCGGGCACCAGCAAGTCCAGCCCCTGCAAGCGACGCACGCTGGCCAGGACGCGCCAACGCGCGCCCATCCAGCAAGCCCTGCAGCCGCTGCTGCGACCTTCTTGAGCACATGGGCAGCACCGAACAGCAGGGGATGTGCCTCGTCGATCTCCTGCGGCTCCTCCTGTGCACATCCATTGGTGGAATTGGCCAGGACAAGCGACACCTCCGCCTCTAAAGATCAAGCACAGGGCCCGCAGACCACGACCAGAGCCCGCTCCTGCCGTCCGATGCACAGGTGTTCCATCAGCACATGCGGTTTGCCGCAATGTGCACAACGGTTGCTGCTGCGGGCGGGAACGGCCTCGATAGCCTGGACGGTGATGGCGGGTTGATCGGGCAGGTGGAAGCCTGGGTTCTACCCCTGAGCGGGTTTGCGGACGCTGCGTTTGTAAACCACACGCGGCGCGCCCGTTGCTGGGTTGGCTGGCGCTGCGCCGGCGGGGGGCCGCAGCAAAACCTCGAGGGTTTGAGCATCGAGGGGTTGCGTGATGTTCGGCCCTACACGGTAGCGCAGAGCCGCCGCCCCGACACGCTGCAGTCGGCCCTGGAGTTCCAGGGCATGACACAGGGCCAGGAGCGCATCCTCCTGGGCGTCCATCCCCTCCTGCTCCAGCATGTCCCGCAACCGTCCCATCGTCGGCGGCGTGGCAGCCGCCCGCACAAACGCGCAAACCCGCTGCGCTAGCAACTGCAGCCGCTCCGGACTCATGCCATCTCCTTCTCGGCCACGGGCTGCAGCCTCTTGGCCAGGAGGGTGGTCAGATTGGGGGGCAGCATGTCCGAGACACAAAGAAAGGGCCGAGAACGCACGATTCAGGGACGAAGGAAAGCCATTGTGCCGTGTCTCTTGAGCATAGACGTCAGCGTCCGCTCGACCTGCGGCCGGCGCACGCTGGTTGAGGGGTAAGCCAAAACGGCAGAGCGCATCAGAACGGTCCAGAAGTCGCGAACAAACACAGTCTTAGACACAATACTGTTCAGATACGAAGCACCGGCACGGGCTGATGCCTCTGGTGGAGCAACTCACCGCGATGGCGGACGTTGAAGTTGCTCATCTTGCGCTTGACACCGCGTGGGTTGAAGCGCCCCCGACTGCTGACGCAGCGGCCCTGCGCGATCGCGTCGAGCAGCGCATGGCGCCACGCCGCCAGGCGCTCAGGGGGGAACGGCTGCGGCTTGCGGCATCTTGCGCTTGATCACGCGCACGGCGTGGGTGAAGCTCAAGCGATCCGGGTCGAGGCCTCGGGGCCAGGCGGCTTGCGCCATGAGCTGGCGCACGGCGAAGTGCGCCAGCAGCAAGCCCCACAGCTCCTGCTGCACCAACTCCGGCGTCTTGCTGCGCAGCACCGTGCTGTGGCCACGCAGATGCGTCTTGAACTCGTCGAAGACGCCCTCGATCTCCCAGCGCTCGTGGTCCAGCGCCGCCAACTCCAAGGCCGGGGCCGCCTGCGGATCGAGGAGGTTGGTCACCAGCCGGTAGCGGTCTTGCCCGGGCGTGGCCAGGCCCTGCAGCGCGTAGTCGATCACCCGCACCGTTTGCCCCGGGCACCGCGCGCGGTCCGCGCTGTCAAAGACCGTGCTGAGATAGGAGCCATCGGGCAACGCTTGCTGCACCGGCAGCCCCAGGCTGGACTTGACCCGCCACGCCAACTTGGCGCCGCTGGCGCAGGCGCTCTGCCAGAGCTTGAAGCCGTAGAAGTTGCGGTCAGCCAGCACCAGCATGTCCGCGGTGAGCTGGGCGGGCAGCAGCTCGGCGGCCAGGCTCTGTTCGCTGCGGCTGTAGGGGGCCAGGCGGGCTGCCACCACCGCATGCGTGCCGCATTCCACCAGACCCAGCACCCGGGCCTGCGGGAACGCGGTCTCGCCACGCGCGGCGCCGGGGTAGCCAAAGAACGTGGCGTTGGCCGCCTCATCCGCCACGTCCAGGCAACTGCCATCCAGCGCCATGACGCGAAACCCCCGATACCAGGCCCCCGGCGCTCCCTGCGCGGCCAGCGGCCGCAGCACCCGTTCGGCCAGTCGACGCATCACCTCGGGGCCCAATCGGGTGCGCGCCTGCGAGATCGCCGATTTGCTGGCCTGCACCGCGCCCGCTTCGCCGCCGCCCAACCACTGCAGGCCTTCGCACACCACGCGCAGCACTTCCTCCAGGGGCGCCTCCCGCCACAGCGCCAGCGCCATCACGTAGTACACGACCGCTGGCGCCGGCAGCCGGCGCTCGCGCTGGCTGGCCTTGCCGGTGTCCGCCAACACCTCCTCGATCAGGGCGCGCGGGCACACGCCGGCCAACACCCCCGCGCTGATCAGATGGGCCACGTCAACCTGCGCCGCCAGCGCCTTGCGAGTTCTCGCCATCGTGTCCGTCCATCGAAGCCTCGATGGAGCCAGATTGTGCACGAGAAACGTCTATCTGAACAGTATTGGTCTTAGACATCATCGCCGCAGGCAGGGCGGGGTCGACCTCCTGCCGATTTGTAGGTTGCACGATTGCGTGCCGAGCTACACGCTGTGAGCGAGTCATCAGCAACTGTTGAGGAGGCCGACTCCAGTCCGTGGTCAAGGCCTTGTGCGCCCTGCGGGGGGCGACGTGGTCAGCACCGTCGGGCTGGTGGCGGAGATCGGCGACATGGCCCGCTTTGATCATCCGCGCAAGCTCATGAGCTACCTCGAATTGGCCCCTCGGAACGCTCCTGTGGCGAGCGCGTGAACCGCGGGTCAATCCCCAAGACGGGCAACACGCATGCGCACCGACTGCTGACGGAGGCGCCCTGGTGCTATCGCACCAAGCTGCAGTTTGGGTAATAGGGTGATATCGAGAAAATCCCATGATCCGCTTTTCATTGATGGTGTTTTCCAAGATGCAGGTTAATACCCAAGAAAATCCAACCCCCATTCCTAGCCGAAAACATATTGCGATCCTCTTTGAAACCGCAATTGCATAATGGTTAATCCTATTTCTAGTTAACTACAAAAGTTACACAAAACCACAAAATACTTTTTGAGGCTGAACGAGTTGTCATAATCAATCCCTACGGTACATGGTTTTACTCAGTCCTGTTCTGGAGTCCGACCATGTCGCTTGACACTCTTACCCGCCTTGCCCAAACCTCGGGCGGCATTCTCTACATCATGGCCGTGTTGCTGCTCGTGGCGCTGGCGGTAACGTTTGAGCGCTTGTGGGTTCTCGGCCGCATGCAGGTGCAATGCAAGTCTTGGGTGCATGAGCTGAAGGGCCACGCGCATGTGGACGCCAAGCTGCTGAAGGCCAAGATTGAGCTTGAGCCTGACGCCCCAGCCGCGCAAGTCGCTGCCGTGGCCTTGCGTCACGACATGCAAGACTCGCTGGACCATTTTTCCAGCCGCCTGGAAGAGGCCGTGATGGACCAGGCGCCGCGCATCGACCGCGGACTGTGGGTGCTCGACACCATCGTCACCCTGGCCCCGCTGCTGGGCCTGCTGGGCACCATCATCGGCATGTTCAACACCTTTCAGGCGCTATCCAACCCTGGTGCAGCAACCCAGGCTGTGACCGGCGGAGTTGGCGATGCTCTCATCGCTACCGCTTCCGGCTTGTTGATTGCGGTGCTGGGTCTAGGAGGCTGTCGGACTTGAACCCGAGCGAATCCGATTGATCAGTGCGACGCGTTTTTTTTGACAGCGGCGCGCTGATCGAACGCTCTCGATGGTTGGCGAGACACTGTGAGGGCACATGGGGCGGCCTGGGGACTCGGTTTTGGCGTGGTCGGGGCGCACTATTGCCCTCACGCGGCTCGCAGGACGTGCATGCGCTTGATGTTCCAAGCCATGGTCACCAAGCTCCATTCGCCTTGTGCCTTGGCCAGCCCGCGCATGCTCATCTGGCGCCAACCCATCACTTGCTTGATGATGCCGAACACCGGCTCCACTGTCTGCTTGCGCAGGCCGTACAGGGCTCGGCCTGCTTGCGTGCCCAGGCGGTGTGCCATCTGCACGAGCGGATCCGTCGTCTGGGGCTCGGGCACATCGGGTGCAAAGCGCCCCATCACCGGCGTGTGATGCGACTCCCGCTTGAGCGCCAGCAGCGGCTCGATACCCGCGTCGTTGCACGCGATCACGTTGGCTTGGCTGAAGAAGCCGTTGTCCGTGATGAGCGTGTGCACCTCGCCCAGCACCGCGGGTAACGCTTGGATCTGCTGCAGCGTAGGCACAACTTCGCGCTTGTCGTTGGATGCCTGGCTCACATGCTGGGTGATCACCATCATCGTCGCGATGTCCACGCCGGCTTGTGCGTTGTAGCTTTGCTCGAAGCCCCCACCCGACACGGGCATGATGCGCGACTCTTCATCCGTGAGGTTGACCTGATCGCTGCTCCGGGNGTTCGTCAGTTTTGACGGAGAGTGGGTCGGCATGGGCAACAACCCGAACCAGCAATTTGTCTTGGCGACCCCAGGAGCGCCCCGCACATTCTTCGCCAGCCTGTCGGCCGACTTTTGATTGATGCGGTTCATCCTGGACTCCTATCCACACTCAGGAAAACCAAACGGGGTGAAAGTTCGAAGAATCGTCACGAACTTTCGCTACCGTTGCTGATTTTCCCGACCCCATTTCCGGAATCAAACCATGTCATTCGACACGCTCACCCACATCGCCCAGACTTCGGGCGGCATTCTCTACATCATGCTGGTCTTGCTGTTCGTGGCTCTGGCGGTGACCGTGGAGCGTTTCTGGACCCTCTCGCGCATGCTGGACTCGGCCAAGACCTGGGTGCGTGAACTGAAGGGCCACGCGCATGTGGACGCCAAATCACTCAAAGGCCTGGTCGAGGCGAACGCCGATACACCGGCGGCGCAGGTGGTGGCCGTGGCGCTGCATCACGATATGAGCGACGCCATCGAGCACTTTTCCAGCCGCCTGGAAGAGGCCGTGATGGACCAGGCGCCGCGCATCGACCACGGGCTGTGGGTGCTCGACACCATCGTCACCCTGGCGCCGCTGCTGGGCCTGCTGGGCACCATCATCGGCATGTTCAACACCTTCTCGGCGCTGGCCAATCCGGGGGCGGCTTCGCAGGCCGTCACCGGCGGCGTGGGCGAGGCGCTGGTGGCCACGGCCGCCGGGCTGTTCATCGCCGTGCTCGGCCTGGTGGCGTTCAACGCGCTGAACCAGCGCGTGCGCCTGCTGATGCACCAGCTCGAACGCATCAAGCTGATGCTGGCCAACCGCATGGTGCCGCACTACCGCGAAGGCGGCGTGCGCGGCCCCGCGCGGCATCCGGTCGTCACCCCGGTCAGCCCCAACCGCGTCGCGCCTGCCGGCGCCCTGGGCCAGGCGCTGCAACAAAAAATTGCCTGACCTCGGCACGGTGCCATTCCAGGCCTCGGATCAACGCGCCAGTTCGCTCCTCACACCCTTTCCATCACACCCTTTCTACAAGCAAGCGCGCATTCTCCGTCCGCTTCCGCCGCGGCGCCCTCGCGCTGCGGCACTTTTCCTTGAGTTGCCATGAAGTATTTCGAAGTCAAGAAAGCCCGCATCGAGATCATTCCGATGATCGACATCATGTTTTTCCTGCTGGTGTTCTTCATCATGGTGACGCTGCACATGATTCCCGACGCCGGCATCGCCTCGCGCCTGCCCACCAGCGCCACCGCCCAGGCCATGCCCAAGCCGCAGATCACCCTGGCGGTGGACAAGGCGGGCGTGATCCATTTCGACCAGAGGGCACTCACCCCGGCGCAGCTCACCGCCATGCTCAAGAGCCGGCCGCAGCCGGGTGCACTGCAGGTGACCCTGGCCGGAGACAAGGACACCTCGCTGCAGCAGCTCATGGCGGTGATGGACGCCTGCCGCCAGGCGGGAGTGACGAAGATCGGCCTGGCGACGCGGCAGGGCGGAGGCAGCGGCTCATGAGCGCCGTGCTGCAGCACGCCCCGCAGCATTGGCGTGAGCCGCATGACGGGCAGCGCTGGCCGCTGGCGGCGGGCGCTGCGCTGCTGCTGGAGGTTGTCATCGTCGGTGCTCTGCTCTGGCTGGCCGACCATGCATCGGCGCCACCACCGCCTGCGCCGATGCAAATCGTGCTCGACGCCCCGAAGCCGGCGCCCCAAACGGTCGCTCCGCCAACGCCCAGGCCGCCCGTGCCCAAGCCGCTGCCGAAGCCCACCCCCAAACCCGTCGTCAAGCCGCGGCCCAGGCCGGTCCTCCACAAGGTCGCCCCCAAACCCGCGCAGCCGCCGCCACCGCCGCCGGTGGCGACGCCGAAGCTGGAGGCCCCGCCCGCACCGGTGCCCGACACCAAGCCGGCCATGCCGGTGGCGGCGCCCACACCGCCTGCTCCGCCGCAACCGCCGGCACCCCCGGCACCCGACGCCGCCTCGATCAAGGCCGGCTTCGAGGCCGCGTTGCGCAGCGCCATCCAGGCGGCGGTGCGCTATCCGCAAGCCGCGCGCCTGATGCGCCTTACCGGGCAAACCCTCGTCGATTTCACGTTCACGCGGGGTCGCGCTACCGTCATCACGATTTCTCGAAGCAGTGGAAATAGCGGCCTCGATCAAGCCGCAATTCTCGCCGTCAAAAATGCGCAATACCCGCCCACGCCTCGCGCGCTGGGCAATGCCGTGATGCATTTTCAAATATGGGTAAGGTTCAAATTTTCTAATTAACGGGGTCTCTCATAGTTTATTTTTCGCGCAACCATTTAAATATAAATTCCGAATAACCTCAAACGCTCTCACACCATGAAATCTAAATCGTTTTACTTAAAACCACTGGCTGCGATGATCGCGGTTGCCTTTCTCGGTGCCTACCATGCCGAAGCACAGACCGCGAGCGACCTTGGAACGGTTCAGACCGATGCAACCGCAGCGAATACCGCGGCTAAGGCGAAGAAGTCTTTCGAGAGTAAGGTCTATACGCAGCGTCAACTCCAGAAGTCCACGCAGCCGGTGAAGACCGTCACGAAGCAGGAACAAGACCTCCTCGGACCGGATGCAAGCGGCATGCAAGCCTTGAGCATTCTGCCCAACGTCAAGATCAGCAGCTACAACGCGTCGAGTGCATCGTCGCGCTCGACGCTTTCCATGCGCGGTATGAAGGTTGGCAACAACAGCATTCCAGGGGACCTGGCGACGAATGCGATCAGTATGGAACTGGACGGAGTGCCGCTCAATAGCCTGATCCAGTCGACGGGTTGGCATTCGCCGGAGGTACCGATCGGCGCGTTGCTGGAGGGCGTCAATGTGATCCAGGGTCCAGGCAACCCGCGAGAGCGCTGGTACGACAGCCTGGGCGGCACGGTCAATTTCGTTCCAATGCAGCCGACCCAGCAGGCCGGCACGAAGGTCAACCTCTCGCTCGGCAGCTTTGGCACCAACGTGGTTTCGGTGGTCCATAACACCGGTAGCCACGATGGATGGTCAACGGTGTTGGGCGTTGCGCGCGCGGGAAGCCAGTCGATTCGCTCCACGGGCGACAGCATGCCGTCGAAGACGCTGCAGGCTTACGTGAAGACGCGCAAAACGCTGGAAAACGGATCGTTGAGTTTCGGTGCGTACGCCGAGCAAAACGACGAACAGCGGCCGAACATGATCCCGGTCAGTGCCGCCGATGCGCAAGCGAACCAGATTGATGTCAACGGACTGGGGGCAGGCGGGCCGTTGTACAGCGAACAAACCTCCGGCTACTACTCGACGCTCCCACGTTCAGTTTGGCAAAAAGACATCCAACTGCAAACCTATATGGGTTGGGGGCGCTTGCACCTTGAGCTTTCCCCAGATTTGAGCCTGAGCAACATGTTCTGGATCCGCAACGGCAACGTCCAGCATTATCGCCAAAACTATTACCTGCCAGGCAGTCCGGGCGGGGAGTATTATATCGAGCACTCGAACACCTATGGCGACAAATTAAACTTTGATCAGAGAATTAACGGCTGGAATACGCTGAGCTATGGTGGCTATTTGATCAATTCGCGGTCGACAAACGATTATATCGGCTACACGCCAAATGCATCCATCGGTCTACAGGGGAATGGAATTACAGCAGCGTCGATCACGGGCTTGGGCGCGAATACAACGACGAACACGTTTTGGGCACTCTACGCCCAAGACAAGATCAAACCGATTCCATCGCTAGTGATTGTCCCCGGGATTCGGATGGTCGGATTCCAAACGGATTTTTCGAATACAACCGTCGCGCAGGCCAACTCGCTTTTCCCTGGACAGGGCTCTGCGATAAATTCGAGTATGGGGGATCCCGCTCTGGACGGCTCCACCAATTTTGTCAAGACCGAGCCTTCGATAGGCGCGAACTGGGCGTTGAATCCAGATCTCTCGTTGTTTGCCAGTTACGCCGTCGCTCTGCATAATCCACGACAAGGCAACTACGATCGCCCAGCGGTTGACTTGGCGGCCCTAAAGCTTGTGAAAAGCCAAAACTTCGACATTGGCATGCGTTGGAACCGGCGTCACACGCTCGGGATGAAAAATGTCTACGCATCATTAGATTACTTCCAAACCAAGCTTTCGAATCAAACGATTCACTACTCGCCGGCCAACACCAATACGATTTATTCGACCGAATTTGGCGTAGGAAACGCAACAATCAAGGGCATCGATCTGCAATTACGGGCTGATGTCAATCAACATTGGAAGGGGTTTGCAAATCTAGGATTTTTCAGAAGTAACTGGGATTCCTATTATAGCTATAACACGAATACTAGTTTTAACGGGTACCCGGTCTCAAATTCACCGGACGTCACCGCCAACGCCGGGATCACGTACCGTTATTACATGCCTTCCGGCGTTGTGGATACAACACTTTGGGATCAGTACACCGGCAGCTTCTATCTGTTCAACAACCAGGTTGCCGGACCTTCACGTCAACAGAATCCAGCCTACAACCTTGTGAATCTTACCGTCAAGGCGGAAACGACAGCGCTGCATTCCGTCCTTGTCGGAACCAAGTTGACCACACTTTCCCTGAGTGTGTTGAATCTGTTTGACAAGCAGTACAACTCGACCGCCTACATCAGTTCGGGCGGGTATTTCCAAACCCCGAACGGCGGCTATGTGATCGCCAACCAGGGCGCACCGCGCGCGATTTATTTATCGTTGTCCGCCGATTTTTAAATGACTGATTCTTGACAGGGAGACTGGGGGGGTGTCACGACGCATGCGCATCCTGGCACTCTCGTCAAACCAGAAGTCCGCGCAAGATGCTGCGATTGATTGGCTTATACAAGACATGAAAATCGCGCAAAGGACAAAAAGTTAGGCTGTCCATCAAACCCTTGGCGCCGGCTGGCGTTCGAAAGAATTGACAACCATGCAGAAAAAAATAATTGTTTGGGATCTTCCGTTGCGCATGTTTCACTGGCTGCTTGTGATCAGTGTTGTGGTGTCGATCATCAGCGGTCTGATCGGCGGCATGGCGATGAGCTTTCACTTCCTCAGTGGATACTGCATTCTGGCTTTGCTGGTATTTCGATGGATCTGGGGTTTCATCGGTGGGCACCATGCCCGCTTCGTCAATTTCGTCGCTGGTCCTCGTCGCGTGGTGCATCATTTACAGGGCGGCGATGAGCGCGAGGTACTGGGACACAACCCGCTGGGAAGTTGGTCCGTGATGGCACTCCTTCTTGTCTTGACCATGCAGGTCGTCAGCGGCCTTTTTGCGAATGACGAAATTTTCAATGAGGGGCCGCTCGCCAGCTACATCAGCGACCACCAGAGCACAATCCTTACTTATTACCATACATCGATCGGATTGCCGATCCTTTATGGGCTCATTGGCCTGCACATCACGGCAATCCTGTATTACCTCATCGAGAAAAATAAAAATCTCGTGATGCCGATGCTCCACGGCATCAAGGATGTTGATGCCACGCATCCCGCGCCTCGCGCCTCGAACGACACCTGGAAACACCGCTTGCTTGCACTTGGCATTCTCGGCCTGGGTGCCGCGCTCGGGGTTTGGGTCTCACGCCTTGGGGCGCCGTAATGCACGCAGTCGATATCTCGCTCCCAAGGATTGGGATGGCGGCTCATCGTTTTTGTTTTCTTTTTCTCCATTCGAAATCATGAAAAATGTTCTCCGATCCATTGTTGTCGCAAGCCTTCTGGCTTCCGCAGGCGCTGCCCATGCCGAGTTTGCAAAGCCTGCCCAAGCAGTTCACTACCGCAAGTCGGTGTTCTACGTGATGGGGCATCACACGGCGATTCTCGGCGCCATGCTCGAGGGACGTATCCCCTTTAATGCACAACGTGCGCTCTCCGAAGCACAGATCATCGAATTCATGTCGCACCTGCCGTGGCGGGCGTTCGGCCCTGGAACCGACGTTCGTGGAACTGATGCGAAGTCGTCAATCTGGCACGAACGCCAACGCTTTCAGGTCGATGCACAGGATCTGGAGCAGTTGACACCTAAACTCACCGCTGCCGCACAGACTGGTCAACTCAACCCAATGCGCGTCGTCTTCGGCCAGACCGTCAAGACTTGCAAGAGTTGCCACGACAGCTTCCGCAATTAGGGTGAAGCGCGGCTGATACGGCGCAACCGCGACGCATGAAATTTGAACTTCTGCTGATCCGTGTCTCAGGTGAAGTGCCAGGAAAATATTGAAACTTCACAGGGTCGAATCAATGGGGCACACTTTCACAGTGTGCAAGAGGGGTGGCAACCCGCGAGGTACCTTGTAGCGGTTGTATCCCCAAAGATATTGCTCGGGTCGCATGCGGATCAGCGCTTCCACAGCCAGATTGATCCGGGCTGCCGCCAGTGCTGGATCTTGAGGCAAGGCTTCATCGAGGGGTTGGAAATGCAAGGTGTAGCCCTTACCGTTCGGCAGGCGCTCAGCGAACGCCATGATGATCTGCGCCCCAGTCAGTTGCACCAGCCGAGCTGGCAGTGTCATGGTGTAGGCTGGGCGCCCAAAGAATGGTGCCCAGACGCCTTCACCGGCGGCCGGCGCTTGGTCAGGAAGCAGACCCACGGCTTCGCCATGGCGTAGCGCACGCAGCAGAGGGCGCATGCCAGCGGACGTGGCGGGGACTGTGCGCAACTGGCCGCGCGGTCTGGCCTGTACCACGCTGGCGACCCAGGATTTGCGCGGTGGGCGAAACAAAGCCGTAATCGGTGACCATTCGGCAACAGCCTGGCCCGAGACCTCGAAGCAACCCAGATGCGGTGTGAGATAGAGCACGCCACGACCCTCGCGCGCCGCCTTGTCGACCCATTGACGCCCCACCACCTCCACCCGGTGCACAGCGGCTGTGGACCCATCGCGAAACCACACAAAAGGCATCTCACCCACCATACGTCCTGTCTCGCGCGCTACGTGCAAGGCCAGAAGCCCTGGCTTGTAACCTGCCTGAGCGAGGTTGGCGCGGACCCGCTTGCGGTACGTCGGGGATGCGGCATACACGATCAGCCCGAGAAGTGCGCCTGCAGCTTGCAGCAGTCCGAGAGGCCAGTGAGATAGAACACGAAAAAGACGGAGCATGGAAAGGATCGTGTGTAGAGGCTGCCAATGACGCGCAGGAGGCCGGCGGTATACCTGCAGCGCGAGGCAAATACAACCTGCCGCACTGCACTGACCGGGGGTGGATCCACGCATCTGCTGCTGGCGCGTGGCTCGATGAGCATCGGAGTAAGGTGAGATGGCCATCGCGACATTGGCAAACAGCCAACGAGGGCCTCAGCGAAAGGCGTAGCGCGCGAAAAAGAACGCCACATTGCCGTTGTTCAAAGTGCTGGTCACTTTCGGCAGGAAAGTCCCATAGAGGGTAAAGCGGCCGTAACCCACCGAGACCAGCGGCAAGGCTATGGGGAAAGGAATGTTCTTGAAAATATCGGCACGCGAGGTGATGCCTGCGGTGTAGCCGGCCCCGAAATGCAAGGCGCCGACGGGGTCCCACAACCACTGCTTCGCGTAACCGACCACGGGTTCTGCGTTGCGGTGCGAGTCGGAGAACATCATGGCGTAAACCATCTCGTCATTGCCGTTCGCATCGATGATGTGCTTGCCCCAACCCAGGCCCCAGGCGTGGCTGTTGAGCTGAGCGCGCTTGGCTGCGGTGTAGGTGGCCGGGTCGTGCCAGGTGTAGCCGGTGACGAACAGATCGGGCGTGCCGTTGTCGTAGATGTTGGTGAGGTTTTGCGTGGCACGATCGGCCCAACGCATCACACCCGCCTGGCTTGTGGGTGGCAGCAGAATCAGGCTGCCGAGCAGAGAAACGAGGAAGACTTGGCGCATCCGAGCACCACAAGCCCCCAGCGTTTCAGCCCTTGTATCGATCTTTGCGCTCATTCCTGCCCCACGGAGGCGTGTTAGCGAAACTGTGCATAGTCAACATCGCCGTCGATCAGGGTGGACAGTTCCCGTACCGCCGCAATGCAGCGCTGCGTATCGGGCAACTCACCTCGCTCGAGAAAGGCAAGTGCTTGCCATGCTCGGATGACTTTCAGTCGTCCCAAGACGTACCAGGCCGACTCAACCGCCTCAACCACTCTTTGCACGGCTTCGGCCGCAGCCATTTGGCCGATGCGGGCTTGTGCGAGGACACGCCTGACATATTCAAGTTCACCAAATGTCTCCATCCATGTCAAGGTTGCAATGTGCTCAGTAGTGTCCGGTTTATTGGCTGTCAGCGAGCCGCCGAGCCAATGTTGACGCGGGTTTTGAGCGATTCATGGGTGTCCACGATTTGAATTTCGGTTTGCCGATTTGCGATGCTGACGGGTTTGCACGACCCGAGGTGATGCATGAACATCGGCAAGACGCTGTTTGCGCAGGTGATGGAGTTTGTGCCATGGAAGACGTTTGGTCGCATCATCGAGCGGCACCAGGGCGATGCCGGTGTGCGTACGCTGGGGTGCGCCGATGTGTTTCGCGTCCTGGCGTTCGCGCAACTCACCTGGCGCGAATCGCTGCGCGACATCGAGGCGTGTCTGGCGGCCAACCAGACCAAGCTGTTCCACATGGGGATCAAAGCTGTGCCTGCGCGCTCCACGCTGGCCGATGCGTTGACTCAGCGCGATTGGCGCATCTATCACGCGCTGGCGCAGCGGTTGATCGCCCGGGCACGGGCGCTGTATGCGCAGGAGCCTTCGGACCTGGGGCTCGACGCCACGGTCTACGCGCTGGACTCCACCACCATCGATCTGTGCCTGAGCTTGTTCGACTGGGCACCATTTCGCTCCACCAAGGCCGCCATCAAGCTGCACACGCTCTTGGACTTGCGTGGGGCGATTCCCGCCTTCATTCACATCAGCGACGGCAAACTGCACGATGTCAACGTGCTCGACGTCCTGCCCGTGGAGGCTGGAGCGTTCTACGTGATGGACCGGGGCTACGTGGATTTCGCGCGGCTGTATGCACTGCATCAGGCCGGCGCCTTCTTCATCACGCGAGCCAAGAAGGGCATGGACGCGCGGCGGGTGTACTCGGCTGCCACCGACCGCAGCACGGGGGTGATCTGCGATCAGAGCATCCGCTTCAACGGCTTTTACGCCAGCCGGGACTATCCCGAGCATCTGCGCCGCATTCGTTTCAAAGACCCCGAATCGGGCAGGACGCTGATCTTCCTGACGAACAACACGAGCCTGCCAGCCTTGACGATCGCCGCACTCTACAAGAGCCGCTGGCAGGTCGAACTCTTCTTCAAATGGATCAAGCAGCATCTGCGGATCAAGCGTTTTCTGGGCACCAGCGAGAACGCGGTGAAAACGCAAATCTGGTGTGCCATCGCCACCTACGTGCTGATTGCCATCATCAAACAGGAGCTTCACCTCGATGCCTCGCTCTACACATGTCTACAGATTCTGTCGGTCTCGGTTTTCGAGAAAACCCAGCTTTCATGCGCCTTGCAGCCCGATCGCACCCAACCCGAACTGGTCTCGATCGCTAACCAATTGAATCTGTTCGAGATTTAACCGGACACTACTNTGTCAGAGCTGACAGTTACGCGTCCGTGTTGACGCAGGTTGAATACATCTCCAAGTATCTATGCCAATTGGAGGTGGTATGCAGATCGTGACAGGATCCCCAGCGCAGCTCCAGCAGGGCTTGCACACCAGCGTCGGGCGCTACCGACATCGGGTTTTCGTCGAGAAGCTGGAATGGAACGTCCCTTCCAAAGATGGCATTGAAGCCGACCAGTTCGATCGCCCGGACACCGTCTATGTTGTTGGCCGGGATGATCAGGGGCATGTCTGCGGCTGCGCCCGGCTACTGCCCACCACGCGCCCCTACCTCCTGGGCGAGGTTTTCCCACAACTATTGAACGGCCTCGCCCCACCTGCATCCCCGGATGTCTGGGAGTTATCGCGCTTCGCGGCCACGGATTTCAACAGTCAGACCACGTCAGCGCTGGGAAAGATGTCCTCAGAAGCGGCCATCGCATTGATGCGCGCGTCTATTGTTTGCGCTGCGGAGCAAGGGGCCAAGCGGCTGATTATGGTGACCAATATTGGGGTGGAAAGGTTGCTGCGGAGGGCTGGCTTCCAGGCGCACCGCGCGGGGCCTCCCATGATTATTGATAGGCATCCGATTTTTGCGTGCTGGGTTTCATGTACCTGAATCCGCGTGTTTTCACGAGATCTTCCGCCTTAATTTAGATCGCCATGGAAATAATCGCCTTATTATCCGAGCATCGAGCCAGATCTGCAGCGTTGCAGGCGAAATTTCGGTCCGCTGACAATGGGGCCTCAAAGGCGATGTTCACTCAGCCAGTGAATCGCACTCCGCCGCTAGCTTCCTCAGATATCTTGGAACTGCAGCATTTTGCAGCCGTGGATTTTGACAGTCGAGCCACTGTCTGAAGTATACCGCCATGTGGTTACTCCAGCTTTCAATTATAATCCTAGCTTGTCATACATGCGGATGGATTGCAGAACATCTCGGCCAGTGCCGCGTGGTTGGCGAAATCATTGCTGGAATCTTGCTCGGCCCATCGGTATTTGGCGCACTTACGCCATCATTTTATGGTGCAATGTTTGCGCCGATCGCTTCGCCTAGCATGTCGCAACTTGGCGAAGTTGGACTGGTGCTGCTGATGTTCGAGATCGGATTACACAGCTACAGGCGCGCCCCAGGGTCGATCTCCAGCCTTTATCTGCCTGGAATTGTTGCAAGTCTAGGCTTCGTGGCACCTTTCGTTGGTGGAGTGGTTGTCGCACTGTCGTCGAAGGACATGCTCGCGCCAGGCGTTCCAGCTCTGCCGTACACCCTGTTCTGCGGCACCGCACTGTCTGTGTCTGCTGTGCCCGTCATGGCACGGATGGTCGTAGATCTCGATCTAGGCCGGTACCCGGCTGCATCTGCCGCGCTATCTGCCGCCATAATCACCGACGTAGCCGGCTGGCTGCTGCTCGCGCTTGTTGCATCGCTCTCTACTGCCGAGGCTAGTGTTGCCAACAGCGTGCGCAGTGTTTTCGAACTCACGGCCTATCTCGCCTGCTGCATCGTAGCGACACGCTACGTGATCAGCCCGATCATTCTGCAAGAAATCCGTCGCAATAGCTTACGAGCGGTGATGACCATCGTAGTTTGCTTTGTCTTCGCGTCGGCCTGGGTCACGTCTAACCTCGGCTTCCATAGTGCCTTCGGCGCATTATTGCCAGGTATGCTGTTGCGCGAAATTCAAAAATTGCGTGAACTGTGGGATCAGTGGTTTGGTGGTTTCATCCGCATTGTTCTAATGCCGGTGTTTTTTTCCTATACAGGCCTGCATACATCCATTTCTGCAATCGATGGCTACAGCTCGTGGTTCTGGCTCAGCATGTTCCTCTGCGTAGGTTTTATTGGCAAATTTTCCGGCTCATACTTTGGGGCACGCTTGGCTCGCCAGTCTGCGAATGACGCAGCAATTATCGGATCGTTGATGAACGCGCGAGGGCTAATGGAATTAATCGTGTTGTCCGTTGGCCTGCAGTTGAACATTTTGCCGCTTCGAGTCTACTCGATGCTGGTGATATTTGCGCTGATTACTACCGCGATGGCAGCCCCACTCGTACGCTTCTACACTCGTCGCAAATCCATGGCGTGTCAGGCATCTAACCTTATTCCTCCTTAGGGAAGCGCTGAACAAATGACGTTGCGGTGACGGGTTCTGGACCAGCGGCGGAGCGCTGCTTCAAAATGATGCAGATGCGGTCGAAATGGCTCAGAAATCAGGCCCAAACAGACGCCTGGGGGCGTTTTTCCCTCCACTTTTCAAATGCCGGACGCACCTCGGGCGCCGAGGTTCAAAATATGGCGGCGCGCGAGCATCAAATTGGCCATGCCGAACAGCGTGAGCAGTTGCGCGGCGTTCTTGGCCAGGCCGCGGTAGCGGGTCTTGCGATGCCGGAAGAGGTTCTTCACAACGTGGAAGGGATGCTCGACCTTGGCCCGCAGGCTGGCCTTGATCTGCTCGACCCACTCCAGCTTCTCGCCCCAGCCGTGCTGGGGCAGCGCCCGCCGCTTGCCGGGGCGCATGGCGACATGCCAGTTGACCGGGACACCGACGCTCTCCTCGCGCTTGTCCACGCCCGCGTAGCCAGCGTCGCCGAAGGCATCCTCCTCGTCGCCGTGCAGCAGCGCCTGAGCCTGGGTCACGTCGGCCACGTGGGCCGCCGTGCCGATGACCGTATGCACCAAACCCGATTCGGCATCGACGCCGATGTGCGCCTTCATGCCGAACTTCCACGCGTTGCCCTTCTTCGTCTGGTGCATCTCGGGATCGCGCGCTCTCGCCTCGTTCTTCGTCGACGGGGGCGCGGCAATGATCGTCGCATCCACCACGGTCCCGCGCCGCAGGAACAGGCCCTTCGCCGCCAGGTGCGCGTTGATCGTCGTGAAGATCACATCCGTCAACTGCTTGTCTTCCAGCAGGCGCCGGAACTTCAACAGCGTCGTGGCATCCGGTGCCGTTTCGCGCCCCAGGTCGATGCCCACGAACCGGCGAATCGCCTGGCTGTCGTAGACCGCATCCTCGATCCCCTCGTCCGACAACCCCAGGCAGTTCTGCACGATGTACATGCGCAGCATGCGCTCCAGACCGATCGGCGGACGGCCCCGTCCGCCGCCCTTGGGATAGTGCCGCTCGATCGCGGCAACCAACTCGCCCCACGGCGTCATCACCTCGATCTCGCCGAGCAACCGGTCCCGCCTGGTCACACGCGCCTTGCTCGCGTACTCGTACTCAGAAAAGCTCGTCTGCACTGCCGTTCCTCGTGGTTGGCCACCCCTCACCATTGTCCCAGTTCAAGCTCGGCTCGACCACCCCGTCACGGTCGGGCGAATAAATCAGTGCTTCCTTAGACCCCGCAATCCATCGTTAACACCTTGATCCATTCAAGGTTTGAGATAAGCAAAGCCATCTTTCTCTAATTGCATGATGCGTACCACACCCCCCGGCACGACCACGGCTTGCGGCACCAGTTCAGGCAGGTGCCCAAGCGTCTTGGCCATCGCCTCCATGGTGACGTGGCAGGCGTCGAATTCGATGCCTTCGGCGTCTTCGGATGCGATGCGGGCTGCCAAGGGGCTGTTCTTCAAAAGCACTTTCAGACCCGGCCCATACGCCACGATCACAACACGTGCTTTATCGTGCCCAAAATAATCGAGGACGTTCTGCGCATTGTTCAGCGTGAGGCTCCACAACGCGGGGTTGGCCTCGCTGATCTGCAGGACCAGGTTGTACTGCGCAAACGGCAGCTTGTGCACGAAGGTGGGGTGGTCGAATCTGAAATCTCTCAGCATGGACGGATTGGCGGCTTGCGCCAGCGCCATGCCGCCCATGGCCATCCCTGCGGCCAACAGGGTGTGACGCGCCAGGCGCCTCCAATCTCGCTTATGCATCTTTGCATCCTCGGGTTGCGTGGAAAATTCATGCATTCCTATCGACCGGGGGCTGCAAAAATCGACCGCCTACTGCAAGTCGTCGCGGCCGGCTGTGCCATTCCCTGGCGGTTAGGTCTGGGGAATTGTGCGCCTTATCCGCAATAAAGCTAACGCATTATTATGTTTGGTGACATCCATAATTTTCATGGATTCAACGTCAATCCGCACCAATCATCCGCATCGTTGCGGATTGATTCACCAGAAAACATCGCGCAGATTAAATATAAGTTAGCGCTTATATCAACATCAATATCAATGAGATCCGAGATGAAGCCGGGCATCATGGATCGCCCTCTCAAAGCCTGCGCGAGAAGGTTGCAACAGTTTTGCGTACATCAGCCGTGGTGCGTTCGGATCCAGTCATCGGCAATGCGATGACTTCGTCTCAATGCCTAGCCCCCAGCGGCTTGAGCAGCGATCGCATGCAGGACCTTGGTCATGGTCAGAATGGGCTGGGCCGAGGGACTGATGGCGTAGCGCTGGGCGAACACCGCAGGGTCGGTATAGCCCAACCAGACCCGATGCTCGGCGTCTTCCCAGACCAGCATTTTCAAAGGCAGCCCAAGTCCTGCCTGTTGGTTCATCTGCATCAACTTCGTGCCCAAGGCCGGATTGCCGAAGATCACCAGCTTGGTGGGCCGAAGTTCCAGCCCCGCCTTGTGCGCCAAGCCGCTGTGATCCACCACCGCCACGATGTGCAAATGGCGTTGCTGGACCGCGTGTTCCAAGTGCTGCAGCGTCTGCGCAACCGTATGCGTGCTGCGCACCTCAATCACTCGCGGGGCTTGTGCCCAGGCGCTCTGGACCAGAACAAATGCGGCAGCAAAGGCCAGCAGGAATTTGGACATCTCAATCTCCTTGTTGATCGGGTTCCAGTCATCCATCACAAATCACTCGGATTCGTGCGCCAGCACCCAGCGATTGCTGGCGATGCCTGGCAGGCGTTGGAGCACCTGGCCGTTGCGCAGATCGACCACCACGGACTCGTGGCGGTTCTCGATGGTCGTGATGGCCTCGGCGCCATGGGGCAGCACCGCGAGGCCGCTGAGCTTGTCGGGACCTGCCTTGCCGACAGCGACCTTGACCTCACCCAGATAGCGCGGCCCGGTGGTGGAGAACCGAAGAATATGCCCGGAGAACCCAGCCGCGTACACGCTGTTCTGGTCGGGACTGACCGCCAGTTGCATGAACCCAGCCGTGGCGGCGGGGATTTTGGCGTACGCAAAATGGGGATCGACCTCAGCCGTGGGCATGCTGAAGATCGCGTTGGTCACGGGATTGAATGCGCTCATCACACCGCTCTGGATGTCCGCAGAGAACAACAGCCCGCGCGCCCAGACCAGATCGCCGGAATGGCCGATGGGGATCCGCCGCAGGATGTGACCGGTGGAGGGATCGATATCGGCGATGGCCGTATCCATATTGCCACCCACATACAAGTGGCTGGCGTCCGCGTTGAACGCCAGCGCATTGCCACCAACCGATATCTCGTAGCGCAACGCATCATCGCGGGTTGAGTACGCCGCCAAAGCCTTGCCGGAGAGCACGAACACCAGACGGTGGTCGGGCGAGACGACTGCCACGCGCCCACCCGGGATGCTCTTGAATTGCCGGACTGGTTTGTCTGTACGGAGGTCGATCACATTGGTGGTCCCGGCAAGACTCGGGATGAAGACTTGGTGGTCCTGCGCATTCACACCGACAAAAAAGCTATTCCCCTTGGGGGTGCCGGCCTGGCCAAAGGCCACCACATGCGCAGCATTGCCGGGCCAGCGCACCACTGCCATCTTGCCCGGGCCGCCCCCCATGGGTGGGGCCGGGAAGGCTCCGACCAAGAGCGCGGATGTGCCCGCCGGGGAGGCATATGCAGGAGCGGCGGGAGCCGCCACAGCCATCAGTGCGAACAAGGCAAGGCTGGACAGACGCAAGCAGGGTTTCATCGGGCAAAGTTCCTTGGGGTTGGGTGGAAGGGGGGGACGACGGCTGCATGGGTGCAAGCCGCCTCGAGCAAGTGCAAATCAACCGACGCGGGGACTTCGGGGGGATCGGGTTGCATACTCCCCAGTGGATGGGTCGGAATAGGCTAAAGTTCCTGACACCCCGATGGGCATAAAGACGTATCCGCGTGCTACCGTCGCTTGGGGCGAAGGGGTCGCGAACAGCTCACCCCGCGCAACACGATAGTTGTGTCACGTCCTTGGTGAAGGTCTGGGCGGCCAGCTTCAGGCCTTCCACCATGGTCAGGTAGGGGAACAACTGATCGGCCAGTTCCTGCACCGTCATGCGGTTGCGGATGGCGAGTGCCGCTGTCTGGATGAGTTCACCGGCTTCGGCAGCCACCGCTTGCACGCCGATCAGGCGTCCGGAGCCGACTTCGGCGACCAGCTTGATGAAACCCCGGGTGTCGAAGTTGGCCAGGGCTCTGGGCACGTTCTCCAAACTCAGCGTGCGGCTGTCGGTCTGGATGTGTTGCAGATGGGCCTCGGCCTCACTCAAGCCCACCGTGGCCACCTGCGGGTCCGTGAACACCACGGCTGGCATGGCCGACAGATCCAGCGCGGCGTCGCCGCCCGTCATGTTGATGGCGGCACGCGTGCCGCCGGCTGCGGCCACGTAGACGAACTGGGGCTGATCGGTGCAGTCACCCGCGGCGAAGATATGCGGCACGTTGGTGCGTAGATGGTCATCCACCGCAATGGCGCCGCGCGCATCAAGCTTGACGCCAGCGGCTTGCAGATTCAGCTCGGCTGTGTTGGGTGCACGGCCCGTGGCCACCAGCAGGCGCTCGGCCCGAATCTCGCCAAGGTTCGTGGTCAGCACGAAGGTGCCGTCGGCATGGGCCACCGCACGAGCCTGGGTGTGGGTCAGCACCGTGATGCCCTCCTCGCGGAACGCGGCGGTGACGGCTTCGCCGATGGCCGGGTCTTCCTGCGAGAACAGCGTGTTGCGCGCCAGGACGGTGACCTGGCTGCCCAGGCGAGCGAAGGCCTGGGCCAGTTCCAGAGCCACGACGGAAGAACCGATGACCGCCAGGCGCGGCGGGATGGTGTCACTCACCAGCGCTTGGGTAGAGGTCCAGAAAGGGGTGTCCAGTAGACCAGGGACCGGCGGGATCGAGGGGCTTGCGCCGGTCGCGATCAGGCAGCGATCGAATCGCACCTCCTGTTCACGCCCGTCCTGCTGGCGCACGACCAGGGTATCGCCGTTCTTGAACCGGGCATTGCCGCGCAGGGTGGTGATATCGGGCTGGCTCTCCAGGATGCTTTCGTACTTGGCGTGGCGCAGTTCATCCACCCGCCCCTGCTGCTGGGCCAGCAGCCGGTCGCGCAGGATGGCCGGGGTGGTGGGCTGGATGCCGGCATCGAAGGGACTGTGGCGGCGCAGGTGGGCGATGTGCGCGGCGCGGATCATGATCTTGGACGGCACACAGCCGACGTTGACGCAGGTGCCGCCGATGACGCCACGCTCGATCAGCGTGACCTGCGCGCCGCTGCCGGCCGCCTTGATGGCTGCGGCCATGGCCGCCCCGCCGCTGCCGATCACGGCGATGCGCAAGTCGCGGCCATCGCCGCGTCGTGCAGGGCCGGTGGTGTCGCCGGGCTGGCCATTCGGCACCTCGGGCGACGGGGTTGCCAGTTTTGCCGAGTAACCGGCCTTGGACACGGCCGCCGCCATGACATCCAACGGCACGCCGGCATCGGCAACAACCTGGGCTGAGCCGTGCGGGTACGAGACCTGCGCGGATCTCACCCCGGGCAATTGTTCCAAGACGTCCTTGACATGCATGGCACAGGTGTCGCAGGTCATGCCGCTGATGCTCAGGGTTTGCATGGGTTTGTCCTTGGGGTGGATGGTTTCGGTTCGGGGAAGATCAACGTCCGGCTTGGTCCGCCAAGGTGCCGCCATCAGCGCTGCAGCGGCGATGGGCGGGCGAAACGAGATCCCAGATCGCCACGGCCAGCATGACCGCCAGCCCCAGATACACGATGCCTCGGATGAGGCTGTAGCGGCCAATCAGCACCAGCACCGGGCCGATCATGCCGAGTGCCGTGCGATGCCATTGGCGGTGCGAACCAACCCAGGCCGTTGGCCAGGATGACGAGCACGGCGGACAGCGGCAGCACGACGTGGAACAGAACACCTTCCCACTGGCTGAGAAAGCCCAGGCCGACGGCCGCGCCGATGCTGGCAATGGCTGGATAGCACACGGCACAACCCATGGCCGAAGCCACCGCGCCGAGGGAGCCGGCTTTGTCGCCGAGACGTGTCAGAAAACTCAAGGGGTTGGCCATGACGGCATCTCCAATGCACAACGTTGTTTCGAGGGGGTGAAGGACGGTACACGCCGCCTCGGCCGCATGGCCCAGGCGTGTGGCAAACCGTCGCGCCATCGACTTACTGGGAGACCACCGAGGGGTAGCCGGCGTCGGTGGTGGCCTTGATCAGGGCTTTGACGTTGGTCTTGGCATCGTCGAAGGTGACCACGGCGTCTTTCTTGACCTCGTTGACGCTCACTTTTTCCACACCAGGAACAGCGGTGAGGGCCTTGTTGACGGTGATGGGGCAGACCCCGCAGGTCATGCCGGGCACGGCGAGCGTGACGGTCTGCACACCGGCCCAGGCAGGGACAGTGCAAGCAGAAATGAGGGTGATGGCAGTCAGGAGCTTGTTCATGAGGGTTCCTTTCAATAGAACAGGGGAGCGACGTAAGGGAAAGCCAGGGCGACGACGATGAGCGCCGCCACGACCCAGAACAGCAACTTGTATGTGGCGTTGACCTGGGGAATGGCGCAGACCTCGCCAGGTTTGCACGCCGTCATGGGCCGGAAGAGTCGGCGGTAGGCGAAGAACAAGGCGACCAGAGCCGCGCCGATGAAGATCGGCCGGTAGGGCTCGAGCAGGGTCAGATTGCTGATCCACGCGCCGCTGATGCCCAGCGACAGCAGGATCAGAGGACCCAGGCAACAGGTCGAGGCCAGGATGGCCGCGAGCCCACCGGCGAACAGGGCGCCACGCCCATGGGGTTGGTTCGGTTGAGGCATGCACGAACTCCGTTCGGTTGACGATGGTGGCACTGTAGGGCCGTACCAAAGTCCGGAGTCAAGCGGCGCTGCGCCATGGTTGACAAGGTCTTGTGGCCTTGCCCCGCCCCGACGCATCAAGGATGCGCGGGATCGCCGTGCTCAAGTGTCGTGTCGCGAACACGGGCATGCAGTGCTTCGATCAAGGGGCAAGACGTGGATCCGAGGCTGGAGCCGCAGTCGCGCACCATCCTGGCCAGGGCCACTTCGATGCGGTGCAGACCGGCTATCTTGGCGCGAACATCCATGAGCTTGCGTTCGCCCAGTTCGCGCGCTTGGTCGCAGTGCATGCCGTCGTCGAGTTGCAGCAAGCCGGCGACCTCGTCGAGACTGAAGCCCAGGCGCTGGGCGGATTTGATGAATTGCAGGCGGGCGACGTCATCGGGTCCGTAGCGGCGGAAGCTGCCCTGCGGGCGCTCGGGCTCGCCCAGCAAGCCCTTGCGCTGGTAGAACCGGATGGTTTCGACATCGACCCCTGCCGCCCGGGCGACGGTGCCGATGGTCAGACCATTTGAAATAAGTTGCATCGTCTTGGCTCCGATTCAGGACTGCAAATCCCTGCGCGAAGGGACGAACTGCCGATCGGCGCCAAGCATCTCGATCGAGATTCCCCCTCCTGCCTGTCAGGTTAGCGCAGCTTGCGCGACTGATGAGGACATCCGGACAAAAGGGGGAGAACCATGCAGCAACAAGGCGATGACGAACAAACCCGCGCAGGGCTGCCACGTCAAGAAGGTGCGCTGACGTGGCGAAGCGGATGGTTCGGACGCTGGCTTGGTCCGCGCACCCGGCCCGGGTCCGACGAGACGGCCGATCACCTGCTGGTCAGCCTGCTCAACATGGCATGGTTTGTCGAAGCACGCGATCCGCATACCGGTGGCCATTTGTGGCGCGTTTCCCGCTATGCACGCATGCTTGCCGCTGCGGCGGGGCTGGATGCAGTAGAGGTCGCGCGCGTCAGCCTGGGTGGGTTTTTGCACGATCTGGGCAAGATTGGTGTGCCCGATGCCATCCTGTGCAAATCAACCCCACTCACCGACGCGGAGTGGGCGGTCATGCGCACCCCTCCGGACATCGGGATGCGTTCGCTCGCGGCGCATTCCCACACCAGTCAGCGACTGGACCTCAGGCCAACCCGATGAAGCGCTCGGCCTGCCGCAAGCGTGGCATTTGACATGGGCGCAAGAGTCACTAACATATGAATCGATATTCATATAAACAACGATTCATTTGATGCCATGGCACTCTCCAACTCCGAGCAAACCCGCTTGGTTGCCGCGTTCAAGGTGCTGGGCGAACCGACCCGCCTGCGCATCTTGTGTGGATTGGGTTTGGAATGCCGTCCGGTCACAGACATCATCCAGGCCACCGGCATGGGCCAGACTCATGTCTCCTTTCATCTGCGCATGCTGCGAGAAGCCGGCTTGGTGCGCGCCGAGCGCCGTGGCCCATTCATCTATTACTGCCTTGCTGACCCTTCCCTGCCGGGCATCCTGCGTGAACTCGCGAATTGGCTGGATGCTCGCCAGATTCCACCAACCAAAGGCGCGTCTCGGCCTGGCCGGCCCGGCGCCGCGACGGCAACAACGACTCTGGAGGTGAGATCATGATGGGGTTCAACGGACCGTGGGGCGGATTTCCCTGGATGTGGATTTTTCCGCTGATTTTTCTGGTCATTCTGTTGATCTTTTTGTTCCGCGGCACCGGTGGACCGATGTGCGGCGGCTCCGGCATGCACCGACGCGGGCCAGGCGGTGAGTCGACCGCGCGGGACATCCTCGATCAGCGATATGCGCGCGGAGCAATCAGCGCCGATGACTACCAGCGCATGAAGAAGGATCTCGAAGCATGATGCAGGAACGTTTGTTTCCCGCCACCGCGATGCCCGATCAGGATTGGTGGCAGGCCTTGTGGCCCGAGCCTGACGGCTTGATCGCGACCTTGCGCATTGAGCCGGGCATGCATGTGGTCGATCTGGGCTGCGGAGACGGCTATTTCACCGCGGCGATTGCACGACGTGTCGGCGCGGGCCGCGTCATCGGCTTCGACCTGGACCCCATCCTGCTGGAGCAAGCTCGGGCCGTCTGTGTGCCCTATGGCCATTGCGATTGGGTGCTTGGGGATGCCATGGAGCTGAGTCGGTTGATCCCCGCGCCGGTGGACTATGTCCTCATCGCCAACACCTTCCATGGCGTGCCAGACCCGACGGCATTGGCCCGGGAAATCGCCGCCGTTCTCAAACCGCCCGGGCGGTTCGCCATCGTCAACTGGCACCCCATCGCGCGCGAACAGACCCCCGTTCTGAGTCAACCACGGGGGCCGCGCACCGAACTGCGCATGTCTGCCGCGCAGACCCAAGCCGTGGTTGAGCCAGCGGGCTTTGCCCTGGAAACACAGGTCGAATTGCCGCCTTACCACTATGCGGCCATCTTCACCCGCACCCATGGAACCGACCCAGGAGAACGTCATGCCCGCGCAACATGAACCGATCATCGAGCAGGGCAACCATTTTCATGCAGCGGTCTATGGCCCGGAGGGGGCATTGGACCGCAAGACACGCCGCCTCATCGGTCTCGGTGCGGCGCTGGTGACAAACCACCCGTAACGCCGAGACGATCAACGGCATCATCCACCAGGAGATTGACATGGAAGCGAAAGATCAAGACAGCAAGACAGGCAGCGAATCACAGCCTGAATCGGGCGGTGGTGCCAACCCGATGATGACGGGTATGGGCATGATGAGGAAAATGATGGCCCAAATGGGCTCGGGCGGCGAGGGTCCGATGGCCATGATGCAGAAGATGATGGGACAGATGCGCAATCAGCAGGCGGGCGAGGCTCCCAACCCGATGCAAAACATGATGAGCATGTGCATGGGCATGCAAGCCGAGATGCTCAGTGCGTTGCACACAACGACGTCGATGGCAGCGTTTGCCACGCCGGAACTGCATGCGCTGTTTGCCACCTGGATGGAGAGTCTGGAGGGTGAGGCGCTTGCGGCGCTGGCCCAACAGGGCGAGGTCGATACCGCTGCGCTGGCTTCACAACTCAAGATCAGCGAGGCCAGTGCGATCCATCTCGTGGCGCAGCTTGCCACAAAGGGCAAGATCCATTTGCGCGCCCAGGCATCCGCAGCTCCGGCGAACTGAAGTTCGTCGGCCAGGCCTGCCTCTGATTTGTGTCTTTTCCCCGCGCATCGTCCAAGGAGATTTCAATGACAGTCAATCGTATGGTCAGCATCATGGCCGGGTTCATGGTGCTGCTCGGCCTGGTGCTGGCCCAGATCATGGGACAGGTCGACCTGCTCCACCCGACCTGGCTGTGGCTGACGGCCTTCGTCGGCCTCAATCTGTTCCAGATGGGCTTCACTGGCTTTTGTCCGGCCGCCCTGGTGTTCAAGGCGCTGGGCTTCAAAGAGTGAGTCGGCAGCCAGTTGTGGCGCGGTCGATTCAGGCAAGTCGGCTTGATGCAGCCCCTGCCTTCGGCGTGATGGGCATTCCGACGACCTATCTGATCGACAAGCAAGGGCGCCTCGGCCGGCAGGCCGTCGGGGGACGGGAGTACAGCACGCCAGCCGTGCGACAACTCATCGAAGCACTGATGCGATGAGCCTTCTGCGTCTGGAGACGCACAGCCGCCAGTCAACCATAGGGAAAAGGAAAGACGCCCAATATTGAAGGTGTCTGGTTGCCGATCGACCATTGATGCTTCGGGCCGGTAGGGGCTAACGATTGAGCGCGAGCCCCAAGATCCCGGTGATGACGAGCACGCCGAGGGCATAAAGCGTCGCGCTGCGCCGCCCCATGGCGCGCGCGACGGGGCCAAGCGTCGAGACGTTGCTGCCCACTCCGGCAACCAGCAGGATCATGGCATTGCCGGGACCCATGCCTTTTTCCAGCAAGGCATGGACAAAGGGCAGCGAGCCGAGGCTGTCCGTGTACACGATGCCGGCGAACACGAGGGCGAAGCCGACACCCGCGATCCCTTCGCCGCTGAGGTATCGGCTGACCCAATCCGCCGGCAGGTACACCTTGGCCGCCGCGCCAAGCAGAATGCCCGCACCGATCCAAGGCGCCAGCTCGCGAAACAGCGCGATGGCCGTACCCAAAGCCGCGCGCAGTTTCCGCGCTGGCTCGTGGAAGTCGAACCAACCGGATCCTTCTGCGGAGACCAACTCGCCAGAGTCACAACCGCAGCGTTCGGTCGCACAGGATGATTCGGCAGGCGCACAGGTGGCCGACGCCTCGGCGATGCCCTCCCTGCCAAGCGCCGGCGAGGCGGGCGCAACGCGGCTTGACCGCAGGGCCCACCCATCAACCAGCATTCCGGTTCCCCACCCTGTGAGCACGGCGGCTGCCGCGACGGCCACGCCGTTTCGAGGTCCCAGAAATATGATCAGCGCGCTCAAGCCATACCAATTGAACCAGGGGGTGGCGATGAGGAAGGCGCAGGCGGGGCCGGCACGCTGGGTCTGCCTGAACAAACTCATGGCCGTCGGAATGGCGGTACAGCAGCACAAAGGGGTCGCGAACCCGATCAATGCTCCCGCCAGATTGGCGCGTACGACACCGCCGCTGACCAGCCGCTGCAGGGCCTGCGCGCGCACGAATTGCTGAAGCAACCCAGCCACCAGAAAGCCAAAAACGGCCACCTCCGCGAACTCGACCGCATAGTCGAGTGCGGTGTGGAGCAATACAACCCAGGTTGGATTCATGACAGTTCGCGATCAGGTCTCGCTCGGTCGTGATGTTGCGCGGATCCGGAGAAATTGCGGATGCGTGCGCCATCGTCAGAACGCACCGTCTTCCATCATGGCACTGGGCTCGAACCGTGCATAGCGCAGAGCCAGACTCGGCAGCACCAGAAGGTTCAAGATCGTCGACGTCAGCAGCCCTCCCAGAATCACGGTCGCCATCGGCCCCTCGATCTCATTGCCCGGCGCACCACTCGTGAGGGCCAGGGGGAGCAGACCCAGAGCCGTGACCAAGGCCGTCATCAGGATCGGCGCCAGTCGTTCGATCGCGCCGCGCAATGCTGCATCAGGCCCCCAGGTGACGCCTTCGCTCAACACCATGTCGCGGTAGCGGGACATCAACATCAGTGAATTCCTGAGCGTGATGCCGAACAGCGTCACGAAACCGACCAGCGCCCCGAGCGACAGCACTCCACCCGTGATCCAGCCAGCCAGCACGCCACCCGCCAGGGCGAAGGGCAAATTGAACATGACGATCCACAGCAACCTGGCGCTGCGCAAGGCCATATACAGCAGCAAAGCAATCCCGACGCCGGCCAACGAGGCATGGATCAGCAGTTCGCGTTGCGCGCGGGCCTGCGCTTCGGCCGCCCCGGTGAAGACGGTGTAGACCCCATGGGAAAGCGTCACGTCGGCGGCGACTTGTCTTCGGGCGTCCTGGACGAAGGCACTCAGCGCGCGGCCTTTGACATTGGCGGTGACGGTCTGCACGCGTTTGCCATCGTCATGGGCGATCAAGCTGGGTTCACTGCGTTCATGGATGGCGGCCAATTCCCGCAAGGGCACCATGACACCATCGGAGTTGCGGAGCGGCAATCCGCCGATTTGCAGCGGGTTCTGCCGCTCCTTCGGGCTGAGCAGTACCGTGACATCGAACACGCGGTTGCCTTGATAAGTCTGCGCAACGACAGACCCGGCGTAAGCGGTGCGGATGGTGTCGAGCACGTCGATCGGCGCAAAACCCCAGCGGGCCAGACTCGCTTGACGCAACCGGATGGCCAACTGCGGCGCCGTGGGCGGCGACTGCACCTGCACGTCGACCGCCCCCGGCACTTGCCGCAACACCTGCGCCACAGCGCGTGCGGTTGTATTGAGCGCATCGAGGCGATTGCCAAAAACATTGACGACGACCTGGGCCGTGTGCCCGGAGATGGTCTCTTCGATCCGCTCCGCCAGGAAGGTCTCGACCGACGAATTGATGCCGGGAAACTGACTGAGAACTTGCCGGATGGCGTTCAAGACACGCGCCTGCTCAGCACCGGAGAGCCCTGGTGTGAGATCGACTTCGAATTCGCCGGCATTGACATCGAAGGTGTCGGAGGACTGCTCGGCCCGGCCCACGCGCTGCGCGATGGAGCGAACGCCTGGAATTTTTTCCAGGGCCAAGGACAACTGGCGGCCTAAACGCAAGGACTCCGCCAAGGACGTTCCAGGCGCCGAGGCCACGTGCAGGATGTAGTGCCCTTCCTGAAGGGGCGGCAGAAACTGCATCCCGAAGAACGGCACGCTCAAGAGTGCGGCGGTGATCCCCAAAAGGACGATCGCAAGTGTCGTGCGGGTCCAGTTGAGTGAACGATGCAGGAAGGGGGCATAGTTTTTCTTGAGCCAACGCATCAGGGGCGGGTCTTCGGAAGACAAGGTCGTGCGCGTCAACAGCACACTGGCGAGTGCCGGCGTGATGGTGAGCGCCACGGCAAGCGATGCCAGGATGGCGCTGATGTAAGCGATGCCCAGGGGTGCGAAGAGCCGGCCGGCCACACCCGACAACATCAGCACCGGCAGAAACACCAGGGCGACGATGAAGGTGGCGTAAACCACGGCCCCGCGGACTTCGAAGGAGGCTGCGTAGATCACCCGGGCTGCAGGCAAGGGTTGAGGTCGATCGTGATTTTCTCGAAGTCGTCGGAAGATGTTTTCCACATCCACGATGGCATCGTCCACCACCTCGCCAAGGGCAATGGCAAGTCCTCCGAGGGTCATGGTGTTCAGCCCGACGCCGAAGTGCTGCAGGACGACGACGGCTGCCAATAAGGAAAAAGGAATGGCAAGCACTGAAATCACTGCGGTGCGGACGTTGAAGAGAAACAAGAAAAGTACAGCGATGACCAGGGCCGTACCCAGCAGGAGCGCCGTACGCAGGTGATGGATGGCGGTGTCGATGAAACTGGCCGGCCGAAAAAGGCTGGCATGCAAGGTGACGTGCTGCGATCTCAGCAACGGCTGCAACTGCTGCAGGGCCCGATCGATGGCATGGGTCACCTTGAGCGTATCGGCGCCGTACTGCTCATCGATGTCGAGCACCACGCCCGGCATGCCGTCGATGGTTGCGCCGCCGATGGCCGGTGCGGGAGCATCGACGACTTGGGCCACATCACCCAGCGCAATGCCAACGCCATGGTGATAGGCCAGCACCACCTGACGCAACTGCGCCGCAGTGGTGGTCTGTCCCTGGGTATGAAGAACAATCCGCTGGTTACGGTTCTCGATGAAACCAGCACCGCGCACACCGGTGGCGCGCCGGGCCGCTTGCAAGACATCCTGCAGAGAGAGCCCGTAGCGGACGAGCCGTTGCGGATCGGCCTGGATTTGTAGTTGCCGAATGCCGCCGCCAAACACGGTGACGTCCGCCACGCCAGGCACGCTCATCAGCGCCGGGCGCACGGTCCAATCGGCGAGCGTGCGCAACTGCATCGGCGTGAGCACGGTCGAGCTCAGTCCGGTCACCAGAACCACGCTGGTCGATGACGTCAGTGGAGTCAGCCGCGGTGGCTGTACGCCCAGCGGCAGATGCGTTGCCGCCGTCGTGAGCTGTTCCGCCACCAACTGCCGGGCGCGCTCGATCGGGGTGCCATTCCGAAATGTCAACGTGATCACGGAAAGACCCTGGATCGATCGGGATCGCATGCTTCGAAGCCCGATCAGTCCGTTGAGCGCGTTCTCGATCGGCTGGGTGACGAGCTTTCCAGTTTGCTCCGCGGACAGGCCTGGGGCCTCCGTTTGCACCACAGCCAGTGGAGGCGCAAACTCTGGAAAGACATTGAGTCGGGTTTGCGGCAATTGGTCGATGCCGTAGGCCAGCCCCAGGACGGCCAACACCATCACGACGGCGCGAAACCGGATGGAAAACCGGAGGATGGATGCGATCACATCGCCCTCCCGGGGCAGATGCACGGGGAGGCATCAATCATCGTCATCGTCTCCGGCGCTGCTGCCATTTTTGGAGGCCAGTTGGGCAGAAAGCAGGGTTTGTGCGCCCGTGGTCACGATCGCCTGTCCTGGGTGGAAGCCTTGATGGACAAACCACCCGCCCTGGGCCGCGACCGGATCTAAAACCTTGACTCGGGCGAAATGCATCGCATCGGTTTGCATGAACACCCAGGGCTGGTCGGCATGCCAAACCAGCGCGGAAGCGGGAATCAGCACGCCACCCGTGGGTGTGCCCGCCTGGGGCAGATCGGCCACGAGCCGCATGCCGCTTGCCAGCGTACCGGCAGGCGTGCGGTAAAAATAGACCGGTCCTTGCACGTAGGCATCGGCTTGAGGCGACGCCGAAATGAAGAGTGCGCTCGCTTGCGCGCCCCGATCCGGCCCCGCAACCTGAATGCGAGCCGGAGGATGTTCCATGGCAGAGCCCATGGGAAGTGTGACGCGCAACAGGACTTGCTGGCGCAAGGCTAGGGCCTCGAATGGGCTGGCGTGGGGCTCTGCGGCCCAACGGGTCAGAACCATCCCCCATTGCTGCCGTGCGCTATCGAGCAGCATGCGCGCATTGGCCTGAGCCGCCTCGGCGCGTGCCTGGTCTGCCAACAGGGTCGCCTGTGCCGATTGAACGGCTTGCAGTGACGCGTTATGTCCGGCCTGGTAGAGGCTACGCAGGCGTTGTTCCGTTTGAGCCGCTGCAGTCGCCGCCGACTGCGTGATGGCCATTTGTGCCTGGGCATCCTGATAGCGCCCGCGCCAGTCAATCAGGGGCTGCAAGTCGACGACGGCGGCATAGGCCTGCGTCTCGGGGACGTCATGGGACGCTCGCAGAGGCTGCGTCTGCAAGCCTGCAAGTGCCTGGGCAGCCTTGCTCAGTTCGAGCATCTCAGCACCGCGGATCAGTGGCTCGGAGGGTGATGCGTTGGGACGTATGCCTGCCGACTCGGGCTTGGATCCGGCATCTTGGTCATGATCGCCATCACGATCCGCGCGTGCCCGCAGGCCGATGCCAAGGGCCAAAAGCGTGCCTAGAAAGACAACAGCCAATTGCTTCTTCATCGGGATCCTTGCTTGTCGTGAGGTGCTTGGCGGAGGCCGAGCGTGGCGACGGGTGGCAATGGCGCGCCGCCGTCCAAGGGCTGCTGCACAGCATCTTCAAGGCGCCCCAACGCGCGTTCGCTCTCCACCTGCGCCGTCAGGCGATGCAGCCTCGCAGCAACCGTCTGGAGTTGAGCGCGCACGGTGGCCAGTCGGTCGACCTCCCCAGCCGCAAACTGGGCGGAGATCTGCTGCGCATCCTGCTGCTGCTCTGCCACGATGTTGTTCGTCGCATTCCAGATCTGCACGGAGCTTTGATAAGCGGCCAAGCCACGCTCGACTTGCGTCAAAACGTGAAGCTGCAGGACCTGGAAGCGGGCAGCCACCTCGGCGCGCCGCGCATTGGCCTCGGCAATTTGTCCTTGGTTGTGATTGAACACCGGCAGGCTCAGCGACAGTCCCAGTGTCCAGCGCTGGTCGCCTTGGTCCCATTCGTAGCCTGGGCCAAGCTGAAATTGCGCGTATTGCCTGGCAATCTCCAGACGCAAGCCGGCCTCGGCCGCGGAATACTGATCCAGTGCAGCGCGAATATCCAAGCGGTCAAGCAATGCCGCACGCTGCATGGCAGGGGAAGGCAACCGCTTGCGCATAGGCGGGTCTTGAATGCCTGAAAAATCTAGCCGCAGATGGGCCAGGGCATCCAGTGGTAGACCGAGGGCGCCAGCCAGGGCTGCGCGCTGATCGGCAACTTGACCTTGCGCGCTCAGCACTCCCGCTTGGGCCTGCTGCTCCTGGATGCGTGCCATGGACAATGTGCTGGCGGTGATGGCTCCCAGCACGTCTTGCTGCTGCAGCAATTCCAGCGCTCTCTTGCGAAGGGCGCGTTCCAACCTCAGCAGATCAACGCTCTGCAGCGCCGCATCGAGTCCTATGAATCGCACCCTGACTGCGCTTCGAATCTGCCAGGCAGCCGCCGCCAGTTCGAGATCGGCCGCGTCTGCCAGCGCATCGGCTTGGGCGACACGCGCTTGACGCAGCTCTGTGCTCTGCCAAGGGATTCCCAGCGCGAGGCCATAGGACCAAGGCGAGAGGCCTGCCGGTGCCAAGCTGTGGTGTTGCTCGAAAAGGTGAAGGGATGGGTTGGGCAACTGCGCTGCAGTTTCCGTTCCAGCGCGAGCCCGTTGCCATTGCGCGCGAGCGACCTTGAATTGGGGGTTGTCGTACAGAGCCAGCAGAGTCAGGCTGCTCAGATCCCAAGAAGGCAGTGGCCATGGCGTCACGGTTTGGCCATGGGCTGCCAGGAAAGCCCGCAACCCCGCTGCATTCACGTCTCGTGCTTGAAGTGCGGCGGCATCCTGCGCTGGGATGAGAGGCTGGGGTTGGTAACTCGCACAGCCGCCGAGCAGCAGAGCGAACAGCAATGCGCCACCCCAACCCCTTCGAAACTGGGCACAGGACGACGCTTTGGTTCTTCGAAACTGGTCGCCGGCTGTGGCACGCATGGAGGGCATGGGGTTGATGGGATCCGTTCGCCACGCATGCTATGCGCGTATATGGGCAATTACGCATATTAGAAAGTAAAAAAGTTATACGATGCCGTAGCCCAACGTACAGCGACCCGCTGTTCGCATGTCTAACCGCGTTTGAAGTCGAGCCGCATCCGCGGTGAGCAACTGCGCATCCAGGTCATGGGCTTGGACGATTTGCAGCACTGCCTTGATCAGGGCAGCATGCTCGGGGGCGAGGCGGTAGTAGATCCAGGTTCCATCACGCCGTTCCACCACCCATCCTCCCTTACGCAATCCGGCGAGGTGGCGTGAGACTGTGTACTGTGGAGTTTGCACCGCATCCNGAATCGCACCCTGACTGCGCTTCGAATCGGCCAGGCAGCCGCCGCCAGTTCGAGATCGGCCGCGTCTGCCAGCGCATCGGCTTGGGCGACACGCGCTTGACGCAGTTCTGTGCTCTGCCAAGGGATTCCCAGCGCGAGGCCATAGGACCAAGGCGAGAGGCCTGCCGGTGCCAAGCTGTGGTGTTGCTCGAAAAGGTGAAGGGATGGGTTGGGCAACTGCGCTGCAGTTTCCGTTCCAGCGCGAGCCCGTTGCCATTGCGCGCGAGCGACCTTGAATTGGGGGTTGTCGTACAGAGCCAGCAGAGTCAGGCTGCTCAGATCCCAAGAAGGCAGTGGCCATGGCGTCACGGTTTGGCCATGGGCTGCCAGGAAAGCCCGCAACCCCGCTGCATTCACGTCTCGTGCTTGAAGTGCGGCGGCATCCTGCGCTGGGATGAGAGGCTGGGGTTGGTAACTCGCACAGCCGCCGAGCAGCAGAGCGAACAGCAATACGCCACCCCAACCCGTTCGAAACTGGGCACAGGACGACGCTTTGGTTCTTCGAAACTGGTCGCCGGCTGTGGCACGCATGGAGGGCATGGGGTTGATGGGATCCGTTCGCCACGCATGCTATGCGCGTATATGGGCAATTACGCATATTAGAAAGTAAAAAAGTTATACGATGCCGTAGCCCAACGTACAGCGACCCGCTGTTCGCATGTCTAACCGCGTTTGAAGTCGAGCCGCATCCGCGGTGAGCAACTGCGCATCCAGGTCATGGGCTTGGACGATTTGCAGCACTGCCTTGATCAGGGCAGCATGCTCGGGGGCGAGGCGGTAGTAGATCCAGGTTCCATCACGCCGTTCCACCACCCATCCTCCCTTACGCAATCCGGCGAGGTGGCGTGAGACTGTGTACTGTGGAGTTTGCACCGCATCCACGAGCTCACACACGCAACATTCATCCAGCGTTAACAAGTGGAGAATCCGGTAGCGCGTTGGATCGGCGAAGAGTTTGAAGAAATTGGCTGCTTTGGACATATGCGCATAGAAGCACATAGAAGCTGGCAAGTCAAAGGTTAGCGACCCTCGCCGCGAGTGCATACCTGCCGTTGTACCGCATCGTTGCTTTCAGATAGCCAAAGCCGGGGTCGTGGCCACGGCGAACCGGATTGAAAACCGTCTCACCATTGGCGAGATGGAGCGCCGTTACCGCCTACTCAACTATTGGGCGCAGCACAGCGCATCGTTGGGAAACCAGGGCGCCGTGTTATTCGACAGGCGTGGGCTTCCCGTCCAGGTTAACGAGCATGCACATGTGGCTATCCTTGCAGCCGGCGGCGAATTTGAATGGCCCGCCTCACGCCGCATTCCAGAGCTTGCCGCAGGCACGCTGCGCCGCAGTCTGACACGAGGCACGATCCCGTCGTGGATTCGCCCCGAATGGATCGAATCCATCGTCGATCACGGCGAGCATCTCGGCACGCTCCTGGTGATCCCTTCGCTCAAGGCGTGTATTTCAACACCGCCGACGACCCTCAGCCAACGCCACGCAACTGCCCCATCCGAGGCCAGCGAGACCGAAAAGGATCCCTTCGCCGGCATCATCACATCGGACGCTGCGATGCAGGCCATCATCGCCAAAGCCCGCCAAATCGCGCGAGCTAAAGCCTCGGTGCTGCTATTGGGAGAAACAGGCGTAGGCAAGGAGGAGTTCGCTCGCGGTATCCATGGAGGCGGTGCCACACCCTTCGTCGTCTTGAACTGCGGAGGCCTGTCGCGAGAACTCCTGGCCAGTGAATTATTTGGATACGCTGACGGTGCTTTCACGGGCGCACGCAAAGGCGGACTTGCAGGGAAGATCGAAGCCGCAGCCGGCGGCACCCTGTTTCTTGATGAGATCGGCGAGATGCCGTTGGACATGCAGCCCCACTTGTTGCGTGTCCTGGAACAAGGCGAGGTTTACCGACTGGGCGAGACAGCGCCGCGCAAGGTGAGCTTCCATCTGATCGCCGCCACCCATCGCGATCTGCGCCAAGAAGTGGCCGCCGGCCGCTTCCGTATGGACCTGTATTACCGCGTGGCCGTGACCAGCATGCGCATCCCACCCCTGCGTGAACGCAAGGGCGATATCGCGACGCTCGCTCAATTTTTCCTTGACCACTTCCGCGTCAAACAGGGTTTGAAACGCAGCACCATCAACCCAGCCGTCATCCGGCAATTGGAGTTGAACGCTTGGGAAGGAAATGTGCGGGAGTTGCGCAACGTTATCGAGAGCGCGGTCCTCGTGAGTGATGGGGAAATGGTGACATGTGCTGATTTGCCATCGGAGCTTGCCGCTACCGAGAAATCGACGGCCGGACCGGTTAGCTCTATTGGCGGGGACATGCAAAGTATTGCCGAAGGGGAAAGAGATTTGATTAATCGAACTGTTGCCGCCACTGGGGGAAACCTTACGCTGGCTGCGCGTCAATTGAGTATTGCCAAAAGCACTCTTTATGCGAAGATGCAGCGGTACGGGCTGTCACGTGAAACAGTGCGCAACAGAATTGCCGATTAACAAGCTGTTGAAATACGTTTTTCGGGGGTCGAGCTATGGTCCGAGAATATCCGTGATCCTGCGAAAGGGTCGGAAAGCGCCCAATTCACGGGCGAGATGCGCATCTCGAAACCTTCCACATTGAGCGCTCCTATCGTTTGCGTACAGTCTCTAAGATATTTCAACAGCCTGTTACAGGATCTCGTCAACCTGCGGGCCAACCTGATCATGGGCAGGGGCAGGATGCGGCGCTGGGGCTGAGCGCCGCATCCTGCCCCTCCAGCGTCTTTGTCTCTCGATGCACGACCGATTCCGCCCGGTGTGGGGGATCACGGTGCCCTTTGTCTCCGTGTGATTCCAGAGCGCCCCTGAAACCAGTGGTCTCCATGTGACTCCGACTCTGCCATCGGTGCCGCAACACGATGAGGTGTGACCTCGACAACGGTTGCGGCACCGATGGCAGTCTCATTGCACCAACACCACTTCTTTCTTGTCCTCCCTGAAGGTGGAAATGGTGATGGTCGGGCTCGCCAAATTGCCGTCCTTCAAAAAGTGAATGTCATTCTTGGTCACACCGTTGTAGTCAATGTTGCGGATGAAGGGCAGATATTTTTTCGGGTCTGTCGATTCAGCTTTCATCATCGCGTGCGCCAGCACCATGGTGGCGTCATAGGCATACGGCGAGTAGAGTTGGAAAGCTTTTGCGCCAAACTCGGCGTCGTAGCGCTTCTTCCAGGCATCGCCACCTGGCATTTGCGAGATTGGCGAACCGCCTTCCGCACAGATCGCCCCATTCACAGCGTTGCCGGCCAACGTTGCCAACTCAGGAGTACAAATCCCATCCCCACCCATCAACACGGCCTTAATGCCGAGCTGCTTGATCTGGCGCAGCATCGGGCCTGCTTGGCTGTACATGCCGCCATAGAAAATCACGTCGGGATTGGCCGCCTTGATCTTGGTCAGAATGGCGGAGAAGTCGGTGGCCTTGTCGTTGGTGTATTCACGATCCAGCACTTTCATGCCATCTTTCTGCGCCGTTTTGGCGAACACGTCCGCCACGCCCTGGCCATAAGCCGTACGGTCGTCGATCACGGCAACGGTCTTGGCCTTCATCTGGTTTTTGGCATAGTTCGCCAGACCAGCGCCCAGGGCGTTGTCATTGGCGATGATGCGGAAGAAGGTCTTGAAGCCTTGCTCGGCAATCTTCGGATCGGTCGACGACGGGGTGATGTCAGGAATGCCGGCATCGTTGTAGATGCGGGATGCCGGAAAAGTGCAACCTGAGTTCAGGTGGCCGACGACGCCATTGACCTTCTCGTCAACGAATTTCTGGGCGACCATCGTGGCCTGTTTGGGGTCCGCCTGATCGTCTTGCGCGTCGATTTTCCAGATCACCTTCTTGCCGCCGATCGAGATGTTCATCGTGTTCAGATCTCGAATCGCCATCAGCGCACCGTTGATATTGTCCTGGCCCTGAGAGGCCTGCGGGCCTGACATGGGCGCGGCGCTTCCAATCAAAACGGTTGCGTCTTGCGCATAGGCAGTACCGATGGCGAGTGACAGAACCAGCATGGCGTATTTAAGTTTCATTTCCGACCTCCAGACGAAAGAAAGAATGTGAGCCATGGATGGCTCGGCGGCTTCAAGCCTCAAGTGCAAGGCCCTTGAGTCGATGAACGGATGTGGCAGGCGGCTCCAGCCGCAACAACAAGCGGTACGCATAGAAACCAGGAATCGGCACCTCGTGACGGCGTGCTTCTCGCCCGCATACGGCCGAGTCGACGGGTGCATCGACCGGCATCTGATCGAACGGCTGGAGGCCAAGACATCACGCGGCCTCCCCCACAGGCGACGCATCGGCTCGCTGGCTCACGATCTGTTGCACCCGATCAGCGCATGTAGTGCAAACCACTGAAGCGCCGTCGAAAAGCGGAAACCTCGGACGCAACCCCATCAGGATCTCCAGTCAGAGCCCGGGCAACCAGGGATGCCAACTCGGTCATGTCGGGCGCCCCCATGCCCAGTCGCACGATCTCCGGCACACCAAAACGCAGGCCGTTGAGATCGCCCTCCACGACAGGCCATGGCAAACCAATGCCGCAGGCCAGCAAATTGGCGCGACGCAAGCGCTTGGCGGCTGTTTGGCCACCACCAAAACGCGCCGCCTCGACGGCCAATTGATGCGACTGGGTGTAGCCTCTGGATCGGGCAAAGACGGGCAGGCCCTGGGCGTCCAGGGCCTCGGCCAGCGCATGGGCGGTGCGTTTCATGGCCTGGCCGTAGGCGAGGCCAAAGGCCTTCCAGTCAAGCAGGCTCACAGCCAGCGCTGCGGTCTTGCCAGCATCAAAATTGGCCGTCAAGCCCGGGTAGGCTATGGCATCCAGCCGTTCGGCCAGGGCCGCGTTGTCGCTCACAATCAGCCCGCCTGGCGGTCCACCCAAGCTCTTGTAAGTGCTCATCGTCATCACATGCGCCCCCTCGGCCAGGGGCTGCTGCCAGGCTTGTCCTGCAATCATGCCGCTCAGGTGCGCGGCGTCGAACAACACATAAGCGCCGACCGCATCCGCAATCTCACGTATGGCGCTGACCGGGTGGGGGAAAAGGTTCAGGCTGCCACCGATGGTGAGCAGTTTCGGCTTCACCTCGCGTGCCAAGATGCGCAGCGCGGCGACATCCACCGTGTAACCGTCAGCATGCACCGGGGCCGGCACGGTTTTCAGCCCGTACAGGCCGGCCGCACCCGCTGCGTGATGCGTCACATGACCCCCAATCTCGGCTGGCGGGGCAATGATGGTGTCGCCCGGCTGGCACGTGGCCATGAACACATACAGATTGGCCAATGCGCCCGAGCCCACGCGCACTTCGACGTACCGCGCACCGAACACCTCGGCGGCCAGCTCGGCGGCCATCACCTCGATGCGCTCAATGGCCTCCAAACCCATCTCATACTTGTCACCTGGATAACCCAGAGACGCACGCGAGCCCAGGTGCGCCGACAGCATCGCCTCGGCCTTCGGGTTCATCACATTCGTGGCCGGGTTGAGGTTGATGCCGTCCACATCGTGAATGCGGTGGTTTTCTTCCACCAGGCGGCCCAGCTCGGAGGCCACGGCATCAACATCCTGGTTTGCCGTCGTTTGTGCCACCGTCTGAACCAGGGCTTCGCAGCCGGCCGGAACCCAGGGGCGGTGTTGCAGCAAGGCCGTCATGCGCATGTCCTTTTTGAAGTGACGAATGGTGAAGACGTGGACCAGTATGCGATGGGCCGCCCTCAGTTCACAAACGAGATATTCTTGCGCGGTGGGCTAGAAAATCTAGGCGTCACAACTTTGGATCCCAACACCATGGCCGTTGATCCACCCAAGCTGCGCCTGCCGCCGTACACGGCGCTACGCGCTTTTGAGGCTGCTGCCCGCCACAACAGCTTTGTCGCCGCGGCCCGCGAGCTGTGCGTGACGCCAGCGGCCGTGGCCCAGCAGGTGAAAGCGCTGGAAGCCTGGCTCGGTGGTGCATTGTTTGAACGCCACAGCCAGGGCATTGCGCTGACACCCCAAGGCCGACATGCGCGACCCGCCCTGAGCGCAGCGATGGATCAGATGGGGCTGGCGGTACAGAACCTGCGCAGCGAAATGCGGGGATCCGAGCTGCACATCGCCGCGTTGCCGGCCCTGGGGCAACTGTGGCTGTCACCGCGCTTGCGACGGTTGCACCTGGACTTTCCCGGCGTCCAGGTTTCGGTCACGGCGATGGAGGAGCCGCCCAACTTCAAACGTGAACCGTTCGACATGGGTTTGTTCTATCTGGACGCGCCGCGTAAAGACGTCAGAATCGTCGGCCTCGCAAAAGACCATCTGCTTCCAGTGTGCACGCCGAAAATCCTGAAGACACTCAGAGTCAAAGGCAAGATCCGCCTGCACGGGCAACCCTTGCTGCATGACACGGTGTGGGATGGCGATTGGGCACGGTGGCTGGACGCGACAAGCATGCATGGGGTCGATGCAACAACCGGCCCGCGGTTTTCGCTCTACAGCATGGCTTTGCAGGCGGCATTGGACGGCGACGGTCTGTTGATGGGGCGCGAGTGCCTGGTTGCCCCCTATCTGGTCAGTGGCAAGTTGCGCGCTGCGTCGCCTATTCGGGTGCCTCTGCCCACGGGGCCAAACCTTCTATTGCCATCTCATCGAGCAAGTCACACGCTCACCCAGCAGTTCGTCAATTGGATCCAGAGGTCGTTTTCTGAAGCTGCTTCGACGTTTTGAAATGAGCCTCTCATGAATTCCGAGTGGGTAATCTGATGTCATGTTGAGCCCACCATCTCTTACCGCGGCACCCACGGGGTCGAGCCGATCTGCAACGTGCTGCAGGTCGCCCCGTCTGACTATCGGCACTTTGCAGCCCAGCGGCGCGAGCCCACACGGCGCTGTGCCCGAGCCCAGCGCGATGACACCCTGATCCCGCACATGGAGCGGGTCTGGCAGACGAACATGCAGGTCTATGGTGCCGACAAGGTCTGGGGCCGGAAGCAACTGAGGCGCGAAGGTGTCGCCGTCGCTCGCTGCACCATCGAGCGGCCCATGCGCCGCCTGGGCCTGCGCGGCGTCATCCGCGACAAGGTGATGCGCACCACGATCAGCGATGCCTTGGCGCCCTGTCCATTGGATCGCGTGGACCGCGTCTTCAAGGCCGATCGCCCGAACCAGCTCTGGGCGGCGGACTTCACCTATGTCTCGACCTGGCAGGGCTGGCTGTCTGTGGCCTTCGTCATCGACGTGTTTGCCCGGCGCATCGTCGGCTGGCGCTTGAGCCGTTCCATGCGCACGGACTTCGTGCTCGATGCCCTGGAGCAGGCGCTGTACGCCCGGCAGCCCGAGCGGGACGCAGCCTTGATTCACCACAGCAATTCGCCGCTTGACAAACAGAAGGGCGTCCGAGGTTCCCAGGACGTCTCGATCCGCTACAGCGAGCGGCTTGCCGAAGCCGGTATCGAGCCTTCGGTCGGAAGCAAGGGCGACAGCTACGACAACGCCCTGGCCGAGACGATCAACGGGCTGTACAAGGCCGAACGGATCCACCGTCGCGCGCCGTGGAAGACCCAGGAATCGGTCGAGCTGGCGACCTTGCAATGGGTGTCGCGGTAATGTCGACTTCATCCTCCAACATCAGTCTGGAAATCACCGATGCGGTGCACATGCCTCCGGCACGCGTGTCCTGGCCGCTGATTGTGGCGGTTTTGATACTGCATGCGGTGGCGTTATGGGCGCTTCAGTTCGGTCTCGTGCCCACGCCCAAGCTGCCTATGCCCTCGATCATCCATGTCGAGGCCTTGTCGGTACAACCGCAATCCGTGGCATCCAACAACCATCCACGCACACCGCCTGCCCTGGCGGCAGCCGCGAACACGCGAGCCTTTCCACGCGAGGCTGTCAAGCCCCCTCCACAGCCGCATCAAGCCGCGCTGCCCAGTCGAACCGCCCGCGTGGTTGACTCGAANAGCCAGGGCGCCACTGGACTCCCCTGTGATGGCCGATTTTGTTGCCAATCGAGAGCGCATCAACGCACTCGCCGCAGCCGCACCGGGTTTTATATGGGCGTATCAACCTGAGGCCGGCGATGCCGATGTGCTGCTGCAATCGACGCATCCCATCTTGTTTCATCTATCCGTATGGCAGGATCCCGATGCACTGAGTCGTTTTGTCTACAGGGGCGAGCATGCCGAATGGATTCGGCGAAGGAAAGAGTGGTTCACGGGCTTGGCCCAAACCCATGCCGTGCTGTGGTGGGTCGTCCGCAATCATCGTCCGACTGTTGATGAAGCCAAATTCAAATTGGATCTCCTTCTGAAGAACGGCCCTACGCGAGAGGCATTCGCGTTTAAGCGGGTTTTTTGCCTTTGACCTGTGCGTGCGTGACCGCACGCTGACACCACCTTGATGGCGATCGTGATCGGCGCCAAGGGTCGACTGACCTGCCGACTTCTGAGTGAATCAGCCGCCCGACGCGTTGCGTTCCCGCCCGGGCTGCGCAGCGCCGCGTGAACGATTTCACGCTTTGGCCAATTTTCGGAAGCCTGACGTGCATTGTTTGCGCGAAGTCATCGCTTCTGCGCCGTCCTCAGGCCTAGGCTTCGCGTCACCCATGAAGAAAGAGCGCTTCCCCGATGACCCCGATCAAGCCACGGATTGACGCCGACAATCTCTCCTCGGCAAAGACTTCAAGCCAGCGGTTGGATGGCTGGCTTGCCGAGGTCGATGCGTTGTTGCAGGACCCTCGCGGCCGGTTTCGACCGCGGACCCTGGTGCTCATTGATGCGCAGCGCCCTGAGTCTGATCGCTTGGTCATGCAAGTCGGGCTGGACGAGCAGGGCCACATCAACGTGGCCACAGCCGAGGCACTGTCCGCCGCCACGTCCTACTGGATCGAAGCCATCCCTGGCGCATCCGACGTTCCCGAGGGGCTGTATGTCCTGGAAGGCACGCGACTCGGGCATCGCCCCGATGACGTCGCAACGCCGTGCTGGATCAATACGCTCGTCCCCGCCGATCTGACCTCCGGCACCCCTGCCGCGACGTCACGGTAGGAGCAGACCCATGTTCGAAAAATGGCGAGGTCTGCGTCCGGCCTCTGTGCTGGTGGCGCTGAGTGCGCAGATCCCGGCCACGCATGCGCTGTTCGTGCTCATGGGTGAAACCAAGGCCCTCGCCTTCATGGAACGGACCATCAACCGCCTCGCGCACCGTGCCGCCGCCGCATCCGGGCTTGTCGTCCACATGGATTCCACCTCCCTGCTCGTCTTGTTCGAGCAAGCCGAGCAGGCTTTGCAGGCTGCAAGCGCCATGCGCCTGCACCTGGACCAATGGTGTCAGAACTTCGATGCGCACCTGCGACTCGACCTGGACATGGGGCTGAGTTGTGGTGCCGTGCTGTGCCGCCCGCCGACCTACGAGGGAGAAACCCTGCTCCGCGCCGTCTCCTTGGCCACAGGGGCGAGCGACGGGCAGACTCTGCTCGACGAAGCCGTCGTAGCCCGCCTGCCCGAGACGCTCGTCAGCCAACTCCAGCCTGCCGCCGCAGCGGATACCGACGGCGTGCGGGCTTGGATGGTCGCTTGCACCCAAGCGCCGGGAACGCCGCGCGCCGCACCCCTGTGGCTCAACCTGCGCAGTCCCGATGGGCGTGTGAACATGACCTTCACCCCGGGACGCCCCATCCGCATCGGCAGGGATCCGCGCGCCGACGTGGTTCTGCGAACGGCCGTCATCTCCCGCCAGCATGTGGTCATTGCCTGGCGTCATGGGTCCTACACGCTCTCCGACACCAGCCGCAATGGGACCTGGTTGCAAACCGGGCTGACGGGAGCGGTCACGCGCATCGCCCATAACGTGGGCCTGCTCGGCGGGGCTGGATCGTTGCGTCTGGGGAGGGAGCCTCAAGCCTGTCGGCCGCCCGACCTTCTGTTCAGTGTCACACCGCCACCGGCTGGGCATGACCCGGCGCTGGACCCATCCGGGTCCGGCGAGTCCTTTGCATCGACCGGCCCGTTCGCATGACCGGCCCGCCCCCCGTGTCGCCATGACCCGCCGTTTCAACGATCCGACAAGCAAACTCGTGGACGTCGATTGGGACGACCCCCGCCTACAGGATCTGTTGCGAAAGATCGAAGGCCTACGCCTGGACAACCGCGGCACCTTCAAGGCCAGGCCTGTGCGGCTGCACTTGGGCTGGCACGTCACCTCCGGCCCCGACTCCTCGGGGGTCCCCGTCACCGTGGTGGGAGATTCCGGCCCTGGTGGTCTCGTGATCAAGACCGATTTTCCGCTGCAGCCGGGCGAGCCCGTGACCCTGGACCGAAGGCTCGCCACGGGCGTCGGCAGTCTGCTGCAGTGCGACGTCGAGCGCTGCAAGTCCGGCTCGCGCCCTGAGGATCAGGGGCACGGCGTGTTCATCAGTTGGCTGCGCGTGCACAGGACACGATGAACTAGGCACCGCAATGTTGAAATCGCACGTCAGCCAACTTGTCAGCAAGGAGATCCCGCGTTGGCAGATGCTCCTCCTGATCCTGCCGCTCATGATGGTCGCCGCGTGGGGCGCTTGGGCAGAAATTGGGCATTTTCGGGAAGCCCAGGCCCAGACCGCGCAGGATGCCAAGCGCGCCGCTTCCAGCTATGCCCGAGGCGTTGCCACGCAACTCGATACCCAGTTCGTCGTCTTGCAATTCGCGGCTGCGTCCCTGCGTGAGTCTTCCTCCGACTTAAGCAGACCGGACCCTGCTGTGGTGTTGCCACTGCGCCGTTTTTTGGCACAGCACAACGCTCTTTTCGCTTTCGACATCTTGTCTTCCAATGGCGACAGGATCCTCTGGTCAACGCACCGGCAAAGCAGCAGGCCCATTGCACCGGGCAATCAGTTCACTCCATTTGCGTCCAACCCAGACCTGTTGTTGGGGCCCGTACATGCTTCGTCGCGCGTGGGCACGCATGTACTTCTCATGCGATTTCATGTTCCCAACAACGCCGGAAGATCGGCGTACTTTGTCGGATCTCCCTACAGGCTGGATCCGTTGCTCGCACAAGCGCAGGCTGGCCAACCGTGGACGTTTGCCGTGCGTGACCTTCGTAATGCCGGCTTGCTCGGCGTGTGGCAGCAAGGGCGGGTGAAATTTACCGACGCTCCGAGCACGGAAGATGCCGTTCGCGCCGATATCCCAGGCTATCCGTTCGCGGTGATAGCAAGCTGGCCCACTGCGTTGCCACTGAAGATGTATTGGCAACAGGCTCGAGGGCGCTTGGCTTTCGAACTGGGCACGATGCTTTTGTTGGTCCTCGCGGCAGGGAAAATCGCCCAAATGATTCGTGAACAACGTCACCAGTCCGCCCTGCAGAACACGTTGCTGAACAACGCGATGGTCGGGATTGTCTTGGCCACCAACCGCCACATCTTGCAGGCCAATCACCGCTTTGCAACGATGCTCGGCTATGCCGATCCCCAGGGACTGGAAGGCCGATCCACCGCGATGGTATACGCCTCGTTGAAGGATGATGAGCGGGTCAGTTCGGCATATCCAGCCCTGCTTTCGCAAGGCAGCGTGTTTATCCCGAGCGTCCAGATTCGTCGCCTCGACGGCAGCACCATCGTCTGCGATCTGGCCGGAAAAATCGTTGAAGATCGCAATACCCGCGATCTGTCGACATCGGTTTGGGCGTTTCTGGATGTCACCGACCGACATCTCTTGCAAGATCGTCTGGAACGTTTGGCCACGCATGATGCGCTCACGGGCCTGCCCAACCGCTTCGCCTTGGAGCAGCGCCTACCCCAGGCGCTGGCACGTGCGAAGCGACACAACACTCTGGTCGCTGTGGGCCTGATCGATCTGGACGACTTCAAACCGGTCAACGACACCTGGGGCCATGAATCCGGCGATGGACTGTTGCAGGAACTTGCGCGCCGATTGCAGGGCCTTCTCCGTCAGACCGACCTGTTGGCCCGTCTTGGGGGGGACGAATTCATCGTGATCATCGAGGATCTGGATGAACTGCAGGTGGCCCAGCAACTCACCCAGGCCCTGGCACGGTTGCATCAGGCCGTAGAAGATCCTTTCGAAATCGCCCTGGGACAAAGCGCCACCGTAGGAATGAGCATGGGTGTGGCGCTCTTCCCGCGCGATGGGGAGGATGCAGACAGCCTGATCCGTCAGGCCGACACTGCGATGTATCAGACCAAGGCCCACAAACGCGACCGCACGCATTGGTGGCACCTGAGCAGCGATGGCGACGAGCTGCCCGCGCGCGAGCGGCCCTTCGAGCCTTATGGAGAAGACGCCACCGCTCTGTTAGACAGGATGCAGAACGTTTTTCAAACCATTTCGATCCAGTTCGCTGAGGAGTTCTACACGCGCTTGGCACGTGCTCCCGCACCAGCCGCCATTCTGGCCAACCTGAACCCGCAGGAGATGCAGGCCCTGAAGACGACCCAGGCTGAGCATCTGCGGTTTTTGCTTGCCCCCCACACCACGCAAGAGGCCATCATTTCCCGTGCGCAACGCCTGGGGCAGGTGCATGCGCTGGTGGGCGTCGATAGCGCAACATTGGTGCAGTCTCTGTCGCTGCATCGCGAACTGCTGCATGCAAAACTGAGCGCAACGACCATCACGGCACGCACGCGCTATCAACTCATGCTGGCTGCGGAAAAACGCCTGCAGGACGACATGCAAACGCAGTTGCAGAGCCTGGATAAAACCGTCGAGCAGTACCACTCTGCGCTTGCGGCCGATTTGCCGCCAAGAGAAGTTCTGTGGGCAGAGGCAATGCGCGTGGAGCTCGATTCGCTAGCAGCGTTGCCGGGCATCCTGAACGCCGCCATCGAAGTCCCGGATGAACGGGGAATCTTTCAACTGACAAGTACGGCTGGCTTGCATTCGGATGCGATTCAAGCCATCACCCGACAGTCGCACTATCAGCCCCGTCTGGATCCGACCTCTCCATTAGGGCAAGCCTTGGTCAGCCGGGCCTGGAGAAGCCGATCCGTCTTGAGCTCCGGAGCTTATGGGCAGGATTCTCGATTTGCCGCCTGGCACGCTCAGATGCTGCCTTTGGGTGTTCGCAGCGCAGTAGCCCTCTCAATCTTGGGCGAAGAGGGTCATCCGATTGCCGCGTTTCGAATGTTCGGCGCTTACCCAAATCAGTTTGAATCCTTCTGGATGCGGCAATTTGTCCGAGCTCTACGCCGCCGCTGGGAAGAGATCAGGCGCCGATGTCATCGCCCTGCGGATTCGCACGTGCTGCGCCTTGACGAGGCGCAAATCTATCGGCAGCGGCTCTTTGCCGGCGGCCTGGCGATGTTCATGCAACCGGTGGTGGACTTGGGCACAGGCAGTGTGCAAAAGGTTCAGGCCCTGGCGCGGCTCAAACTGGAGGATGGCACCATTGTGCTGCCAGGTGTATTTCTGCCTCTCTTATCCGACGCGGGGCTCGACCGGCTGTTTAAACTCGGGCTGAAGCAGTCCCTGGAGATTCTCAATCACTGGGATGCCCAGGGGCTGCGCATCGACATCTCGGTCAATCTTCCACCATCCACCCTGCTGGATATCCATTGCTCGCAGTGGATCGAAGAAGCCCTGCGCCAACACGGCATCGCCCCCCCACCGGCTCACGCTGGAACTGTTGGAGACCCAGTCTATCGATCAGCGCACCCAGAGCGAAGCCATCGACCAACTCGTGCGCCTCGGTGTCAAACTGGCGATGGACGATCTCGGTTCAGGCTACTCCAGCCTCAAGCGTTTGTCGGTCCTGCCTTTCGATGCGATCAAGATCGACCAGGGCCTGCTCACCCAGTTGCGCATCTCCCCCCTGGAGACCGTCGGCTTGATCTCCACACTCATCGAGATGGGGCGGGATCTGAATCGGGCTGTGGTGGTCGAAGGGTTGGAAGACGCTGGCATGGTCGAAGCTGCCATGGTTCTGGGTGCCGCCAAGGGCCAAGGTTACGCGCTGGCGCATCCAATGCCTGCTGAAGACGTACCTGATTGGGTCCGCCAATTTCGGATGCCGACCGAGCCTGGCACGATTCACACTCTTCTCGGGACGTTGGCGTACCACTGGGCGGTTATGCACTGCCGCCGCTTGGCGGAGACCCTGCCGCTTGATAACGCGCAGGCCACGCGCCTTTTCGAGGAGCAGGGATGGCAAGACACCGAAGCTGCCGCCTGGAATGCCCAAATTCACGCGGGCACGGACGTTGCCAATGCCTCGCACAAACTTTTGCAATGGCTTGTAGCACGCGTGAAGGAGAATCGAACNGGCCCTTCGAGCCTTATGGAGAAGACGCCACCGCTCTGTTAGACAGGATGCAGAACGTTTTTCAAACCATTTCGATCCAGTTCGCTGAGGAGTTCTACACGCGCTTGGCACGTGCTCCCGCACCAGCCGCCATTCTGGCCAACCTGAACCCGCAGGAGATGCAGGCCCTGAAGACGACCCAGGCTGAGCATCTGCGGTTTTTGCTTGCCCCCCACACCACGCAAGAGGCCATCATTTCCCGTGCGCAACGCCTGGGGCAGGTGCATGCGCTGGTGGGCGTCGATAGCGCAACATTGGTGCAGTCTCTGTCGCTGCATCGCGAACTGCTGCATGCAAAACTGAGCGCAACGACCATCACGGCACGCACGCGCTATCAACTCATGCTGGCTGCGGAAAAACGCCTGCAGGACGACATGCAAACGCAGTTGCAGAGCCTGGATAAAACCGTCGAGCAGTACCACTCTGCGCTTGCGGCCGATTTGCCGCCAAGAGAAGTTCTGTGGGCAGAGGCAATGCGCGTGGAGCTCGATTCGCTAGCAGCGTTGCCGGGCATCCTGAACGCCGCCATCGAAGTCCCGGATGAACGGGGAATCTTTCAACTGACAAGTACGGCTGGCTTGCATTCGGATGCGATTCAAGCCATCACCCGACAGTCGCACTATCAGCCCCGTCTGGATCCGACCTCTCCATTAGGGCAAGCCTTGGTCAGCCGGGCCTGGAGAAGCCGATCCGTCTTGAGCTCCGGAGCTTATGGGCAGGATTCTCGATTTGCCGCCTGGCACGCTCAGATGCTGCCTTTGGGTGTTCGCAGCGCAGTAGCCCTCTCAATCTTGGGCGAAGAGGGTCATCCGATTGCCGCGTTTCGAATGTTCGGCGCTTACCCAAATCAGTTTGAATCCTTCTGGATGCGGCAATTTGTCCGAGCTCTACGCCGCCGCTGGGAAGAGATCAGGCGCCGATGTCATCGCCCTGCGGATTCGCACGTGCTGCGCCTTGACGAGGCGCAAATCTATCGGCAGCGGCTCTTTGCCGGCGGCCTGGCGATGTTCATGCAACCGGTGGTGGACTTGGGCACAGGCAGTGTGCAAAAGGTTCAGGCCCTGGCGCGGCTCAAACTGGAGGATGGCACCATTGTGCTGCCAGGTGTATTTCTGCCTCTCTTATCCGACGCGGGGCTCGACCGGCTGTTTAAACTCGGGCTGAAGCAGTCCCTGGAGATTCTCAATCACTGGGATGCCCAGGGGCTGCGCATCGACATCTCGGTCAATCTTCCACCATCCACCCTGCTGGATATCCATTGCTCGCAGTGGATCGAAGAAGCCCTGCGCCAACACGGCATCGCCCCCCCACCGGCTCACGCTGGAACTGTTGGAGACCCAGTCTATCGATCAGCGCACCCAGAGCGAAGCCATCGACCAACTCGTGCGCCTCGGTGTCAAACTGGCGATGGACGATCTCGGTTCAGGCTACTCCAGCCTCAAGCGTTTGTCGGTCCTGCCTTTCGATGCGATCAAGATCGACCAGGGCCTGCTCACCCAGTTGCGCATCTCCCCCCTGGAGACCGTCGGCTTGATCTCCACACTCATCGAGATGGGGCGGGATCTGAATCGGGCTGTGGTGGTCGAAGGGTTGGAAGACGCTGGCATGGTCGAAGCTGCCATGGTTCTGGGTGCCGCCAAGGGCCAAGGTTACGCGCTGGCGCATCCAATGCCTGCTGAAGACGTACCTGATTGGGTCCGCCAATTTCGGATGCCGACCGAGCCTGGCACGATTCACACTCTTCTCGGGACGTTGGCGTACCACTGGGCGGTTATGCACTGCCGCCGCTTGGCGGAGACCCTGCCGCTTGATAACGCGCAGGCCACGCGCCTTTTCGAGGAGCAGGGATGGCAAGACACCGAAGCTGCCGCCTGGAATGCCCAAATTCACGCGGGCACGGACGTTGCCAATGCCTCGCACAAACTTTTGCAATGGCTTGTAGCACGCGTGAAGGAGAATCGAACGCTCTGAACCGAGCGTTTCGCGAACGGATTTGCTCGTTCCGCTGAAAATTCGGCGGTGGCATCGAGTTATGGACCCTCAAGCGCGTGGGCATGCTCATCGAGCGACTGTACGACGTCAAGTTCGGCCAGACGCAGATCTGGCGCATCCTGGGTGGGCTGGGGTTCTCCGTGCAAAAGCCCGAGCGCCGCGCCCTCGGGCGCAACGAGGCTGCTGTGCAGGTGTGGAAGCGCCAGACCTGGCCTGCCCTCAACAAAAAGCCAAGCGACAAGGACGGCTGATCGGCTTCATCGACGCGTCGAGCCTGAGCGAGCGGCCCACGCGGGTGCGCACCTGGGCACCGAAGGGCTAAACCCCCATCATCCAGTTCCACGTCAACTGGACCCACGTCAGCGTGATGGCGGGCTTGAGCCGCACGAACTGCCTGTTCCGGCTGCACGAGGGCTCAATCAAGAAAGAACAGCACGTGGAGTTCCTCAAGGCCTTGCGTGCACACCTCAAGCAGCCCTTGCTGATCCTCTGGGATGGCTTGAAGGCGCACCGCAGCAAGCTCGTGCGCGAGGACCTGGCCTCCACCGAGGGAGACGTCCAGATGGCGTTCTTGCCGCCATGCGCCCCCGACCTCAATCCAGTCGAGTCCCTCTGGGCCTGGCTCTAGCGTCATGCGCTGGCCAACTTCTGTCCGGCCAACCTCGACGAACTCAACGTCACCGCCCGCAACCAACTCAAGAGCGCACAGCGCCGCCCTTCGATCATCGCCGCGTGCTGGGTCCAAGCGGGTTGTGGTGATGTCGCCATTTAGGGAAAGCTCAATAATCCTCTGCTGATGTTTCGCGGGTAACATCGGTCCCTGGCTCCCAGCAATAGCGGGTAACGCCCCTCGCGCTGCTTGCAGCGAAGTCTTTGTGTGCATTTTTTGCGGATCTTGTCATGCGCTGTGCCCTGGGCCGGTTTTCTGTGGGCGTTGCCTTCCTCTTGGTATCGGTATCGCAGCTCGCGCTTGCGCAGCCGCCGAGAACCGTCTTTCTGGACGACTGGACCTGGACCGAACTCCGTGACGCCATTCAGGCCGGTACCACCACGATCATCATTCCCATCGGTGGCACCGAGCAAAGCGGGCCGTATATCGCGCTGGGCAAGCACAACGCCCGCGTGAAGGCGCTGTCGCAACGGATTGCACAGGCGCTGGGTCAAACGCTCGTCGCACCGGTGATTGCCTATGTGCCGGAGGGCAGCTACGCGCCGCCGACATCACATATGCGCTTTCCCGGCACCATCACGGTGCCGGATGGTGCGTTCGAGCAAACACTGGAGTCCGCCGCCTACAGCTTCAAGGTCCACGGCTTCAAGACCATCGTCTTTCTTGGTGACCACGGCGGCTACCAACGCGACATCCGGCTGGTGGTGAATCGACTCAACAAGGCGTGGGCCGGATCGGGTGTCCGAGCCTTCGTGCCGCCCGAATACTATGGCACCAGTTCGGCCGGTTACGCGCAAATCCTGCGCAAGCAGGGCGTGCCTGCTGACGAAATCGGCACACACGCCGGACTCGCCGACACGTCGCTGCTGCTGGCGGTGGCCCCGCAAATGGTCCGCCTTGATCGATTGCGAAACAGCGCCAAACCCGGGCCGGCCGACGGCGTGTACGGAGGTGACCCGCGCCGCGCCAGCATCGCACTTGGTCAATTGGGCGTCGACGCCATCGTGTCGCGGACTGTCGATGCGCTCAAGAAGGACATGGCTGGACGGTGACGAGCGCCGTTGCTCGGTAGCCGTGACTCTTCAGAACATACTCTTTTCTTTTTCATGGATTCCATCATGGATTCGTCCCGACGTCGCCGCTTTCGTATTGCAACCCTCATCGGGGCCGTGTGGCTTGGTCTGTGCATCGGTGGCGGCGCCAGCGCCGCACCGATTATCGACACGGTCCCCGGTATGCCTCCCGTCGTGAACCCCAACAATCTTTACAGCGAAACAGGCGCCGGGGACCTCAGTCCAGCGATCAAGGGCGCGCTGCCAAGGATTTATGTACCCAATCTGCGCTCCGACGATGTCGATGTCATCGATCCGGCCACGCTCAAGGTTGTTGACAAGTTCCCCGTCGGTCACAGCCCGCAGCACATCGTGCCGTCGTGGGATTTGCAAACGCTGTGGGTCACCAACAATGCCGAAGGCCGCACCGACGGTAGCTTGACGCCGATCGATCCGAAGACCGGTAAGCCCGGCAAGGCCATCCCAGTGGACGATCCCTACAACATGTACTTCACGCCGGACGGCAAAGAGGCCATCGTTGTGGCAGAGGCGCACGCCCGGCTTGATTTTCGGGATCCGCACACCATGGCGCTGCGCTCGAGCCTGCCGGTGCCGCAGTGCCGCGGAATCAACCATGCCGACTTCTCGATCGATGGCCGCTACGCGATCTTCACCTGCGAATTCGATGGCATGCTCGCGAAGATTGACCTGGTGCATCGTAAGGTCGTCGGCTACCTACGGCTTGGCAACAGCGCTATGCCACAGGACATCCGCATCGCGCCGGACGGCAAGGTGTTCTACGTGGCGGACATGCTGGCCGACGGAGTCGACCTGATCGACGGCAATACCTTCAGGAAAATTGGCTTCACCGCCACGGGTGTCGGCACGCACGGTCTATATCCGAGCCGTGACGGGACCAAGCTGTACGTCGCGAACCGCGGGTCCAACCTCATTCACGGACCGCGTCGTGGCAGAGGAAGCGTGTCGGTGATCGATTTCGCAACCCGCAAGGTCGTGGCAACCTGGCCCATCCCAGAGGGCGGCAGTCCCGATATGGGTGGTGTCAGTGCGGACGGCAAGACCCTGTGGTTATCTGGCCGGTTCGACGATGTGGTCTATGCAATCGATACGACGAGCGGTGCGGTACGCACTATCCCGGTGGGCATGGAGCCGCATGGCCTCACCGTCTGGCCGCAGCCCGGGCGGTACTCGCTGGGGCATACAGGGAATATGCGCTGAGCACTGTTCGCTTTGACGGTGGCCGTTGGCTGATTGCCTCCGCGTCCGTTTGAACATTCGCTGGATTCTCAGCGGGGGCGATGCATGTTGCGCGCCCAACCTTCGCCCCGCCGTGGAGGCGCTCCACGCCAGGGGAGCCCAGATGAACATGCTGACTGGTGACTGCTGGGTCAACGCCCCGACGGAAAGCTAATGGAATGGGTGCCCCCACCCGATCCGGCATCGATGTGCCAAAGTGTGGGGTTTTGAGGTCATCACTTCCACGAGAGGAGCATCCATCATGAAGATGACGACTGTTGGCCTGGATCTGGCAAAGACCATTTTCGTGCGACCTGAAAGTCGCTTGAGTCTTTGTTTCACAGGAGTTATATCTCGATGAAACCGGTTGTTCCATCAACCGTTCCCTATCCGGACATGCGAGGCTGGCAACGGCCTGGTGTGAAGCTCCGGAGACAACGTAGCCACCGAGTCATCGGTACGTGCGGCCGCGAGGCCAAGCGGAAACTGCCAGCACTGAGGCGGTAAGGAGCAAGGGACGATCGGCTACGACCAACAGATGTGAACTTCAAATGAACGTCGTGATCTTTGAACAAGCCAAAGGTGCTGACAGGCTTGAACCAAAACGGTATGCGGTCAGGCGTGGTCTCTGAAGACTGGGCCACCATGGATGTTGAACCGCCGGCGAAGCTGAAGGGTCCGATCCGATCTGAGATGCAAGCGGAACAGGGTAAGCCCGTAGCGCTGCCGCTGTGCGGCAAGCCACCCGAGAGGAAGGCTGTTGGTGCTGCGGGTAGAGGAATGGGAATGCAGAAAAAGCGAATGCCGTGCTGTCATGGGGCGGATACGGGTTGCGACATCACCCGGCGCGAAAGCGAGCAGACTTCTGCGCGGTCATTTATGGCGAGAAAACTTGATCAGCGTTGTCTCTGGGTGTGTCCATCCCGACGCTGTATCGCTGGGCGCCGGCGACGGTGCTGGACTTTGATATTGACATGAATGCAACTACAATTACGATATGACAAGTCGCTTGCGATTCGAGTGGGACGAGGCCAAGAATCGCGCCAATCAACGCAAGCATGGGGTGAGCTTTGAAGAAGCCGCCCACGTCTTCCACGACCCGCTACAAGTGTCGGTGCAGGATCGGATCGAAGGCGGTGAGCAACGCTGGCAGACCTTTGGTCTGGTCGGTGGTGTCGTCCTGCTGATGATGGTGCACACCGTGCACGAGGACGATGTGCACGGCCAATCCATCGAGGTCATCCGCATCATCTCGGCGCGGCGCGCCGACCGTACCGAAAGGCAACGCTATGAAGAGCAAAACCGTTAGCCATACGCTGGAGACGCTGCCTCCCCTGACGCCAGCGCAGCACGCCAGGCTCAAAGAGCTAGCCGCCAGGCCGGACAGCGCGATCGACACCAGCGATAGTCCTGTGCTGACAGCAGCGCAGTGGGATGCTGCCGTGCGTGGGCGGTTCTATCGCCCCATCAAGCAACAGATCACGGCCCGCATCGATGCCGATGTGCTGGACTGGCTCAAGGCCCAAGGCAAGGGCTACCAGTCACGCATCAATGCCATCCTGCGTCGGGAGATGCTGGCGGCACGCAAGGCCTGAGGGCCTCACGCTCAGCACCGGCCACCGGCGCGCCGCCGCTGGCGTTCTCAAAACTCAGACGTGCAGCGCGGCGCTATCGAGACTGGATTCCAAGAAGAGCGCGCCCCTCTGGGCGCGCTTTCAATTGCTCTGCTTCTCGGAAACGGTGGTTAATGAGTCTGAGTCTGGACGCCGCGCAGGGCCAACTCTTCGACCCCAAGACGCGGGCCCTGCTGGTGGCGGAAGAACAGGCCGAGCCCCGGGCAAATGCACACCCCAGCGCCAGCCGCTGCCAGGGCAGCTTCCTCGGATCGAACATCGCTACGAGTCGACTCGGGGCTGTGTGCTGCCGGCCATGCCTTGACGCGTATCGGCGAAGAAATCAGCGAGCAACTCGATCGCGAGCCTACACGCTTCTTCGTGCATCGCCATATCTGCAGCAAGTACGCCGGTGCGCATTGCCCAGGCCGGCAGCAGAGCTGCTGTGCTTATGACGCTGATCGAATCGGCCAAGCTCTGCGGCGCCGATCCCTGGGCATATCTCAAAGACGTGTTGACAAAGCTGCCCACCTGGTCCAACAGCCNTGATCAGTGGGCAGCCATTCGTCCACCGACGGTGGCAACAGATATGCGGTGTCTCGGTCAACAGGGACGAAGCGGCTCATCGGCTCGGGCTCTCGGTTGTGCAGCAGCAATTGTCTCGGATAGCGTCTTCATCCGGAAGACCGCAAAGTCCGACAGTCTCCTAGGGCATCCCAATTTCGGGGGTACGCTCTTCTTGCCGATGGTGGTGAACTCGTACGCACATCTAAAGCAGGGATCGCTCAATCCGAGCCAGATATTTACCACGCAGTATGCCAATGCGGTATCGCTCTTTCCCGGCAATGCGGGATACCAAGCGGCTGTGCAGAGCCGGCAAATCCCTGCGACTGCGCTTTTTCAATCGACCCCGACCGGCTATGCGAATCTCGACGCGCTCCCCGAGGGCGCCCCGTTGGGCGCAGCCGGATTTGCTCCTGCGAATTACCTCTTCAGCACGGCTTTTCGCGAAGCCTATGTCAATGATGTCGACGCCAATCCCGACGGCGCGGCTCCTGTCGACGGGTCAGCCCCGAACTTTTCGACCACGGCTCCAACGCTCCCAGCCAACCCGCAATTCCTGCTGCGCCAGGACCTCAAAGCCAACGATCTACGCAACTACACCCCCAGCATGCCTCTGATGATGTGCGGTGGCTTCAATGACCCTGAGGTGTTTTGGAACCAAGGGGCTGGAGCGATGACAGCGGTGTTGAATTCGAAGGTGCCGAGCGATCCGAATCTCCGCTACGCCACGCTTGACCTTGACATCTCCGGGGGCACATCGGGAACATTTGCGACTCAAGGCCTGACAAGTGCACAAAACGCCACGATGCAATCCATGGCCACCCAAACACAGCAAGCGTTTACGGCGTACCAGGCCGGCGTTGTGTCGCAATATGGCGCCACCATAGGTTTGGAGACGTATCACACGAACGAGCGCGTTTTCTGCACGGCTGCAGCCCGGACTTTCTTTTCGCTCAGCTGAATGTGAGGCATGAGTATCAAGCGTTGCGATCCGGCCGCAACGCCTGGCTGCAAGCCGCAACAAAAGCACCCATGTTGATCAGCGCCCATTCCCTCAACGCCGGGAATGGGGCCTGGTTCCCCCATGAACCTCACTTCGGCTGAAGAGTCAGGCGCAAATAGGGCTTGTGTGCCTTCCAGCCAGTCGGGAATTTCTGCTCCGCGGCTTCGCCACGGATGAATGTGGAAATCACGACACCACCGCCAGGGCGCCAATTCGCCGGGCGGCCACACCGTGCTTGGCGGCGAGTTGCGGTGCATCAAGAAAACGCAGTAACTGTAGGACACTTCGGTTCCTTCACTCTTGAAACCCCCGTCTTTGAAAGAAAGAAGTACCGCCATGTCTCGTGAGGATCATGCCAGCGGCATGCGGCGGGCGCCAGTTGCTGTCAGCCAAGGTGGGCGGACTCGCACTGATCAAGGATCGGGATCCAGGGCCTGCTCGGAGGGTCTCGGTGCCTGTGAAGTCATGCGGAGAGTGCTGCTGTCTGGGCGAATTGCTGCCGCACAACCGGGCGAAAACCATCACCCCTGCTGTCAGTACCTGACCTTCAGCGCAGGTGTCAAGATGATGTTCGGTTGGCGCATGCTGCCCAAGTGCGCATGGATGCCCGGTAAAGTGCCTGCGTTTGCCGGGCATCGAGTCATGGCACCACGCGCGCGCCTGAGGAGCGCATGGTGCAGCAGCCTTGCTGCCCGGTGTTCGGCGTCACCCGATCGTCATCAGGCTGGCGTTGCCGCCAGCGGCTGCCGTGTTGACGCTGGTGACTCGCTCGCGGAGCAGCATTTCAAGCGGGTAATCCATCTGCGTGAGCCCGTCGCGTGGCAGTGCGCAAACGGGCACCACCGCATGGGTGTGTTGTGCAAGTTCGGTTTGAAAGGCAAGAAGCCCGGCAGGATCGCCGTCGTAGAGCGCCGCGTCGGGCGTCGCGTCTTGCGATGCGAGGCGCACATGGTCGTGCAGGGTGGAGGGCAGCAGCGCGGAGACGGCATCGGCCGCCTTGCCTGAAATCAGCGCGACGTTGGCCGTGGCCAGCGCGGCACCGATCTGCCGCAGCAAGGCTTCTTGCGCGTCGGCGTGGCACAAAATCGTACCCCGCGCCTCAAGCCGGTACTGGTTCTGCTCGCCAACCGGGCCTGGCAACACGGTGATCTGACGCGCCGGGGCATGCGCGGCGTAGGTTTGCAACGCCGCGGTCTCGACGCCCTGGTCTTGCAGGGCCTTGATGAGATCAAGCAGGGGCTGCGGCGTTTGAGCCGTTGACAAAAACGGTCCGCTTCCGGGCGCGATTAACCGGCGCAGATAAAGGGGGCCGCCGGCCTTTGGCCCGGTGCCCGAGCGCGAATGACCCCCAAAGGGCTGCACACCGACCACCGCGCCGATGATGTTGCGATTGACGTAAATATTGCCGGCGCTGATGCGCGAGGTCACATGCGCGATCGTCTCGTCGATGCGGCTATGGATGCCGAACGTCAGTCCATAGCCCAGCGCGTTCACGGCGTCGATGGCGGTATCGAGCTCGCCGCGCTGATAGCGCAGGACGTGCAGCACAGGCCCGAAGACCTCACGCCCCAGGACGTCGATAGACGGGATCTCGATGATCGTGGGGGGCACGAAATAGCCGTGACGGGCATCTTGCGGCAGTTCGGGGGCGCTGACCTTGAAGCCGCGGCCGCGCATCGCCTCGATGTGCGCGGTGATGGTGTCTCGCGCCTCGGCACTGATGACCGGGCCCACGTCGGTGCAGAGTCGATCGGGCCGGCCGATGGCAAGTTCGGCGGTTGCGCCAAGCAGCATCTCCAGCAGACGGGGGGCGATATCGTTCTGGACCAACACGATGCGCAGCGCCGAGCAGCGCTGCCCGGCGGAGTCAAAGGCCGAGGAGACGATGTCGGTCACGGCCTGCTCGGGCAAGGCGGAGGAGTCGACCACCATGGCGTTTTGTCCGCCCGTTTCGGCAATCAGGGGAATGGGTAGACCCTGGGCGTCCAGGTGTCCGGCAAGTTGCGTCTGAATCAGGCGCGCCACCTCGGTGGAGCCGGTGAACATCACGCCACGGCACACGCGCATCGGCAACCAGCGCTGCGCCAACGCGACCATCACCCGGAAGCAATTGCAGCGCGCCTGCCGGAACCCCGGCTTCCAGAAGCACGTGCACGGCATAGCTGGCAATGAGCGGGGTTTCCTCTGCCGGTTTCGCCAAGACGACATTGCCTGCGGCCAGGGCTGCGGCGACTTGTCCCGTGAAAATGGCCAGGGGGAAATTCCACGGGCTGATGGCCACGACCGGGCCGAGCGGGCGCTGCACGGCGTTGTGGAACTGCGATGAGACCTGGGCTGCGTAATAGCGCAGGAAGTCCACTGCCTCGCGCACCTCGCCAATGGCGGCAGGCAGGGTTTTGCCAGCCTCGCGCACGATCAGCCCCACCAGCCTGGGAAGCCGCTCTTCGAGAAGATCGGCTGCGCGACGCAGAATCGCCGCGCGATCCTGTGCTGGAGTGGCTTGCCAGACAGGCGCTGCTTGCAGCGCCAGGGTGAAGGCCGTGTCGATCATGGCGGGATCGGTTTCGATGACCTGGCCCACCGTATCGCGCAGGTCGGCCGGGTTGAGGACCGGACGCGCCGGACCCTGCACTTCGCCGCTGCCCAGGATGGGTCGTGCCTGCCACGACGTCTCGAGTCCTGCAAGCCCCGCAGAGGCCAGGGAGCCCAGGCGCTGCTCGTTGCTGAGATCGAACCCGGCGGAATTGTCACGGGTCACACCAAACAACGCGCGCGGCAGCACGATCTTCTCGTGCCCAGCACCCAGCGGCACCACGCTCCTGGCCAGTTCGGCGGGGTCGGCGATGATGTCGTCCAGACTCAATTTCGGGTCGTTGATCTTGTGGACGAAGGACGTGTTGGCACCGTTCTCAAGAAGCCTTCGCACAAGATAGGCGAGCAGGGTTTCGTGCGTGCCCACGGGCGCATAGATGCGACAGGGCCGGTTCAGGGCATCGGGCCCGACGACCTCCTCGTACAGAGGCTCCCCCATGCCGTGCAGGCACTGGAACTCGTACTGGCCCACGTAGAAATTTTCTCCCGCCATCGTGTGGATGGCGGCTACGGTGTGCGCGTTGTGCGTGGCGAATTGTGGGAAAACGGCGCTGGGCGCCGCCAGAAGCTTGCGTGCGCAGGCCAGGTACGAGATGTCGGTGTGCACCTTGCGCGTGAACACGGGGAAATCTTCAAGGCCGTCGATCTGCGCGCGCTTGATCTCGGAATCCCAGTACGCCCCCTTGACCAACCGCACCATCAAACGTCGCTGGGAGCGGTGCGCGAGGTCGATGAGGAAGTCCAGCACGAAGGGCGCGCGCTTCTGATAGGCCTGGACCACAAACCCGATGCCGTTCCACCCGTGAAGCGCCGGATCAAAGCACAAGCTTTCTAGCAAGTCGAGGGAGATTTCCAGTCGATCGGCTTCCTCGGCGTCGATGTTCAACCCGATGTCATATTCACGCGCCAGCCGCGCCAGCCGCGCCAGTCGCGGCAGCAGTTCGTCCACGACCCTCTGGCGCTGCGTGCGCGCATAGCGCGGATGCAGCGCGGAGAGCTTGATCGAAATGCCTGGCCCTTCGTAGATGCCGCGGCGCTGCGCTGCCTTGCCGATCGCGTGGATGGCCTGCTCGTAGTCGCGCAAGTAGCGCTCGGCATCCTGCGCCGTGAGCGCCGCCTCGCCCAGCATGTCGTAGGAATGGCGGAAGCCCTTGGCTTCCCATTTGCGGGCGTTGGCCAGGGCTTCGGCGATGTTCTGGCCCAGTACGAACTGCTCGCCCATGAGCCGCATGGCGATGTTCACGCCCCCACGCACCACGGGCTCGCCACTGCGCGCAACGAGACGGGTGAGGACCGAGGATAGATTGACCTCGCTGCTGGTTGCAACGAGTTTTCCTGTCAGCAGCAGACCCCAGGTGGCCGCGTTGACAAACAACGAGTGGCCGCCGCGCAGATGGCTTTGCCAGTCGCCGGAGCAGATCTTGTCGCGGATCAATGCGTCACGCGTGGCGGTGTCGGGGATGCGCAACAGCGCCTCGGCCAGGCACATCAGGGCTATTCCTTCCTGGCTTGACAGTGCGTACTCCTGCAGCAGCGCTTCGACGACGCCGCGCGTGCGTTTGGCACGCAGTTTGGTGGCGAGGCTGCGGGCGGTATCCTGCGCCGCCGCAGCCAGTTTCGGAGGCAGGGTAGCTTGGGAGAGGAGGGCGGGGACACACTCGGGCTCGGGCCTGCGATAGGCCGCGGTGATGGCCGCGCGCAGCACGGTTTGCGGTTGCACGTCCTGCGCCAGATCGAGAAACGGCATGACCGGGGATGCTGGATGGTCTTCCTGCGGCGGGGGCTTGAGCTCACCATCATGCGGGTCGGCCTCCAGCGCGTCTCCACGTTCGAGCCGCTCCAGCCCTTGCAGGATCATCTGCTTAACGACGAAATGCGGCGTGCGTCCATGCGCCTCAGCCGCAGATTTGATACGAAGACGAACATGGTCATCAATTTTTACACCGATGGTCGTCACTGGCATGGTTGCACCTTTTGCATGTTTGAGCCTAGAATGGTTGCACCTTTTGTTGAAAAAGTAAACCTAGATCTATTTTAGTGTGGTCCATTTGGTGCTACCTTTATTCGTTGAGCGGTATAACTTTTGAACGTCATGGCGGTGCTTATCGATATTTTCGCAGGCCTGCGGTGCGCCGCCTCAGATCCGTGCGTGTTGATGGCTCGACGCCAGTCTGAACCTGCGTGCTTGATCCAAGCGACGAAAGACGCGGCGAACGGCGCACGCCGTCGACAACCCTGTCGGCGCCAAAACGCGATGCGCGTCGCGAGTCAATTTCGACACCGTGCATGCCATGCCCGGCAAGTCGGAGCATGTGTTCGCAGGCATATGCCGTGTTGAGTGCGCCCCTCATGCCGGGTTGGAATCGGAGGTGCGCTTCATCTTTTGCCGTCCGCTGGAGCTCTGTCGCCTGCCTGGGACTGCGCATCAACGGGCTGGTGCTAGGCAGCGGCGCTTGCCGCTGCGAACAACGGCCCGATTGCGGCCTTTCCCTTCAAACAACGATCAAATAAGGAGACAAAGCATGCGACACCTGTCCAAAACGCTTCTTCTCACCCTGGCCACAGCCGGCCCTTGCCTGGCTGCTTCCCAGGCCTTCGCGGCTTCGCCCATCAAGATCGGCGTGCAGGCGCCGATCACCGGCCAGTACGCCAACGAAGGCCAAGGCATTGCCGATGCCGTGAAACTGCTGGTGAAGCAGACCAATGCCAAGGGCGGCCTGCTCGGCCACCCGCTGGACGTGAAGGTCTGCGACGACCAGGGTGAAGCCGCTGCGGCCGCGATTTGCGCGCGGCAACTGGTGAACGACGGCGTGCTCGCCGTGATCGGCAGCTACACCAGCGGCGCTGCGCTGGCCGCCGAGCCGATCTACGCGCGCGCCAACGTCATTCAGACCTCCGACGGCACCAGCGACGAACTGACGCAGCGCAACTACAAGACTTTTTTCCGCAACGCGCCGCCCAACAGCGCCGAAGCCTTGTTCACCGCCGGTTATTTCAAGGCCATGGGTGACAAGCGCATCGCCGTGGTGACCGACCACTCCAGCTTCGCCACGGGCCTGGCCGATGCGGTGGTGGCGGATGCGAAGAAGGACGGCATCGACGTGCTCGACAAGGCTTACATCAGTGCCGGATCGCAGAACTACACCCCGGTGCTGACCAAGCTCAATGCCCTGCACCCGCAGGTGGTGTACTTCTCGGGCTATTACACCGACGGCGGTTTGATCAAGGCGCAAATGGCGCAGTTGGGCATGAAAGCCAAGTTCGTTGGCGGCGATGCGAACCAGAATGTGGCCTTTGCCAAGATTGCCGGCAACGCGGCGGCGGGTGCGGTGATCATCAACGTGCCGGCGCCGCAGGACTTGCCGTATCCGGCGGCCAAGGAATTCCTCACCCAGTTCAANTTTGCCAGTCGCCGGAGCAGATCTTGTCGCGGATCAATGCGTCACGCGTGGCGGTGTCGGGGATGCGCAACAGCGCCTCGGCCAGGCACATCAGGGCTATTCCTTCCTGGCTTGACAGTGCGTACTCCTGCAGCAGCGCTTCGACGACGCCGCGCGTGCGTTTGGCACGCAGTTTGGTGGCGAGGCTGCGGGCGGTATCCTGCGCCGCCGCAGCCAGTTTCGGAGGCAGGGTAGCTTGGGAGAGGAGGGCGGGGACACACTCGGGCTCGGGCCTGCGATAGGCCGCGGTGATGGCCGCGCGCAGCACGGTTTGCGGTTGCACGTCCTGCGCCAGATCGAGAAACGGCATGACCGGGGATGCTGGATGGTCTTCCTGCGGCGGGGGCTTGAGCTCACCATCATGCGGGTCGGCCTCCAGCGCGTCTCCACGTTCGAGCCGCTCCAGCCCTTGCAGGATCATCTGCTTAACGACGAAATGCGGCGTGCGTCCATGCGCCTCAGCCGCAGATTTGATACGAAGACGAACATGGTCATCAATTTTTACACCGATGGTCGTCACTGGCATGGTTGCACCTTTTGCATGTTTGAGCCTAGAATGGTTGCACCTTTTGTTGAAAAAGTAAACCTAGATCTATTTTAGTGTGGTCCATTTGGTGCTACCTTTATTCGTTGAGCGGTATAACTTTTGAACGTCATGGCGGTGCTTATCGATATTTTCGCAGGCCTGCGGTGCGCCGCCTCAGATCCGTGCGTGTTGATGGCTCGACGCCAGTCTGAACCTGCGTGCTTGATCCAAGCGACGAAAGACGCGGCGAACGGCGCACGCCGTCGACAACCCTGTCGGCGCCAAAACGCGATGCGCGTCGCGAGTCAATTTCGACACCGTGCATGCCATGCCCGGCAAGTCGGAGCATGTGTTCGCAGGCATATGCCGTGTTGAGTGCGCCCCTCATGCCGGGTTGGAATCGGAGGTGCGCTTCATCTTTTGCCGTCCGCTGGAGCTCTGTCGCCTGCCTGGGACTGCGCATCAACGGGCTGGTGCTAGGCAGCGGCGCTTGCCGCTGCGAACAACGGCCCGATTGCGGCCTTTCCCTTCAAACAACGATCAAATAAGGAGACAAAGCATGCGACACCTGTCCAAAACGCTTCTTCTCACCCTGGCCACAGCCGGCCCTTGCCTGGCTGCTTCCCAGGCCTTCGCGGCTTCGCCCATCAAGATCGGCGTGCAGGCGCCGATCACCGGCCAGTACGCCAACGAAGGCCAAGGCATTGCCGATGCCGTGAAACTGCTGGTGAAGCAGACCAATGCCAAGGGCGGCCTGCTCGGCCACCCGCTGGACGTGAAGGTCTGCGACGACCAGGGTGAAGCCGCTGCGGCCGCGATTTGCGCGCGGCAACTGGTGAACGACGGCGTGCTCGCCGTGATCGGCAGCTACACCAGCGGCGCTGCGCTGGCCGCCGAGCCGATCTACGCGCGCGCCAACGTCATTCAGACCTCCGACGGCACCAGCGACGAACTGACGCAGCGCAACTACAAGACTTTTTTCCGCAACGCGCCGCCCAACAGCGCCGAAGCCTTGTTCACCGCCGGTTATTTCAAGGCCATGGGTGACAAGCGCATCGCCGTGGTGACCGACCACTCCAGCTTCGCCACGGGCCTGGCCGATGCGGTGGTGGCGGATGCGAAGAAGGACGGCATCGACGTGCTCGACAAGGCTTACATCAGTGCCGGATCGCAGAACTACACCCCGGTGCTGACCAAGCTCAATGCCCTGCACCCGCAGGTGGTGTACTTCTCGGGCTATTACACCGACGGCGGTTTGATCAAGGCGCAAATGGCGCAGTTGGGCATGAAAGCCAAGTTCGTTGGCGGCGATGCGAACCAGAATGTGGCCTTTGCCAAGATTGCCGGCAACGCGGCGGCGGGTGCGGTGATCATCAACGTGCCGGCGCCGCAGGACTTGCCGTATCCGGCGGCCAAGGAATTCCTCACCCAGTTCAAGGCCGCCTACGGCCACGAGCCGCCCAGCATTTTCACGCTGACCAACGCCGATGGTTTCCGCGCCATTCTCGATACCGCCGAGAAGATCAAGAGCGTGGAGCCGGCCAAGTTGATTCCAGCCTTGCACGAATTGAAGCATTTCGAGGGACTGACCGGGACGTTCTCCTGGAATGCCGTGGGCGAGCGCACCGGCAGCCCGTATGTGGCGTTCGAGATCACCCCGAGCGGCGGGTACAAGATCACCTATCCGCCGGCGGCCGTGACCCAGTAAACATCCACCCGAGCCCCGGCACAGGGGCAGGTCGGGCGTGGCGCGGCTGTGCGCGCGCCACGCCCGACCCCCATCAAAACAAGAAAGAGGGGACGCGCTCATGCTCGGCATCGTGCTGCAGCAGCTGGTCAACGGTCTGACGGTCGGTGGCATCTATGCCCTGATCGCCCTGGGCTACACCATGGTCTACGGTGTGCTCAGGCTGATCAATTTCGCCCATGGCGACCTGTGCATTTTCGGCGCCTACATCGGCCTCGTCGCCCTGGGCTCGGGGGCCGGCAGCGGGCAGAGCCATTTGCTGCTGGTGGGGGCGGCGTTCATCCTGGCGGCCGTGGTCGTTGCCGCTGCCGGACTGGTGCTGGAGTTCACGGCCTACAGGCCGCTGCGCAAGGCCGACCGGCTCTCGGCCGTGGTGTCGGCGCTGGGCGCCTCGCTGTTCATCGAGAATGGCATCATGCTCATCTGGGGGCCGCAGCTCAAGGTGTTCCCGAGCCATTTGCTGCCGGCCATGCATTGGACCTTCGGCGGTGCCCGCATCGACCTGGTGCAGGTGCTGATCATGCTGGGCTCGGCCGTGCTCATGGCCATCCTGTACTGGTTCGTGCACCACACGCGCTACGGCACGGCGATGCGCGCGGCAGCGAGCGACCAGGACGCGGCGCGGCTGATGGGCATCAACGTCAACCGGGTGATTTCCAGCGTGTTCATCATCGGCCCGGCCATCGGCGCGGTGGGCGGCCTGTTCATCGGCCTGTACTACCGGCAGGTGTACTTCACGATGGGCTGGACCTACGGACTCAACGCCTTCATCGCCGCCATCATCGGCGGCATCGGCAACATTCCGGGGGCCATGCTCGGCGGGGTGCTGCTGGGGCTGTTCAACGCCTTTGCCGCGGGTTTCATGTCGAGCTCGTGGCAGGAGGCCATCACCTTCGCCCTGCTGATCGGCATCCTGCTGGTGCGGCCGTCCGGGCTGCTCGGCGAACGCGTGGCGGAGAAGGTATGAAACCAATCCTCGCGCTGTTGCGCAATCCCCGGGTCGGCGCGGCGCTCTGGGTGCTGGGGCTGGCGGTGCCGTTCGGGCTCGACCAGACCTGGGTGTTCATTGCCTCGCTGTTCGCGGTGTATGCCATCGTCGCCCTGAGCCAGGACATCGTGCTGGGGCGGGCGGGCATGTTCGACATGGGGCATGCGGTGTACTTCGGCGTGGGCGCGTACGTCACGGCCGTGCTCAACACGCAGTTCAACTGGCCCATCTTCGCCACCTGGCCGCTGGCGGTGCTGGTGGCGGCCCTCGTCGGCGCGGTGCTGGCGGCGCCCATCGTGAAGCTGCGCGGCGACTACCTGCTGGTGGCGACCATCGGCTTCAACGCCATCTTCATCCTGGCGCTGGACAACAACGTCGGCCATCTCACGGGCGGGGCCGACGGTATTTTCAGCATCGGCGTGCCCAGCCTGTTCGGCTGGCAGCTCACCAGCCAGAACGCGCAGTTCTGGCTCGACTGGCTGGCGTTCGCGGCGGTGCTGCTGCTGATCCGCAACCTCGACCGCTCCCACCTCGGCCGCACGCTGTTCTACATCAAGCACGACCAGCTCGCCGCCACGACCATGGGCATCGATGCGCGCGCCTACCGCGTGCTGGCTTTCGCGCTGGGGGCGGGGCTGGCCGGTTTCGGCGGCACGCTGTTCGCCACGCTGATGGCCGCGGTGAGTCCCGGGGCTTTTGTGTTCACCGAATCGGTGACGCTGTTCGCCATCGTGCTGGTGGGCGGGCAGGGGTCGATCCCGGGGGTGCTGCTGGGCACCGCGCTGATGTTCGTCGTGCCGCAGGCCTTCCGCGGCTTCGCGCAGTACCGCTACTTCGTGTTCGGCATCGCCATGGTGGTGGTGATGGTGCTGCGCCCGCAGGGCATCTGGCCACGCGCCCAGCCGCAGGAGGCGAAGGAATGAGCGGCGCGCTGTTGCGTCTGGACGGCGTGGGCATTCGCTTCGGTGGTTTGCAGGCGGTGGGCGACCTGAGTTTTTCCGTCGAGCAAGGGCAGGTGGTCGGGCTGATCGGGCCGAACGGCGCGGGCAAGACCACGGCGTTCAACCTCATCACCGGGGTCTACAAACCTTCCGAAGGGCGCATCGAACTGGGCGGCCGGGACATCACCGGATGGGCGCCCCACCGCATTGCCCGCGCCGGCATTTTCCGCACCTTCCAGACCATCCGGCTGTTCTACGGCCAGACGGTGCTGGTGAATGTGTTGGCGGGCCTGCACTTGCAAACGCGCCAGCATTGGTGGCAGGGCTTGCTGGGCACGCCGTTTCAGCGCCGCGAAGAGGTGGAGCTGCGCGCCAAGGTGCGCGAGCTGCTGGCGCGGCTCGAACTCGACACGGTGGCCGACGAGGACGTGGCGTCCTTGCCCTACGGCCTGCAGCGCCGGGTGGAACTGGCGCGCGCCTTGATCGCCAAGCCCAGGCTGCTGATCCTCGATGAGCCGGCGGCGGGCCTGAACGACCAGGAATCCGCCGCGCTCAACCGCACCATTCTGGCGGTGCGTGACCAGGGCATCAGCGTGTTGCTGGTGGAGCACGACATGAACGTGGTGATGAACGTGACCGACAGCATCGTCTGCATCAACTTCGGGCGCAAGATCGCCGAAGGCGCGCCGGAGCACATTCGCAACCACCCGGAAGTCATCGAGGCGTATCTCGGCAAGGACGACGACGAAGACGACCTCCCGGCGCCGGTTTCGCCGCCTGCCCATCTGGCCGCGGCCGGGGGTGGGACATGAGTGGTGGTTCCGTGAGCCGTTCCATGAGTCTGCTGGAAGTTGAAAACCTGGACGTGCGCTACGGCCAGATCCAGGCGCTCAAAGGCGTGAGCCTGCGGGTGGAAGAGGGCGAGATCGTCACCCTGCTCGGCGCCAACGGCGCGGGCAAGACCACGTTGATGCGCACCATCAGCGGCCTGCTGCGGCCGCGTGCCGGTCATTTGCGCTTCCGCGGCGAGGACATCGCCCGCGTGGGCGCCGACCGCATCGTGCGCCTGGGCATTTCCCAGGCTCCCGAAGGGCGCCGCGTCTTTCCCACATTGACCGTGGCGGAAAACCTGATGCTCGGCGGCTACACGCGCGCGCCTGCCGAAGCGGCGCAAAGTCTGAAGCAGGTCTTGCTCATGTTCCCGCGGCTGGAGGAGCGCAGCCGGCAGCTCGCCGGCACCTTGTCGGGCGGCGAGCAGCAGATGCTGGCCATCGGCCGCGCGCTGATGGCCAAGCCCCGATTGCTGCTGCTCGACGAGCCCAGCCTGGGGCTGGCGCCGATCATCGTGCGCGATATTTTTCGCTCCCTGCGCCAGATCCGGCAGCAGGGCATGACCTTGCTGCTGGTCGAGCAGAACGCACGCATGGCGCTGAAGCTGGCCGATCGTGGCTATGTGCTGGAAACCGGGCGCATCGCCCTGCAGGCCAGCGCNGATCTGTTGCTTGATGGGGCGATAGAACCGCCCACGCACGGCAGCATCCCACTGCGCTGCTGTCAGCACAGGACTATCGCTGGTGTCGATCGCGCTGTCCGGCCTGGCGGCTAGCTCTTTGAGCCTGGCGTGCTGCGCTGGCGTCAGGGGAGGCAGCGTCTCCAGCGTATGGCTAACGGTTTTGCTCTTCATAGCGTTGCCTTTCGGTACGGTCGGCGCGCCGCGCCGAGATGATGCGGATGACCTCGATGGATTGGCCGTGCACATCGTCCTCGTGCACGGTGTGCACCATCATCAGCAGGACGACACCACCGACCAGACCAAAGGTCTGCCAGCGTTGCTCACCGCCTTCGATCCGATCCTGCACCGACACTTGTAGCGGGTCGTGGAAGACGTGGGCGGCTTCTTCAAAGCTCACCCCATGCTTGCGTTGATTGGCGCGATTCTTGGCCTCGTCCCACTCGAATCGCAAGCGACTTGTCATATCGTAATTGTAGTTGCATTCATGTCAATATCAAAGTCCAGCACCGTCGCCGGCGCCCAGCGATACAGCGTCGGGATGGACACACCCAGAGACAACGCTGATCAAGTTTTCTCGCCATAAATGACCGCGCAGAAGTCTGCTCGCTTTCGCGCCGGGTGATGTCGCAACCCGTATCCGCCCCATGACAGCACGGCATTCGCTTTTTCTGCATTCCCATTCCTCTACCCGCAGCACCAACAGCCTTCCTCTCGGGTGGCTTGCCGCACAGCGGCAGCGCTACGGGCTTACCCTGTTCCGCTTGCATCTCAGATCGGATCGGACCCTTCAGCTTCGCCGGCGGTTCAACATCCATGGTGGCCCAGTCTTCAGAGACCACGCCTGACCGCATACCGTTTTGGTTCAAGCCTGTCAGCACCTTTGGCTTGTTCAAAGATCACGACGTTCATTTGAAGTTCACATCTGTTGGTCGTAGCCGATCGTCCCTTGCTCCTTACCGCCTCAGTGCTGGCAGTTTCCGCTTGGCCTCGCGGCCGCACGTACCGATGACTCGGTGGCTACGTTGTCTCCGGAGCTTCACACCAGGCCGTTGCCAGCCTCGCATGTCCGGATAGGGAACGGTTGATGGAACAACCGGTTTCATCGAGATATAACTCCTGTGAAACAAAGACTCAAGCGACTTTCAGGTCGCACGAAAATGGTCTTTGCCAGATCCAGGCCAACAGTCGTCATCTTCATGATGGATGCTCCTCTCGTGGAAGTGATGACCTCAAAACCCCACACTTTGGCACATCGATGCCGGATCGGGTGGGGGCACCCATTCCATTAGCTTTCCGTCGGGGCGTTGACCCAGCAGTCACCAGTCAGCATGTTCATCTGGGCTCCCCTGGCGTGGAGCGCCTCCACGGCGGGGCGAAGGTTGGGCGCGCAACATGCATCGCCCCCGCTGAGAATCCAGCGAATGTTCAAACGGACGCGGAGGCAATCAGCCAACGGCCACCGTCAAAGCGAACAGTGCTCAGCGCATATTCCCTGTATGCCCCAGCGAGTACCGCCCGGGCTGCGGCCAGACGGTGAGGCCATGCGGCTCCATGCCCACCGGGATAGTGCGTACCGCACCGCTCGTCGTATCGATTGCATAGACCACATCGTCGAACCGGCCAGATAACCACAGGGTCTTGCCGTCCGCACTGACACCACCCATATCGGGACTGCCGCCCTCTGGGATGGGCCAGGTTGCCACGACCTTGCGGGTTGCGAAATCGATCACCGACACGCTTCCTCTGCCACGACGCGGTCCGTGAATGAGGTTGGACCCGCGGTTCGCGACGTACAGCTTGGTCCCGTCACGGCTCGGATATAGACCGTGCGTGCCGACACCCGTGGCGGTGAAGCCAATTTTCCTGAAGGTATTGCCGTCGATCAGGTCGACTCCGTCGGCCAGCATGTCCGCCACGTAGAACACCTTGCCGTCCGGCGCGATGCGGATGTCCTGTGGCATAGCGCTGTTGCCAAGCCGTAGGTAGCCGACGACCTTACGATGCACCAGGTCAATCTTCGCGAGCATGCCATCGAATTCGCAGGTGAAGATCGCGTAGCGGCCATCGATCGAGAAGTCGGCATGGTTGATTCCGCGGCACTGCGGCACCGGCAGGCTCGAGCGCAGCGCCATGGTGTGCGGATCCCGAAAATCAAGCCGGGCGTGCGCCTCTGCCACAACGATGGCCTCTTTGCCGTCCGGCGTGAAGTACATGTTGTAGGGATCGTCCACTGGGATGGCCTTGCCGGGCTTACCGGTCTTCGGATCGATCGGCGTCAAGCTACCGTCGGTGCGGCCTTCGGCATTGTTGGTGACCCACAGCGTTTGCAAATCCCACGACGGCACGATGTGCTGCGGGCTGTGACCGACGGGGAACTTGTCAACAACCTTGAGCGTGGCCGGATCGATGACATCGACATCGTCGGAGCGCAGATTGGGTACATAAATCCTTGGCAGCGCGCCCTTGATCGCTGGACTGAGGTCCCCGGCGCCTGTTTCGCTGTAAAGATTGTTGGGGTTCACGACGGGAGGCATACCGGGGACCGTGTCGATAATCGGTGCGGCGCTGGCGCCGCCACCGATGCACAGACCAAGCCACACGGCCCCGATGAGGGTTGCAATACGAAAGCGGCGACGTCGGGACGAATCCATGATGGAATCCATGAAAAAGAAAAGAGTATGTTCTGAAGAGTCACGGCTACCGAGCAACGGCGCTCGTCACCGTCCAGCCATGTCCTTCTTGAGCGCATCGACAGTCCGCGACACGATGGCGTCGACGCCCAATTGACCAAGTGCGATGCTGGCGCGGCGCGGGTCACCTCCGTACACGCCGTCGGCCGGCCCGGGTTTGGCGCTGTTTCGCAATCGATCAAGGCGGACCATTTGCGGGGCCACCGCCAGCAGCAGCGACGTGTCGGCGAGTCCGGCGTGTGTGCCGATTTCGTCAGCAGGCACGCCCTGCTTGCGCAGGATTTGCGCGTAACCGGCCGAACTGGTGCCATAGTATTCGGGCGGCACGAAGGCTCGGACACCCGATCCGGCCCACGCCTTGTTGAGTCGATTCACCACCAGCCGGATGTCGCGTTGGTAGCCGCCGTGGTCACCAAGAAAGACGATGGTCTTGAAGCCGTGGACCTTGAAGCTGTAGGCGGCGGACTCCAGTGTTTGCTCGAACGCACCATCCGGCACCGTGATGGTGCCGGGAAAGCGCATATGTGATGTCGGCGGCGCGTAGCTGCCCTCCGGCACATAGGCAATCACCGGTGCGACGAGCGTTTGACCCAGCGCCTGTGCAATCCGTTGCGACAGCGCCTTCACGCGGGCGTTGTGCTTGCCCAGCGCGATATACGGCCCGCTTTGCTCGGTGCCACCGATGGGAATGATGATCGTGGTGGTACCGGCCTGAATGGCGTCACGGAGTTCGGTCCAGGTCCAGTCGTCCAGAAAGACGGTTCTCGGCGGCTGCGCAAGCGCGAGCTGCGATACCGATACCAAGAGGAAGGCAACGCCCACAGAAAACCGGCCCAGGGCACAGCGCATGACAAGATCCGCAAAAAATGCACACAAAGACTTCGCTGCAAGCAGCGCGAGGGGCGTTACCCGCTATTGCTGGGAGCCAGGGACCGATGTTACCCGCGAAACATCAGCAGAGGATTATTGAGCTTTCCCTAAATGGCGACATCACCACAACCCGCTTGGACCCAGCACGCGGCGATGATCGAAGGGCGGCGCTGTGCGCTCTTGAGTTGGTTGCGGGCGGTGACGTTGAGTTCGTCGAGGTTGGCCGGACAGAAGTTGGCCAGCGCATGACGCTAGAGCCAGGCCCAGAGGGACTCGACTGGATTGAGGTCGGGGGCGCATGGCGGCAAGAACGCCATCTGGACGTCTCCCTCGGTGGAGGCCAGGTCCTCGCGCACGAGCTTGCTGCGGTGCGCCTTCAAGCCATCCCAGAGGATCAGCAAGGGCTGCTTGAGGTGTGCACGCAAGGCCTTGAGGAACTCCACGTGCTGTTCTTTCTTGATTGAGCCCTCGTGCAGCCGGAACAGGCAGTTCGTGCGGCTCAAGCCCGCCATCACGCTGACGTGGGTCCAGTTGACGTGGAACTGGATGATGGGGGTTTAGCCCTTCGGTGCCCAGGTGCGCACCCGCGTGGGCCGCTCGCTCAGGCTCGACGCGTCGATGAAGCCGATCAGCCGTCCTTGTCGCTTGGCTTTTTGTTGAGGGCAGGCCAGGTCTGGCGCTTCCACACCTGCACAGCAGCCTCGTTGCGCCCGAGGGCGCGGCGCTCGGGCTTTTGCACGGAGAACCCCAGCCCACCCAGGATGCGCCAGATCTGCGTCTGGCCGAACTTGACGTCGTACAGTCGCTCGATGAGCATGCCCACGCGCTTGAGGGTCCATAACTCGATGCCACCGCCGAATTTTCAGCGGAACGAGCAAATCCGTTCGCGAAACGCTCGGTTCAGAGCGTTCGATTCTCCTTCACGCGTGCTACAAGCCATTGCAAAAGTTTGTGCGAGGCATTGGCAACGTCCGTGCCCGCGTGAATTTGGGCATTCCAGGCGGCAGCTTCGGTGTCTTGCCATCCCTGCTCCTCGAAAAGGCGCGTGGCCTGCGCGTTATCAAGCGGCAGGGTCTCCGCCAAGCGGCGGCAGTGCATAACCGCCCAGTGGTACGCCAACGTCCCGAGAAGAGTGTGAATCGTGCCAGGCTCGGTCGGCATCCGAAATTGGCGGACCCAATCAGGTACGTCTTCAGCAGGCATTGGATGCGCCAGCGCGTAACCTTGGCCCTTGGCGGCACCCAGAACCATGGCAGCTTCGACCATGCCAGCGTCTTCCAACCCTTCGACCACCACAGCCCGATTCAGATCCCGCCCCATCTCGATGAGTGTGGAGATCAAGCCGACGGTCTCCAGGGGGGAGATGCGCAACTGGGTGAGCAGGCCCTGGTCGATCTTGATCGCATCGAAAGGCAGGACCGACAAACGCTTGAGGCTGGAGTAGCCTGAACCGAGATCGTCCATCGCCAGTTTGACACCGAGGCGCACGAGTTGGTCGATGGCTTCGCTCTGGGTGCGCTGATCGATAGACTGGGTCTCCAACAGTTCCAGCGTGAGCCGGTGGGGGGGCGATGCCGTGTTGGCGCAGGGCTTCTTCGATCCACTGCGAGCAATGGATATCCAGCAGGGTGGATGGTGGAAGATTGACCGAGATGTCGATGCGCAGCCCCTGGGCATCCCAGTGATTGAGAATCTCCAGGGACTGCTTCAGCCCGAGTTTAAACAGCCGGTCGAGCCCCGCGTCGGATAAGAGAGGCAGAAATACACCTGGCAGCACAATGGTGCCATCCTCCAGTTTGAGCCGCGCCAGGGCCTGAACCTTTTGCACACTGCCTGTGCCCAAGTCCACCACCGGTTGCATGAACATCGCCAGGCCGCCGGCAAAGAGCCGCTGCCGATAGATTTGCGCCTCGTCAAGGCGCAGCACGTGCGAATCCGCAGGGCGATGACATCGGCGCCTGATCTCTTCCCAGCGGCGGCGTAGAGCTCGGACAAATTGCCGCATCCAGAAGGATTCAAACTGATTTGGGTAAGCGCCGAACATTCGAAACGCGGCAATCGGATGACCCTCTTCGCCCAAGATTGAGAGGGCTACTGCGCTGCGAACACCCAAAGGCAGCATCTGAGCGTGCCAGGCGGCAAATCGAGAATCCTGCCCATAAGCTCCGGAGCTCAAGACGGATCGGCTTCTCCAGGCCCGGCTGACCAAGGCTTGCCCTAATGGAGAGGTCGGATCCAGACGGGGCTGATAGTGCGACTGTCGGGTGATGGCTTGAATCGCATCCGAATGCAAGCCAGCCGTACTTGTCAGTTGAAAGATTCCCCGTTCATCCGGGACTTCGATGGCGGCGTTCAGGATGCCCGGCAACGCTGCTAGCGAATCGAGCTCCACGCGCATTGCCTCTGCCCACAGAACTTCTCTTGGCGGCAAATCGGCCGCAAGCGCAGAGTGGTACTGCTCGACGGTTTTATCCAGGCTCTGCAACTGCGTTTGCATGTCGTCCTGCAGGCGTTTTTCCGCAGCCAGCATGAGTTGATAGCGCGTGCGTGCCGTGATGGTCGTTGCGCTCAGTTTTGCATGCAGCAGTTCGCGATGCAGCGACAGAGACTGCACCAATGTTGCGCTATCGACGCCCACCAGCGCATGCACCTGCCCCAGGCGTTGCGCACGGGAAATGATGGCCTCTTGCGTGGTGTGGGGGGCAAGCAAAAACCGCAGATGCTCAGCCTGGGTCGTCTTCAGGGCCTGCATCTCCTGCGGGTTCAGGTTGGCCAGAATGGCGGCTGGTGCGGGAGCACGTGCCAAGCGCGTGTAGAACTCCTCAGCGAACTGGATCGAAATGGTTTGAAAAACGTTCTGCATCCTGTCTAACAGAGCGGTGGCGTCTTCTCCATAAGGCTCGAAGGGCCGCTCGCGCGCGGGCAGCTCGTCGCCATCGCTGCTCAGGTGCCACCAATGCGTGCGGTCGCGTTTGTGGGCCTTGGTCTGATACATCGCAGTGTCGGCCTGACGGATCAGGCTGTCTGCATCCTCCCCATCGCGCGGGAAGAGCGCCACACCCATGCTCATTCCTACGGTGGCGCTTTGTCCCAGGGCGATTTCGAAAGGATCTTCTACGGCCTGATGCAACCGTGCCAGGGCCTGGGTGAGTTGCTGGGCCACCTGCAGTTCATCCAGATCCTCGATGATCACGATGAATTCGTCCCCCCCAAGACGGGCCAACAGGTCGGTCTGACGGAGAAGGCCCTGCAATCGGCGCGCAAGTTCCTGCAACAGTCCATCGCCGGATTCATGGCCCCAGGTGTCGTTGACCGGTTTGAAGTCGTCCAGATCGATCAGGCCCACAGCGACCAGAGTGTTGTGTCGCTTCGCACGTGCCAGCGCCTGGGGTAGGCGCTGCTCCAAGGCGAAGCGGTTGGGCAGGCCCGTGAGCGCATCATGCGTGGCCAAACGTTCCAGACGATCTTGCAAGAGATGTCGGTCGGTGACATCCAGAAACGCCCAAACCGATGTCGACAGATCGCGGGTATTGCGATCTTCAACGATTTTTCCGGCCAGATCGCAGACGATGGTGCTGCCGTCGAGGCGACGAATCTGGACGCTCGGGATAAACACGCTGCCTTGCGAAAGCAGGGCTGGATATGCCGAACTGACCCGCTCATCATCCTTCAACGAGGCGTATACCATCGCGGTGGATCGGCCTTCCAGTCCCTGGGGATCGGCATAGCCGAGCATCGTTGCAAAGCGGTGATTGGCCTGCAAGATGTGGCGGTTGGTGGCCAAGACAATCCCGACCATCGCGTTGTTCAGCAACGTGTTCTGCAGGGCGGACTGGTGACGTTGTTCACGAATCATTTGGGCGATTTTCCCTGCCGCGAGGACCAACAAAAGCATCGTGCCCAGTTCGAAAGCCAAGCGCCCTCGAGCCTGTTGCCAATACATCTTCAGTGGCAACGCAGTGGGCCAGCTTGCTATCACCGCGAACGGATAGCCTGGGATATCGGCGCGAACGGCATCTTCCGTGCTCGGAGCGTCGGTAAATTTCACCCGCCCTTGCTGCCACACGCCGAGCAAGCCGGCATTACGAAGGTCACGCACGGCAAACGTCCACGGTTGGCCAGCCTGCGCTTGTGCGAGCAACGGATCCAGCCTGTAGGGAGATCCGACAAAGTACGCCGATCTTCCGGCGTTGTTGGGAACATGAAATCGCATGAGAAGTACATGCGTGCCCACGCGCGACGAAGCATGTACGGGCCCCAACAACAGGTCTGGGTTGGACGCAAATGGAGTGAACTGATTGCCCGGTGCAATGGGCCTGCTGCTTTGCCGGTGCGTTGACCAGAGGATCCTGTCGCCATTGGAAGACAAGATGTCGAAAGCGAAAAGAGCGTTGTGCTGTGCCAAAAAACGGCGCAGTGGCAACACCACAGCAGGGTCCGGTCTGCTTAAGTCGGAGGAAGACTCACGCAGGGACGCAGCCGCGAATTGCAAGACGACGAACTGGGTATCGAGTTGCGTGGCAACGCCTCGGGCATAGCTGGAAGCGGCGCGCTTGGCATCCTGCGCGGTCTGGGCCTGGGCTTCCCGAAAATGCCCAATTTCTGCCCAAGCGCCCCACGCGGCGACCATCATGAGCGGCAGGATCAGGAGGAGCATCTGCCAACGCGGGATCTCCTTGCTGACAAGTTGGCTGACGTGCGATTTCAACATTGCGGTGCCTAGTTCATCGTGTCCTGTGCACGCGCAGCCAACTGATGAACACGCCGTGCCCCTGATCCTCAGGGCGCGAGCCGGACTTGCAGCGCTCGACGTCGCACTGCAGCAGACTGCCGACGCCCGTGGCGAGCCTTCGGTCCAGGGTCACGGGCTCGCCCGGCTGCAGCGGAAAATCGGTCTTGATCACGAGACCACCAGGGCCGGAATCTCCCACCACGGTGACGGGGACCCCCGAGGAGTCGGGGCCGGAGGTGACGTGCCAGCCCAAGTGCAGCCGCACAGGCCTGGCCTTGAAGGTGCCGCGGTTGTCCAGGCGTAGGCCTTCGATCTTTCGCAACAGATCCTGTAGGCGGGGGTCGTCCCAATCGACGTCCACGAGTTTGCTTGTCGGATCGTTGAAACGGCGGGTCATGGCGACACGGGGGGCGGGCCGGTCATGCGAACGGGCCGGTCGATGCAAAGGACTCGCCGGACCCGGATGGGTCCAGCGCCGGGTCATGCCCAGCCGGTGGCGGTGTGACACTGAACAGAAGGTCGGGCGGCCGACAGGCTTGAGGCTCCCTCCCCAGACGCAACGATCCAGCCCCGCCGAGCAGGCCCACGTTATGGGCGATGCGCGTGACCGCTCCCGTCAGCCCGGTTTGCAACCAGGTCCCATTGCGGCTGGTGTCGGAGAGCGTGTAGGACCCATGACGCCAGGCAATGACCACATGCTGGCGGGAGATGACGGCCGTTCGCAGAACCACGTCGGCGCGCGGATCCCTGCCGATGCGGATGGGGCGTCCCGGGGTGAAGGTCATGTTCACACGCCCATCGGGACTGCGCAGGTTGAGCCACAGGGGTGCGGCGCGCGGCGTTCCCGGCGCTTGGGTGCAAGCGACCATCCAAGCCCGCACGCCGTCGGTATCCGCTGCGGCGGCAGGCTGGAGTTGGCTGACGAGCGTCTCGGGCAGGCGGGCTACGACGGCTTCGTCGAGCAGAGTCTGCCCGTCGCTCGCCCCTGTGGCCAAGGAGACGGCGCGGAGCAGGGTTTCTCCCTCGTAGGTCGGCGGGCGGCACAGCACGGCACCACAACTCAGCCCCATGTCCAGGTCGAGTCGCAGGTGCGCATCGAAGTTCTGACACCATTGGTCCAGGTGCAGGCGCATGGCGCTTGCAGCCTGCAAAGCCTGCTCGGCTTGCTCGAACAAGACGAGCAGGGAGGTGGAATCCATGTGGACGACAAGCCCGGATGCGGCGGCGGCACGGTGCGCGAGGCGGTTGATGGTCCGTTCCATGAAGGCGAGGGCCTTGGTTTCACCCATGAGCACGAACAGCGCATGCGTGGCCGGGATCTGCGCACTCAGCGCCACCAGCACAGAGGCCGGACGCAGACCTCGCCATTTTTCGAACATGGGTCTGCTCCTACCGTGACGTCGCGGCAGGGGTGCCGGAGGTCAGATCGGCGGGGACGAGCGTATTGATCCAGCACGGCGTTGCGACGTCATCGGGGCGATGCCCGAGTCGCGTGCCTTCCAGGACATACAGCCCCTCGGGAACGTCGGATGCGCCAGGGATGGCTTCGATCCAGTAGGACGTGGCGGCGGACAGTGCCTCGGCTGTGGCCACGTTGATGTGGCCCTGCTCGTCCAGCCCGACTTGCATGACCAAGCGATCAGACTCAGGGCGCTGCGCATCAATGAGCACCAGGGTCCGCGGTCGAAACCGGCCGCGAGGGTCCTGCAACAACGCATCGACCTCGGCAAGCCAGCCATCCAACCGCTGGCTTGAAGTCTTTGCCGAGGAGAGATTGTCGGCGTCAATCCGTGGCTTGATCGGGGTCATCGGGGAAGCGCTCTTTCTTCATGGGTGACGCGAAGCCTAGGCCTGAGGACGGCGCAGAAGCGATGACTTCGCGCAAACAATGCACGTCAGGCTTCCGAAAATTGGCCAAAGCGTGAAATCGTTCACGCGGCGCTGCGCAGCCCGGGCGGGAACGCAACGCGTCGGGCGGCTGATTCACTCAGAAGTCGGCAGGTCAGTCGACCCTTGGCGCCGATCACGATCGCCATCAAGGTGGTGTCAGCGTGCGGTCACGCACGCACAGGTCAAAGGCAAAAAACCCGCTTAAACGCGAATGCCTCTCGCGTAGGGCCGTTCTTCAGAAGGAGATCCAATTTGAATTTGGCTTCATCAACAGTCGGACGATGATTGCGGACGACCCACCACAGCACGGCATGGGTTTGGGCCAAGCCCGTGAACCACTCTTTCCTTCGCCGAATCCATTCGGCATGCTCGCCCCTGTAGACAAAACGACTCAGTGCATCGGGATCCTGCCATACGGATAGATGAAACAAGATGGGATGCGTCGATTGCAGCAGCACATCGGCATCGCCGGCCTCAGGTTGATACGCCCATATAAAACCCGGTGCGGCTGCGGCGAGTGCGTTGATGCGCTCTCGATTGGCAACAAAATCGGCCATCACAGGGGAGTCCAGTGGCGCCCTGGCTACGGCAATATTGAGTTGGGCTAGCTGATATGGCATTGAACTTGCTCAGCGGTGAGTCATTCACGATTCAGGCCATAGCGATTGTCGCTGGATCTGGCGGTATTGGTATTGATTGCGTTCGGCCCATATCCCCCACACGACCACCAGCAGGGCGGGCAGGACAAGCAGCAGCCCCTCCCTGAGCAGGCGGATGCGTGAGGAGCGCGTGGTTGGGGTCTGTAGCTTCTTGGCCGCAGTGAACACAATGGGCTCTCGATCGCGGGGTGCGCGGGGAAGTGGACTCCGGCGCATGGCGACGCCATGCTCACCGTGTTTTGTGCAGCATCGACCCGGGGATGGATCGGCCCTTCCGCCGGTCTTCCGACCGGGTTCCAGGCCC
>NZ_LT605203.1:2448960-2559367 GCF_900089495.1 Thiomonas sp. X19 | reverse complement strand
CTAGGAGACTGTCGGACTTTGCGGTCTTCCGGATGAAGACGCTATCCGAGACAATTGCTGCTGCACAACCGAGAGCCCGAGCCGATGAGCCGCTTCGTCCCTGTTGACCGAGACACCGCATATCTGTTGCCACCGTCGGTGGACGAATGGCTGCCCACTGATCACTTGGCGCGCTTCGTGGTCGAAGTCATCGAGCAGCTTGATCTGGGCGATCTGGCCCGACAGTACGCAGGCCGGGGCTCGGCGGCGCACCATCCGGCGGTGCTGCTGGGCCTGCTGATCTACGGCTACGCCAACGGCGTGCACTCCAGCCGCAAGATCGAGCGGGCGACCTACGACTCGGTGGCGTTCCGCTTTGTTGCGGCCAATACCCACCCCGATCACGACACGCTGGCGACGTTCCGCCGCCGCTTCTTGAAGGAGGTGGAGGCACTGTTCGTGCAGGTGCTGGTTCTGGCGCGCGAGATGAAGCTGCTCAAGCTCGGACACATCGCGCTGGATGGCACCAAGATCGACGCCAACGCCAGCAAGCACAAGGCCTTGTCGTGGGCTCATGCCAACAAGATCGAGGCGCAGCTGCGCCAGGAAGTACAAACGCTGCTGGCGCTGGCAGAGAACAGCGACCGCGCGACGGTACCCGACGGCATGGATGTGCCGGCGGAGATCGCCCTGCGTGCAGATCGCTTGAGCGCAATCGCGCAGGCCAAGGCCAAGATCGAGCAGCGCGCCAGCGAACGCCATCAGGTCGAGCAGCAGGAGTACGAGGCCAAGACCGCCAAGCGCCAAGCCCAGCGCGAGGCGGGCAAGAAGCCGCGCGGCAAGGACCCTGAGCCGCCAGAGGCCGGCCCCCGGAGCAGCGATCAGGTCAACCTCACGGATGAAGAGTCGCGCATCATGCCCGTGTCGGGTGGGGGCTTCGAGCAAAGCTACAACGCACAAGCCGGCGTGGACATCGCGACGATGATGGTGATCACCCAGCATGTGAGCCAGGCATCCAACGACAAGCGCGAAGTTGTGCCTACGCTGCAGCAGATCCAAGCGTTACCCGCGGTGCTGGGCGAGGTGCACACGCTCATCACGGACAACGGCTTCTTCAGCCAAGCCAACGTGATCGCGTGCAACGACGCGGGTATCGAGCCGCTGCTGGCGCTCAAGCGGGAGTCGCATCACACGCCGGTGATGGGGCGCTTTGCACCCGATGTGCCCGAGCCCCAGACGACGGATCCGCTCGTGCAGATGGCACACCGCCTGGGCACGCAAGCAGGCCGAGCCCTGTACGGCCTGCGCAAGCAGACAGTGGAGCCGGTGTTCGGCATCATCAAGCAAGTGATGGGTTGGCGCCAGATGAGCATGCGCGGGCTGGCCAAGGCACAAGGCGAATGGAGCTTGGTGACCATGGCTTGGAACATCAAGCGCATGCACGTCCTGCGAGCCGCGTGAGGGCAATAGTGCGCCCCGACCACGCCAAAACCGAGTCCCCAGGCCGCCCCATGTGCCCTCACAGTGTCTCGCCAACCATCGAGAGCGTTCGATCAGCGCGCCGCTGTCAAAAAAAACGCGTCGCACTGATCAATCGGATTCGCTCGGGTTCAAGTCCGACAGCCTCCTAGGCTGCGCCCCGCGCGACCGGAGAAGGCGCGTGTGACGAGCGTCTGTTCCGGCAGGCTGCCTCCGATCGCATCCGCCCATGCCGGCGCAAGCGCGGCTTCAGGGCAACGCAGGAAACCCGTACCGATCTGCACTGCCGACGCGCCAAGGATCAACGCTGCCGCAACACCGCGCGCATCGGCGATGCCACCTGTGGCGATCACCGGCACATGCACCGCATCGACGACGGCTGGCAGCAGAGAGAAGAGTCCGACCATGCTGGCCTCGGCTTGTGCTGCGTTGAAGGCACCCCGATTCCCGCCCGCCTCCATGCCTTGAGCGACGATGGCGTCCGCACCGGCGCGCTCCGCACGGCGGGCTTCGGTGACTGTGGTCACTGTTGCAAACCACTGGATGCCGCGCGACTTCGCTTTCGCGATGAAGTCGCATGGGTAGATCCCCATGATGGAGGAGACCACGGCGGGACCGATATCCAGAATGGCGTCGCACTGCGCCGCGAAATCAGGCATCCGCACATCGCCATCTTCGCGGCTGGGTCGCGGCCCCCAGTTGCCGAGAAAGGCACACATCGCCTCCTCGGTTGGGCCGTCACGGATCGGCGCCGGGTCGGGAATCCACAGGTTGATCTGAAATCCCCCGTTGCTGCCCGCTCTGAACGCCGATGCCCAGTCCCGAATGGCATCGGGCTGCATGAGCAGCGCGCCGCACGCTCCAAGCCCTCCCGCATTTGCAACGGCAATCGAGAGTGAAGCCGGGCATGCCCCTGCCATCGGCGCCAGCAAGATGGGCATCCGAAGATTGTTCGCGTCGCAGAAGCGGTTGGCGCGCGCCAGAGCAGGATTCGTCGTCGGCATGATGGACCTCATGGTTCATCGCAAGACCCAGACCCTACATCGGCGGCATCGGGAGTCCATTCGCCAACACCCTGTTCCACGGGACGTATGGCACTTTGTGTCCGCACCATGGCAAGGCCTGTTGCCGCAAGGAGGGTCAGCGCCGCGAGCAGCAGCGGCGCATCGAAGCTGTGCAGCCGTACGGCCAGCCACGCCGCAGTCAACGGCCCGACGATCTGCCCGCTGCCGAACGCGGTGGTCAGCGCGGCGATCAGGCGGGTGTGGTCGTGCGGTGCAAGCCGGCGCGCTTCGCGCATGACCACCATGACGATGGGCATGAGCACACTGCCGATCAACACGGTCGCCAGCGCGAGGCCGATGATGCTCGGCCAGACCAGAATCAGGGTGATGCCCAAGATCATCGAGACACAGGTTCCGGCCAGCGCGCGGCGGTTGTCGATGCGCTGCAGAATGCGCGGCAGCAGCAAGGTCAGGACGACGGTCGCCGCACCGTAGAGCGGCCAGAACCACTCGCGCAGTGCGGGAAGGTGCAGGCGCTCGCCGGCGATGACCGGCAGAAAGGTGGCGGGGATCACATAGCCAAATCCGATCAAACCGTAGGCGGCAATGAGCGTCCATGCCGGACCTGTCGGCGTTGCCGTGGTTGCGACATGGGCGTGTGCCGTTGCCGCTGGGGAGGCGCTGTCCAGGGTGCGCCAGATCAGCGCCGTGGCCAGGACGCAGGCCAGGCCGAAGCCGATCCAGCTTGCCGCCGAACTCACGCCCAAGGGCTGCATTCCTGCCACCACCACACCGCTCACCACGATGCCAACACCCGGGCCGGTGAACACGAAGGCTTCGAGCAGGGGGTGGCCCGAGGCCTGCAGGCGATGCATGCTCCAGGCGATGCCGTGGACCACCAACACCGCCGCAGCGACGCCCGCCAACAAGCGCCAAGCCAGCCACGGCACCATGCCATGCGTCAAGCCCATGCCCGCGGTGGACAACGTTATCGCCACCAGCCCCCAGCGCAACGCTTGCCGCTGCGGCAGGGCCACCACGGCGCACAGCAGGGCACCGGCCAGATAGCCGAGATTGTTCACCGACGCCAGCCAGCCCCCGCCCACCAGACTCAGCCCGGCGTCCGCCTGCATGATGGGCAGCAGGGGAGTGAGCAGAAAGCGGCCGATGCCGAGCGCGACGGCGAGCAGGGTCATGCCGGTGAGGGCAAATCGGAGTGGGCTGCGCATGGTTGGACGTGAACGGAGGGGCCATCGACAGAACGATCATAGGCATCATGTTCCATTGCGTAAAATGAATAATTCAGCGGTATTCATTCGATGGAATCGAATCATGGAATTGCGTGAACTTGAAACATTCCGCGCCATTGTCGAGTCCGGTGGCGTTGTGCGCGCGGCGTCGCGACTGCATCGCGCGCAATCCAGCGTGACGGTCAGGATTCGTCAATTGGAGGCGTCGCTTGGCGTCCAGTTGTTCGAACGGGATGGGCGCTCGCTCCGGCTGACGGCTGCCGGGGATGTGCTGCTGCAATACGCCGACCGGCTGCTTGGGCTGGCCGAGGAGGCGCGCACGGCAGTGCGCCTGGATTGCGTCTGTGGCCGCCTGCGCCTGGGGGCGATGGAAAGCGTGGCCGCCAGCCGCTTGCCCGGCCCGCTGGCCGTGTTCCACGGACGCCATCCCGAGGTCGTGGTGGAATTGCAGACCGCGCCATCCCGGGAACTGATCGCGCGTTTGCAAGCCGGTGGGCTCGATGCCGCGATCGTCGGCGATGAGGTGGACGACGCACGCTTCACCTCCGTGCCCCTGTACCAGGAGGAACTGATCCTGGTCGCGGCCGCCGGCTGTCCGCTGCCACACCATCCGAAACGGCTCAACGGCAAGACTCTGCTGGTCTTCCAGGGGCAGGGGTGCGCCTATCGCCGGCGTTTCGAGCAGTGGATGCAGACCTTGCGCGTGGTGCCATCGCGCGTGCTGGAATTCGGCTCCTACCACGCCATCCTCGCGGCGGCGGCTGCTGGTGTGGGGGCCAGCCTGATTCCGCGCTCGGTGCTGGAGATTTACGCGCAGCAGGACGCGGTTTCCTGGGCCACGGTGCCCCCGCGTGTCGCCAAGCTGCGAACCCTGTTGCTCATGCCCTCGACCACCCACGCACCGGCGCTCACCCGCCTGGTCGAGTTGTTGCGTACAGACGCTGCGGCGCGAACCGCGGCTACAGTGCAGCCACAGAAGACATTGAAGGATGCGATGTCCAAGGGTGATCGACGACAAGGCTTGCAAGAATCAACGCCAAAGCCCCCAGGAGCATCGAACCAGCGGCTGGAACCACAGATGCCAGACCGTTGAATGGGCGGCCATCGGCCTCTTGCGCTTGGCGTCAGCCGGCAATCGCAGCGTCAGGCTGCCGCCCGAAGAATGGCAACCGGGCGCGATGCGGCAGTTGGGCCGGCCTCGCGACGCAGTGCGGCGACGAGGTCGGTAAGGTTTTCTTCGAGTTGGGCAACATGGTCGATGCCGCCACGTCTCGCCGGTGCCGCACGGCCGCGTCAATCTGTCATAGACGCGTTGGCGATCCCACGCTCGGCGAGCGTTTCGTCGAACTTCTGCAGGTAGCTGCTTTCGCCTCCCGAGCCATGCAACAGGATCAGATGCAAATTGCATGTGCTGGATACCAGCGCAGCGCCAACTCGCTTCCATCGCGCACGGTGAAGACGTCCGATGCAGGGAATTGGCCTTGCAGACGAACGTCGCGCAGCACCGAAAAGTTGAACGTCGCCATGATCGACACTTGTTTTTCACCGGCGCAGCCGGGGCGATCTATTTCAGCGGCAGGTACACGTCGGTCTGCCATGCATGCTCCGGCGTTTCGGGGTAGACGCTGAGATAGTGGAAGAACAGCGGGAAGTCGCGCAACTCTTTCCCGCTCTTGGGCAACCAATCCCGATACAACGGGTAGATGGTTTCACCAATCCTGTCAGGCGACCCCAGATGCCGCACCACGGCGCAGCGGCCTGCAGGGATGATCTTGTTGCGCACGCCCTGCGGGTTGTCCAGCACCAGGGCCGCGACCTCACCGCAGACGTCGAACCGGAACTCGTCCGGTGGCGTGGTATCCGGGTTGCTGTAGGGGATGCCGAAAGTTCTGCTGGCTTGAACCGGAGACAGACCCGTCTGCTGGCGCCAGTCGATGAAGACGCGCACCGTCTCGTTCAGATGACCGATATGACCACGATGTTCAAGGGCCGCAACGCGGGTTTCGGGGAAATCGACGATCTTCACATTCATGATGGGCTTCCTTGCGAGATTGGGAAAGACGAAGCAGGCGCTCCAAGCATGCCACTCCGGCTTGCGCCGGAATGCTGACGGCGTCTGACCGAATGTGCGCTTGAACGCCCGGGCAAAGGCCTCGGGGCTCTCGAAGCGAGCATCCAGTGCAATGTCCAGAATCCTGTCGGCTTGGTGAAACGCGAGCCGAAGGGATGCCCGGCGCAACCGCATGAGTTGTACATATTTGAAAACGCTGATGCCGGTGTAGGCCGAGAATTGCCGGTGGAAGTGAAACTTCGAGAAGTTCGCGAGTTGGCTCAGACTCTCCACCGAGAGGTCATCATCCAGGTGCGCGTCGATGTACTCGAATACCTTGCTGAATCGTTGGACATAGGCGCTCGTGTTGGGTCTGACTTGGCTCATGGCATCACTCGATCGACGGTTGTGATGTTGCCTGCCAGACGGCCACGATGTCCTGACCGTGATTGCTCAATTCAGATCACGTTGGATGCAGCGCATGGCGCGCATCTCGGCCATTGACTTGATTTCAGTCAGGTTTCGCTGCGTGACGCTTCCTCCATGATTTCACAGGCCACCTGGCCGATGGTCTTCAGTCCCTCGATGCGAGTGGCGCTCCAGCGCTCGCCAACATTGAGCCTGATGCAGTTCTGGTACCGCTTCGAGGTTGTGAACAGGTACCCTGTGCTTTAAGCAGGCCGTTGAAATACTGGCGCGCTGCACGGGGATCAGCGAGGATGGCGGGCAACGCCCAACCGTGAGAGACGAGGAATGCGAGGAGCCGACAGCTACAACGAGGCGCTGTTCAGCACGGTGAAGTTGGAGGAGTTCGTGCCCCAGACGCATCCGCTGCGCCCGATCCGCAAGTGGATGAACGAGGCGCTGGCGAAGATGGGCGCGAAGTTCTCGGCGATGTACGAGGCTGACGTGAAGGGCGGGCGCCCGAGCATCGCGCCGGAGAAGCTGATGCGTGCGATGCTGTTGCAGGTGCTCTACAGCATCCGCAGCGAGCGCCAGCTAGTTGAGCAGATCTCCTACAACCTTCTGTTCCGCTGGTTCATCGGGCTGTCCACCGAGGACACCTCGTGCGGGCAGCAACAACATTCGTAACAAAGCATCATCAGGGATCGGGATCGTGCGCATCTTAGTTGCCGGCGGGGCGGGGTTCATCGGGGCCGCCTTGTGCGAAAAATTACTCGGGCTGGGACACGCGGTGGTGTGTGTCGATTCGTTGCAGACCGGCAGCGCGCAAGCGGTCGACCGGCTGCGCGCGTTCGCGGGCTTCACCTTTCTCCATCAGGACATCGCGCAGCCGCTGGATTCCGCCCCGGTGGGCCCGGTCGAGCAGGTCTACAACCTGGCCTGCCCGGCCTCGCCGCGGCAATACCAGCAAGCCCCGGTCAAGACCATCGAAACCAATATCATCGGTACGCGCAACCTGCTGGACCTCGCCCGGCTTACCTGCGCCCGTTTTCTCCTGGCGTCGACCAGTGAGGTCTATGGCAGCCCCCAACAGAAACCCCAGCGCGAAGACTACTGGGGCAACGTCAACACCATCGGCCCGCGCGCCTGTTATGACGAAGGCAAGCGATGTGCCGAGGCACTCGTCCAGGCCTATCAAACGCAGTACCAGATGGATACGCGCATCGCGCGCATCTTCAATACCTACGGGCCCGGTATGCAACGCGATGACGGCCGCGTGGTGAGCAATTTCGTTACCCGCATCCTCGACGGCGCGCCTATCGAGATCTACGGTGACGGCCGTCAGACGCGTTGCTTCTGTTACGTGGACGACATGGTCGAGGCCTTGATCGCCCTCATGGCCAGCGACTGTGCCACGCCCGTGAACCTGGGGGCGGACCGCGAAGTGTCGGTCGCCCAACTGGCGCATCTGGTCGGCCTGGTGCTGGAAAAACCGGTCACCTTGCACTATGCTCCAGCCTTGGTCGACGACCCGCGGGAGCGCCAGCCCGACCTGGAAAAGTGCCGCCGCGTGCTGGGCTGGCAAACCACCACGCCGCTGGAGGCGGGTTTGTTGAAGACGGCCGCATTCTTCGCGCAAACGCAGGAGCATAGCCATGCTCGACTATGTGGTGGCGGGCGCCTCCTCGATCGAGGACATCCCGCAGTTCGTGGCGGTGGCCACGCATGCCGGCATGACAGTGCTGCTCCTGGAAAACGCGGCGATGTCGGAGCACATTCCGACGCAGCACCGTGCGCTAGTGACCTGCAGCGAGGACATCCCGCAAATCCGCGCGCCCGTGATCCCGCTCAATGAATTCTGGGTGAGCCGGGCGATCCGGGCCGGCGTGGCCAATATTGCACCGCACGCGCTGCGCGCCAGCCGCTCAAAGCACGACCTCTCCGCTCGGCTCGCTGCATGCGGCCTGCATAGCTTGCCGCGGCGCTACCTAGAAGACGTCGCCACGCCTTATCCCGATCGCTACCTGGCCCGGCTGGATGCGGCCTATTCCGGCTATGGCATCGTGCGCCACGCCGAAGCGGGGCGCTTCGACCCCATGGCGATCGCCCGGCTGGTGCAAGCCGACGCCGGCCGAATCATGCGCGCCGTGCTCGACGAGGATGCCGCCCGGGTGGTGGTGGAAGACTACCTGGACGGCGAGGAATACAGCGCCGACGTGTTCGTGCACCAGGGCCGGCCGGTCGTGCTGCGCCTGTTTCGCAAGATCGTCGCCTGGATCGGCGGGCGGCCGGTGTGCGACAGTTACATCGCCGTGCCGCAGGACCCTGCCTTGTGTGCAGCCATCCACGACTGGTGTGCGGCCCTGTACAGCGCCGGTTGCACTAGCTTCGGTCAGTTCGACTTCATCGTTGTCGACGGGCGCGCCGTCGCGGTAGATTTTTCCTGCCGCATCGGCAGCGGCCTGGGCGCGATCAAGCGATTCTCGGGCATTGCCAGCTATGCCGCCCTGGCACTGGCCGGGAGCACGCCGTCTTTCGCGCCGTTCACGGTGCAGAAGAATGTGCTGGCGCGGCGCCCCGGCCGCCTGGCGAACTTTGCCTGCCGGTTGCCGCACGCGTACCAGGTGACGGTCCACAAACAAGCCGGCGACTTGCTGTCGGAAAACATCTGCAGCACTAACGCCAGGATCGCCGAGATCTGCTTCGCGGCCCGTGACCTGGACGATGCAGCGGCCATTGCGCAAGCTCTGGATGACAAGGTGAGCATCGATGTCCATGACTGATACCGAAGAACTGCCCCATCTGCTGTCCGGCTGTTTCACCCTGCTGGACGGCGTCCCGACGCCAGCCGAACTGGCGCGCCGCCTGCGCGCCATCGAAAAGCTGGACGACCTGGCCGCCATCGACGGCGACTTGGACGATCCGCTGTGGCGCGTGGTGCCGCAGATCATCATGCATCGCTTCGGACTGGCGGCTTTCCAGTCGTTCGAAACCCGGCACGCGGCCGGCAAATCCTTCGTCTTCGTGCATCCCGCCCATGGCCATATCGTGCCGCAGCTGCAGGAGGCATTGCGCCAGCGCTGGACGGTGGGCGAGCCCATCACGCGCGAACTGACGCCCCGGCTGATCTGCGGCCTGTACGGCGGCTACCCCTGGCATGCGGCCTACGCCGCAGCTTGCCGATACCGGGGTGACATCGGCCGGCCACGATCCTACCGCTGGCGCCCTGCGCCCGTGCGGCGCTGCAAGACCTGATCGCCTACAAGAACGACAACCGGGACCGCCTAGCGGAAAAGATCGTCATTCCCCGCGAGCGCCTGGGCCAGGCGATGAACGGGTTGATCCAGGCCTTCCATTGCCCCGATGTGATTGAAAACACTCGCCAGTTATTGAACCTCGGCCTGGCGGATTCGAGCGAAATTTCGGATGAGCACTCGCATCATCGGCCTGCATAGCGGCCACGACGCCTCGGCCTGCCTGCTGGTGGACAATGTCGTGGTCGGCGCCATCGCCCGCGAGCGGCTGACCCGCAGGAAGCACGATCAGGGCGACCCAGTCGAGTGCGTCGATTACCTGCTGACGCATTTCGGGCTGGCGCCGGCCGACATCGACCTGCTGGTGTGCAGCGACTGGCACGATGCCACGGCTTGCGCGAGGATCGCTATTGCCGGTTTGCCCGCGTGGAAAGGACGCGGCGCCATCATCTGCTGCACGCCTACGCGGCCAGTGTGATGGCGCCGGCCGGACCAGCCCTGGTGCTAGTCGCCGACGGCCGCGGATGCCGCCCCGAAGACAACGGCGTGGCCGGGATGAATCCGGGTTTGTTCGAGGTTGAGTCCGTCTACCGCCATGAAGACGGCAGGCTCACCGCGCTGGAAAAAACCTACCGCCCCTATTACAACAAGCGCTACCCTTGGGGCAGCCACATCGACAGCCTGGGCTATGCCTACGCCGCAGTCAGCAAGAAGATCTTCGGCTCCTCCCATGCGGCCGGCAAGGTCATGGCGCTGGCCGCGCTGGCCACGCGCACGCACGGCATTCCCGCGCCGCTGCGCTTCGGCCGGGATCAGGCGTTCGGCGTCAACCCGGACTGGCTGGCCTTCCTGCAAGCCTGTCCCGACCATATCGACTGGGACACGCCGCTGGCGGCCGACCTGGCAGACGCGATCCAGCAGGGCCTGGAAGCTTACCTGGCCTTTCGCACGCAGCAACTGGCGCAGGCCCACCAGTGCCGGGATCTGCTGCTGGGCGGCGGCGTGGCGCTGAACTGCAGGAACAATGGCTTGCTGGTCAACGCCGCCTGGCTGCGCTCGGTGAACATTTTCCCCGCCGCAGGCGACGACGGCCTTTCGGTGGGGGCTGCCGTGATGGCCCTGCGCGAGACCTTCGGCGACTACCGCCCCATCGTATACCGGGTGAGCCAGGGCGCCTCTTATGCAGCGCCGATGGCGCAAGGGGCGCAGGCTGCACAGGCGCTTGCCCGCTTGCTGGCCGACGGCCACACCGTGGGCGTGTTCCAGGGCGGCTCGGAATTCGGCCCGCGCGCGCTGGGCTACCGCTCCATCCTGTCGTCGGCGGCCGACCTGGCCTTGAAGACCCGGCTCAACGCCCAGATCAAGCGCCGCGAATCCTTCCGTCCCTTCGGTGGCATCGTGCTGCGCGCCAATCTGGACCAGATCACCGGCGACGCCCTGGCCGGGCCCAACATGCTGTCGGCAGCGCGGATGACCGATACGTCTCGCGCCTGCTATCCGGCGCTAGCCCACGTCGATGGCACCGTCCGGCTGCAGGTGGTGGAAGAAGATGGCTGCCTGTTGCACCAGGTCCTGGCCGCCTATGAGGGCCTGACCGGCCACGTGGTGCTGCTCAACACCTCCTTCAATGGTCGTGACGAGCCCATCGTGGAAACGCTCGCCCAGGCCCGCGCCTGCGCCGCCGCCATCGGCCTGGATCATCTCTATGCGCACGGCGCGGTGGAGGACGTGCATGCCTGAACTGGCCATCGTTACCTACCTGCGCGGCCAGGAACGGTTGACGCCAGAACTGATCGACATCGGCAACCAGTTGCACCGGCGCTACCCCGACCTGGTCATGGAGCTGTACGTGGAATCGACGGGGCCGGTGCCTGCGCCGGGCTCTGACTTCCCCATCCGCGTCACCCATGTCCAGGGAACCAAGTACCGCAAGCTGCTGCATGCATTGCAGGGTACCGGCCATCGCTACCTGCTGAGCCTGGACAACGACATCGCCGCCGACATCCCCAGCCTGCTGCGCCTGGTCGCACAGACCGTGGATGGCGATTTCGACCTGGGCTGGGGCCGGATCCATTCGCGCAGGGTGTCGAGTTTCATCTCGCGCCTGGTGGAAGTGGACAAGCTGCTTTCCCACACCGTGCTGCGGCCCGCGCTGTGGCGCCTGCACCTCGGGGTGACGATTCCCGGCCAGTGTTTCCTGCTCAAGGCGGCCAGCTTCCAGGGCAGGCTGCCGGGCACGGATACATTCCTCGATGACCTCTCCATCGGCCTGCACGCGGCCAAGCATCGCCTGCGCTATCACTATGCGCAGGAAGTGGTGGCCTTCGAGTTACCGTTTTACTCATTCGCGGCGCTGTGGAAGCAGCGCTCGCGCTGGGCCACGGGCTTTCGCCAGTCCTTGTCCTGCGCCACCCTGACCCGCCAGGACCGCCGGCTGCTGTGGATCCACGCCTTTTGTTATCACCTGCTACCCATCCTCCACGTGGTGGCGCTGGCGGCACTGGCGCCGCAGGCGCCGCTTGCCTGCGCCGGCTGGCTGGGCGCACTCGCGCTGGCCATCGCCCGGCGCCGCCCGCAAGCGCTGGGCGCGGCGCTTGCTTACCCGATCCTGTTCCCGCTATTCCATGTGGGATGGTGGCTCCATTTCTTTTACGTCAAACCATGATCCTTTCACCTGAAACCGAGTTGAAGGCCGAGATCCTCACGCGCGGAGTGGTATTCACTCCCGCCGCGATCGACTGCGCCGCGCGCATGGGTGCCAAGGGCCAGAACCTCGTCTACAACGCCCCCAAGGGCTTTGCCCGGGAGCGGCCGCAGGAATTGTTCCTGGAGGGCGAGGACGGTTATCGCACCGTGGTCTCCTGCGTGTCGGCCCACGGCAAGCGTGAACCCGTCACCGTAGACGTGGCGGCTTCGGGCGAGCTGGTATGCCGCATCGGCGAACAGGCCGCCAGCGACTGCGTCAAGGTCAGCTTCGTCAAGCAGCCGAAGTATTATGCGCAGCGCCTGGCCAGCGGCGACCCGGCCCAGAAGTACATTTCGGCCTGCGGCTATGACGAACTCAACATCATTCCCTGGAAGGGCTGCCTCATTTCCAGCGTCTGCCGGTTTTGCGGCGTCAACAGCGTGGCCGTGAAAAATCCCAGCGACGCCTTGCACGCGGCGCACTTGCAGCCCGGCGCCCTGGGCTGGGAAGCGGCGCGAGCATCCTACCTGGGCAACCTGTCGGAATCGATCGAGCTGGCGCTGCAGGCCGAGTGTTATTCGGAGCACATGCACGTGATCCTGATCTCGGGCAACCTGCCGGACGACCAGCTCGACGACCAAGCCGACATCTATTGCGACATCGCCGCTCACATCAAGGACCAGGTCGCGCCAAAGAGCACCGAGGGCATCGTCGCCGTCATCACGCCGCCACACGACCTGGGTCGGCTGGACAAGCTCAAGCAGGCCGGCGTGGCCATCGTGGTGTTCAATCTGGAGGTGGGCAACGACCCCTGGTTCAGCAAGTACTGCCCCGGCAAGAGTGCACTGGGCCGTGATTTCTTCATCGATCGGCTCAAGCACGCCGCCACCGTGTTCGGCCGCGGCAAGTCCTGGACCAATTTCGTGCTGGGCCTGGAACCGGTGGACGAATTGCTAGCGCTGTGCGAGGAACTGGCCGGGCACGGCATCGCCTCTAGCGCCAATGTGCTGCACGTGGACGAGGGAAGCCGGCTCGACTGCGACCCGCCGACCAAGGAAACCGTCATCCGCTTCTTCCACGGGCTGGCCCAGATCAACCATCGCAATGGCTTCGAAGCCTTCTATTGCGCCAAGGCCTTGCGCACCAGCCTGTCCAACGAATTCCAGGACGGGCGCTGCGCATAGGAAATTCAAACCTTGTTTTGTCGTGTTGGCTTGCGTAGAGAGGTGGCTCGGCGAAACTGAACACGGGGATAAGTGGATAGGCTGCTCCCAAGGGCGAGGAATTCGCCCGACAGAACAGGAGCAGACATGAGCAAGAGGACCCGTCGCAATCACTCACCGGCGTTCAAGGCCAAAGTGGCCTTGGCGGCGATGAAGGACGACAAGACGATCGCCGAGATCGCGCAGCAGTTCGAGGTTCATCCCACCCAGGTCAGCGAGTGGCGCCGGCAACTGCTGGAGCGCGCCTACGACGTGTTCGGCACGAGCGCAGCGCCAAGTGCGGCACCGACCGTGGACATGAAGTCGCTGCACGCCAAGATCGGGCAGCTGACGCTGGAGAATGAATACGAAGGGACTTCCCACGATGCGGCCATGGCATTCGCTGCGAGGATTGACCAGCGGAAGTCATTCTGAAACCACTTGAAAGGAAGATCCCCATGAGCACGATGACACGAGTCGGCGTTGATTTGGCAAAGCGCATCATCCAGGTTCACGCAGTGGATGCGATTGGAAACCGCATCACCAGTCTGGCACTCCCGCGCGACAAGTTCATGGCGTGGTGCGCGCAGTTACCGCCAGGCTGCGTGGTCGCCATGGAAGCCAGTTCCGGTGCACATCACTGGGCGCGTCGACTCATCGCCCTCGGTCTGGATGCGCGCATCATCGCCGCGCATTTGGTCGAGCCCTACCGTGTGCAGGGCAAGAGCGGAAAGAACGACGCCAATGACGCTGCCGCCATCTGCGAAGCAGCCAGTCGGCCCCACATGCATTTCGTTCCCGTCAAAAGCGTCGAGCAACAAAGCATGCTGTGCATCCACCGCCTGCGTGAGGGTTTCAAGACCGAGCGCACCGCATGCATCAACCGCATTCGTGGCCTGCTGGCTGAGTTTGGTCTCGTGTTTGCGCAAAATCCCACAGAGCTGCTCCGGGGTTTACTTGATGTCATCGAGGACGCCAGCAATGAACTGGGCGGTCTGGCGCGATTGGCGCTGCAGCGGGCTTGGGGGCAGTGGCGGGAACTTGATGCCCATCTGGCCTGGTGTGACGAACGCATTGCCGCCCATCTGAAAGCAAGTGAGCCGGTGCGTCAGGCCGAGAAGCTCCTCGGCGTCGGGCCCGTGACGGCATCGGCCCTGGTGGCCACGGTGGGGGATTTCAAGCAGTTCAAGAACGGTGCCCAGTTTGGCGCGTGGCTGGGGCTGGTGCCGCGACAACGCTCCAGTGGAGGCAAGGCCACTCTGGGGGCGATCACCAAACGCGGTGAGCCCTATTTGCGCACCTTGCTGATTCAAGGGGCAAGGTCAGCCGTGATGACCGCCCACCGGCGTGATGATCCGATCTCGAAGTGGGCGCACCGGCTGCGCGAAAAATCGGGTTGGCAGAAGGCCGTGGTTGCGCTGGCCAACAAGAATGCGCGCATCGTGTGGGCGGTCTTCGTCCGGGGGAAAGCGTTCGATGCGCACCATGTCGGCATCAAGTCAGGAGCGCCTGGGGCGCTGGCCGCTTGATGCCGAGTTGATGTCCTTGCAAGACGTGAGTTCGAAGATGCATTGAACAGGTCAGACCGGCAGCGTGCAAGCTCGATAAAAAATCTGGCGCACCAAGTCTGGGGACGCCGAAGAACGAATGGAGCCCCGCTGCGCGGTTCGTATCTGGGTCCGCATGCTGGTCGTGCAACAAGGCCGTCTGTAGATGTGCAGTCTGTTCCTCGTTCGGGTGCGCCTTGAATTCATGCAGAGGCAAGAAAAATCGCCATCAAGGTCAACCATCCACATCTCTTGACTGCGGGGGGAGTCCCTGTAGATTTTTTAAGCGGCGCGCTCACCAAGGCGGGACTGCTGAGCGCAAGTCAATGATCGACCGCGACCACAAACTGCCGGTGAAGCGTCAGGCCCAACTGCTCGACATCAGTCGGGGCACTGCGTATTACTAGCCCCGGCCGGTGAACGAGTGCGACCTGGCGCTGATGCGCCGCATGGACGAGTTGCACCTGGAGCATCCCTTCGCCGGCAGCCGCCTGCTGCGCGACTTGCTGCGGCGCGAAGGACATCTGGTCGGCCGGCTGCACGTCGGCACGTTGATGGCCCGCATGGGCATCGAGGCGCTGTACAAGAAGCCCAACACGAGCCGCAAGCATCCCCGGCATCCGATCTACCCGTACCTGCTGCGGGGGCTGAAGATCGAGCGCGCCAATCAGGTCTGGGCGATGGACATCACCTACATCCCGATGGCGCGCGGCTTCGTCGACCTGGCCGCAGTTCTGGACTGGCATGCCGCCGGGTGCTCGTCATGCCCGTGACCTGCCCCGGGATTTTCGGACCATTTAAAACTTGAGATGATGGCTCCCGCCGACAAGGAGGGAGTGGTGAGGAAGAGCCGGTTCAGCGAAGAGAAGATGGTGTCGATCCTGCGGGAGGCCGACCGTGAGCCCGTGGGCGAGGTGGCCAAGCGGCACGGAGTCAGCGAGCAGACGATCTACAACTGGCGGCGGTATTTCGGGTCGATGGACACGGCCGACGTGAAAAAGCTGCGTGAGCTCGAACAGGAGAACGCGCGGCTGAAGAGGATGGTGGCCGACCGCGACCTTGAGATCGACGTGATGAAGGAGATCGCCGCAAAAAAATGGTGAGCGCGCAGGCGCGTCGCGAGCAGGTCCGGTTCGCCATTGGGCGTGGCCTGTCGCAGCGAAGGGCTTGCGCGCTGCTGTCGGTGGCGAGGTCTGCTTTGAACTACACGTCGAAGATGCTCGAGAAGGATGTTCCGGCGCTGGGCGCGATGAGCGTGCTGTCGGCGCAGTACCCACGCTTCGGGTCTCGTCGTGTGCACGTGTTTATGGAGCGCCAGGGCTTCGAGATGGGCCATGGTCGGGCGTGGCGGCTGTGGACCAAGGGCAATCTGCAGGTGCCGCGCAAGCGGCCCAGGAAGCGCGTCGCCGGCAGCAGGCCGCGGCCGTGCACCCCGAAGGGGCCAGGCCAGGCCAGGTCTGGGCTTACGATTTCGTGCACGACGCGTGCGCCAACGGCGCAGAAGCTCAAGTGCTTCACCGTGATCGACGAGTTCACCAAGGTGAGCCTGACGATCGACGTGGCCGGCTCCATCAAATCCGGCCGCGTGGTCGAGGTGTTGTCCCAGCTCGTCAGCGTGCACGGCGCACCGCGGTACGTTCGCTCCGACAATGGCCCCGATTCCGGGACGAATGCCTGAGCCTGGAATGGTTCAGGAATCGCACCGAGGCGAAGGTCGTCATCGAGCAATGGCGGCGGCATTACAACGAGGTCCGGCCGCACAGCAGTCTCGGCTACCGGACCCCGAACGAGTTCGTGCAGCAAGGGTGTTCAACTGTGAAACAGGGGGCCGTCGTCCAGGAATGACTGGTCCGATGAACCGTGGCAGGTCACAAGGGCAAAAAACCCGCTTAAACGCGAATGCCTCTCGCGTAGGGCCGTTCTTCAGAAGGAGATCCAATTTGAATTTGGCTTCATCAACAGTCGGACGATGATTGCGGACGACCCACCACAGCACGGCATGGGTTTGGGCCAAGCCCGTGAACCACTCTTTCCTTCGCCGAATCCATTCGGCATGCTCGCCCCTGTAGACAAAACGACTCAGTGCATCGGGATCCTGCCATACGGATAGATGAAACAAGATGGGATGCGTCGACTGCAGCAGCACATGGGCATCGCCGGCTTCAGGTTGATACGCCCATATAAAACCCGGTGCGGCTGCGGCGAGTGCGTTGATGCGCTCTCGATTGGCAACAAAATCGGCCATCACAGGGGAGTCCAGTGGCGCCCTGGCTACGGCAATATTGAGTTGGGCTAGCTGATATGGCATTGAACTTGCTCAGCGGTGAGTCATTCACGATTCAGGCCATAGCGATTGTCGCTGGATCTGGCGGTATTGGTATTGATTGCGTTCGGCCCATATCCCCCACACGACCACCAGCAGGGCGGGCAGGACAAGCAGCAGCCCCTCCCTGAGCAGGCGGATGCGTGAGGAGCGCGTGGTTGGGGTCTGTAGCTTCTTGGCCGCAGTGAACACAATGGGCTCTCGATCGCGGGGTGCGCGGGGAAGTGGACTCCGGCGCATGGCGACGCCATGCTCACCGTGTTTTGTGCAGCATCGACCCGGGGATGGATCGGCCCTTCCGCCGGTCTTCCGACCGGGTTCCAGGCCCGCGCATCTTGATCTTCCGCGCGGGGCTCAAGCACTGGACGCGCTGAGCCGTGCCGGGGAAGAACGCATTCATGCGCGGCTAAGAGGCCGGCGGCTCGCATGACTACCGCATGGCCGACCAGGCCCTGACGATCGCAGCCCCAAGGATGGACTTCAGGACTCCCCCGAACACAAAAGGCAGGACACCCAAAGTGATGGCCTTGGCCGGCCCGATCATGCCGGCCAGCCAAACAGCGCCAAGCAGCAGACATAGGGTGTTACCCGCGAGCATCGCCAGAAACACCAGGAAGGGCCGCGACCCATTCCGGCCCCGCCCGGCCAGCCAGCCGGTGAGCGCACCGGCCAGGGGAAAGGCGAACAGGTAGCCGCCCGTTGGCCCCATGAAATGGGCGATTCCGGAGGCCCCACCCGCGAGAACCGGCAAGCCCAGAGCCCCTTCCACCAACCAGGCGATGATCGTCACGCTGCCCAGCCGCCAACCGTAGAGGGCACCCACCAAGGTCACCGCCAGCGTCTGCAGGGTCATCGGCACGGGAACCATCGGGACCGTGATCAGCGAAGACACCGTGAGCAGCAGCGTGCCCAAGAGGACAGCGGCCAGCTTGACGGAAAGCGATCGATTCTGGAGCGACAACGGTTGCGTTGTCGTGCCAGCAAGCGTATGCGCGGCGTTGGGATTCATCGTCTTCAGGCTTTCATTGCGGCAATCTGATTATCGGGATCGAGCAAGGCGATGCGCGGCTTGAAGGCGCGTGCAGTTGCGTCGTCCATCGGACTGTAGGTACAGATGATCAGCAGATCGCCGACGGCAGCATGCCGAGCCGCCGAGCCATTCAAGGTGATCCGTTTGCTTCCGGCTGGTTCGGCGATGGCATAGGTGCTCAGACGCGCGCCGTTGGTGACGTTATAGATTTCGATCTGCTCGCCGGGGAGAATGTCGCAGGCCTCAAGCAAAGTCTGGTCGATGCCGCAGGATCCCTCATAGTGCAGATCCGCACCAGTGAGGGTGGCGCGGTGCAGTTTGGCGCGCAGCATGCTGCGCACGGGTGCGGGATGCACAGGGTTGGCAGCCATGGCTGCCGCTCAGGCGATGGCGAACGCGGTGATGTCCTGGCCCGCGGCGATCTCCGCAGCCAGCCAGCGCGGATGCTTGCCTCGTCCCGTCCAGGTCTGGCCGGTCGTCGGGTGGCGGTACTTCGGCGCGACCGTGCGGCCCTTGCGAAAGCTGGCGCGCTTGCCGCCCAGGTCTTCCAGGGTGATGCCATAGTCGGCCATCTTTTGCTGGATCTCGGCGATCACGCTGGCCAGTTCCGCGCGGCGGGCAGCGTCGGCCCGGGCGGTGAGCGCGGCAATCTGGGCTTGCAGTTCGGCGTAGGTCGGTGTCATGCGGAGCATCCCTTTTGGAAAATGTCCTCAGCTTATCGCTGCACACCAGGAACAGCAAGATCGTGGATCGAGCGATTCACTGCCCGTTACCTGCATCGGATCGCACAGCGATGGCCGTTGGTAGCCAGATGGGTTCATGCGCTTCAACATTGCGCGAATGCTCCAGTGCTGCCTGGCAAGGCCGGAATACAACACGCCTCTGGGCGCAGACGCGTCCTCCCCTTGATCCGGGTCAAGGCCGGCGCCGCATCGCCCCCGTAAGCTGCCCGACAGCCTGGGCGCCAGCGGCAAGGCCGTCCGGGGCTCAGGTCAGGCCGCCCCAGGCCCGCAGGCCAGGCCTGCGCTTCACCCTGGGGCGGCCGCCCGGGTCGTCCGGTGGCCTGCCGATGGCGCTTGTCGGTTGGGACCTCTTTCGCATCGTCCACCGGCTTGCTACGCTGGCGGCCTGCGCTGGACGTCCAGCGCCCCATGGAGGACCTGTCCATGCCATCCACCCTCATGCTGGCCCCGAACGAACACTCCACCTTGTTGCAAGCCATTCAGGACTTGCGCGAGATCCTCGAAGAGGGCTTGCGTGCCTGCGACAGCGCCCGGCTGTGCCAGATTGCCGAGCTGTGCCAGCGGTTGTGCAGCCAGGCTGCCGGGCTGCCGGCGGCGGCCTGAGCCCGGCCGTATTCCGCTCCGCGCTGCTGACCGACAACGGCCGGGCACTGCTCGACACAGCCATCGACACCCACATGGAACTGATGGGCGCAGCGGTGGATGCTGCCGAGCTGCACGCCATCGGCGAGCTGTGCTTGAGCTCTGGGCCCGTCAGCGGCGCGAAGCAACAGGAGAAGGCGACGAGGACGGGGGTGAGGACGCCGAGGGTCGGGATGACCTCCCGGAGCTGGACGACCTGGAGCCCAGCGGCTGAATCCCACTGCGGCGTCACCCGACCGGTCTGAGGCACCGGGGGCTACCGCTTCGCGGCCTGCAGGTCGTTCTGACGCTGGCGCAGCCAGGCTTGGGCCTTGACCTGGTTCATCTCGACCCGCTTGGCCATATCCAGATGCAGCCGCGAGTTGGAGAGGCAGTGGCCGGTCCTGGAATCATAGAGATAGAGCGCCCCGGTCAACAGGTCCGCCAGCACGGGCAGCCCCCGGAAGCTCATCTGCACCACCAGCGCCTCCAGCACCGGCAAGCCGGCCCGGCAGGCCTGCGCCATCGGGCACAGAACCTGCAGCCCGGCATCCTTGGCGGCTTTCTCCGCGAGGAGGCGCAGTCCAGGGTCGCCCGAGGATGGCGCTGGACTGCGAGCGCGCGGTTGGAGGCGGTGATTACCACGGCACCCATGAACGAGGCCAGCGTGAACGCCTGGTGCCGCGAGCACGGGGTGTATCCGGAGCCGAGCTCAGCACGTGGCGCGCGAGTTGCACCGCCGCGCGCTGGCCGAGCCCGAGGAGATGCGAGCCAGCCCGCAGGCCACAAGAGCGTCTGCCCGGCGGATCAAGGATTTAGAGCGCGAACTGTTGCGCAAAGACCGCGTTTTGGCTGTCGTTAGGAACCGCTCGCCTGCGTGATCAGCACCCCGCCGACGGTGTCCTTGAGCGTGATCTTGCGCAGGTCGATGGACAGCGCCTTGTCCTTGGCGACAGAGCCGCTCACATGGCCGACGATGTCCATCGAGAAGTGTTCGTAATTGACGATCGCCGAGTCGAGTGTGGCGATGGTTTGGGCGTTGGTGCAGTGCAACTTGCGGAATGAACCAGGGCTGGCATAAAAATAATGGAACGGCGAGTTGTCGAAGTAATAGTCCGCGCCCTTGATGAACAACCGGTTGTCGATCGGATAGGCTTGGTCGGCCTTGTCGTAGGCGTCCAGCGCGATGTCGCTGACCTTGATCAGCACATCGGGATGCGCCTTGGCGGCCTGGATCAGGCGGTCGATCTCCTGCTTTTGCGTCGCGCTGGCCTGCACGGGCTTGGGCGGGTCGATGTTCTCGGTGTTCTCGGTCAGGACGGCGCTGTAATCCACCGGCTGGCCGGAGTAGGCGTAGACGTAAAGCTTCAGCAGCACGTCCGAATCCAGTACCGCCAGGCCTTGCTCGGTTTTGAGCGTGCCGCCGTTTAAGGCGCGGTCCATCACCGGCAGCGACGGCTTGATGCCGGGCGTGTCGGCCAGGCCCGGCATGTTCTGGTTGGTTTCCGACGGGGCCGACACCGCCAGTTCGCCGAGCCACGGCAGCGCCACAGCGCCGCAGACCAGCAGCGCGGCTGCCAGGCGGGACGGTTTGCGAGCCCTGGCGGTCCATGATTTTTGCGTTTCGCGCATCTGCATCACCTCGTTTGCAAGTTCTGTCTCAGGCGCCCGCCGAAGAAGGGCTCTTGTCCTGCGGTTCGTCGTCGCTCGTTTCCCAGCCGGTGACCATGGCCTTGATGTAGGTGAGCGGCGTGTGGCCGGTGGTGGCCAGATAGACATGGGCGATAAAGAACAGCAGCATCATGTAGGCCGCCACGGTGTGCGTCCAGGCCACTTCGGTCAGGTTCAGGCCCAGCGGCGACAGGCGGATCCAGTCGTAGCTGAAGAACAGCAGCAACAGGCCGCTGGCCCAGATCAGCGGATTGATCATCAGCTTGAGCCAGAGATAGGCCAGTCGCTGCAGCGGGTTGTGCTTGTGCAGCGGGGTCGCGTGATAGGGATGGGACTCGCCGCGGAACATGCCCCAGGCGTAATGCCGCGCCACCAGTGTGATCTTGCGGAAGGTGGGGATGTACTGCTTCCATTCCCCGGTGGTGAAGTGCCAGAAAATGGCGAATACCCACAGGATCATCAGTAGCCAGGCGGCGTACTCGTGGATCAGCAGCGAGGTTCTGAACTCCAGCCCGCCCAGATAGCCGTGGATGGCGAAGCCGGTGTAGAGCATGGCGATGATGAGAAGCGTCTGGCTCCAGTGCCAGAAGCGCTCGAAGCGTTTGAACAGGTAGATGCGTTGTTCGGCCATGACGATGTCTCCTTGGAGCTTTAGCGGCGGCGCAGCCACAGCGCGACGCGAATCAGGCCGTGGATCAGCACGCCAGCGAAGGCCAGCGCTGCCACCAGCAGGCCAATGCGCTCGATCCATGGCTGGTGGTCCTTGCTGCGCCCGGGCATGTACACACCGTCGATGTTCTGCAGCCGGCCGTTGTCGGCATGGCACTGCATGCAACTGAGGGCCTGCGACTTGGGCGCCACCATGTGCGCGATGGGCCAGTACATCTCGGTCTTGATGAATTTGTAATGCCCGGAATACGGTAGATGGGCTGCTTTCATCCCGGCGGCGATCGACGTGCTCCAGTCGTAACTCATGGTGTAAGAGTCTTTGTCGAAGCCGAACGAGTGAAAGACGACGAGCATGCCATGGGCAGGGTCATACGGCTGGTTGTTGCGGGCGATCTTGAACGGCCAGATCTTGGACTGACCATCGGTTGGACTGCCTTCGATGGAGTTGACCTTGACCACGCCTTGGGCATCAGGGTGGATTTTGTCGCCCACGTGCATCCAGCGCTCGGTGCCGTTGAACCAACGATACTCGGGCACCACGTTCTCCGCCCATTCGAAGCTGCCCTTGACGCCCCAATAGGTGTTCCAGCCGCGCTTGTCCATGATCACCAGCGGCGAGCCGTTGGGCGCGAGCTTGCCGGCGGTGGCGTAGTTCCAGTTCATTTTGGTGGGCAGGCCGCCGCGTGCGTATTTCGGGATGTGGCAGGTCTCGCAGGCGATGTCACGCGTGTGCATGTCCAGCGTGGATGCCACCAGGCTGGACTGCAGGTTGTCGCCCTTGTGCGGCGCCTGCCCGTGGCAGGACTGGCAGGTCACGGCGTTGCCGTTGTGCGCGTCGCCGCGCATATAAGCGGCGTGCTTGGGATCGGCGTCGATGGCGTAATGCTCGCCGCTGATGTTGTGATCGCTGGTCTTGTGGCATTCCTGGCAGGAGAAGTTCAGCCCCTTCGCATCCATGTGCACGTCCAGTGCGCGCGGCGGGTCGTTCAACGAACTGTCGAGGTCGCCGTGCTTCACGCCGTCGCCGCCGCCGCCATAGAAGTGGCAGATACCGCAGGTGTAACGCGTGGGCGCGCCGACATGCTGGGCGATGGCCGTCAAGTTTTCCGGCTCGACATAAGGCTTGTCGGTGCCGTAGACCTCATTGCAACCGGGCCGCACCGCGATCTTGGCCAGCGCAGGATTGCCGCCGATGAACGGGATCTTGCGATACGTCTTGGTCCGATCGTGGCACACCAGACAGTCCACATGGTCTTCGGTGCGCTGACTGAAGGGGATGAACTTGTCTGGATTGGCGCTGCCGTAGCCAGCATGGCAGACCGTGCAGAACTGCTCGTTGCTGATGGGACTCACGCAAAAGGTGTTGAGCACCTCATTCTTGCCCACCATCTGCTTGGTCTTGGGATTCCACGCCTTCCAGGTCCAGTGGATGGTGGACATCACCTGCTTGGCCGCCTGGGTGTGGCAACCCAGGCAGGCCTGTGTGACTTGCTCGGGGGTTGTGAACGGGCCCTGGAGCTGTTTGAACTTGCTGTGATCCTGCGGAGTTTTGGGGCCGACCGGGCTGTCCACTTCCTTGGGCACGACATGCCAGGTCGACGGCTGACTGGCGCTGGCCGCATGGGTGTCGATGAAGGTCTGCGCGGATTCGGCACCGAAAGCCTGTGCTGTGCTGGCAACCAGCAAGGCCATCAGTGCAAGGAACCATCGGCCTTGCGGTCGGAGGTGTCCTTTGGAAGCCGGTGCGCCTTGTTGTGTGGACGTTTCCATCCGTGTCCCCTCGATGAGCATTCGCGCCATAATGCGCGGGGGACATGCCTTTGTTTTTGAGAAATCGCAAGCAATTCGATTGCAATTCAAGCGCAATCGCGGTCTCTTGACCTGCGACAAACGAGCGGCAATGACCGAATCCGCCTGCGCCCATCATTGCGCAGAAAACATAAGGGCTGCATTGCGCGTCATTTTCCAAAACATTGACCGCCGCCTATAGGATCGGGGTCGGCTGGGCCATGCCTGGACGATACTATTCAAGGGCCGAATCTATAGAGCGCAGCAAGGCCCAATGGCTGGTTTGGGCCGTTATCAGCCGCCAAGTTTGGCGATCCAGCGGACGGCGACCCCAAGCCGCCATGCAAAACTCCCTGCCGTCTGGGCTACCCCTTGAACCCTCCCGCGTCAAAGGCCGCCGCGAACGCCTTCCAATCCTGCTCGCACTGCCGCGCACAATCTTGCGCAGCAGCCATCAGGGTCTTGCCCCATTTGCGCCCAGCGGCAAAGTCCTGCAGCTCATCCGTGGTGGCTGACCCACCTCGGCCGCTGCTGCGCAACTGCGCCCAGGCCGTCAGTCGCCCCATGGTCCTGATCACGCCCTCGAGTTCGGCCATCGATGGCTGTGTCCTGTCCAACGCCACCCGGTCTTCCGAAGGTTGCAGGCCGCGCAGGACGTAAGACTCCTGCTTCCACTTCAGCGGCCGCAGGAAGGCCATCGACACCGCCTGCATGCGCTGCTGCACACCCACCACACGGTGCGCGTGCGAGGCCCACTTGGGTTGGCGCGTCGCCACATGCCCGGCCAGCGCCGAAGGCAGCGCCTGCTTGAGGTCCAGCAGATAGTTGGCATCCGGCGAGCCCTTGCCCTGCACCAGGATGACATAGCGATCCACCCCCAGGCTGCCCGTGCCGGCAATACGCCGGGCCACATCCAGCACGGTGTAGAACTCCGGATGCGCCTGGGCGGCCGCAAACTCGGCCAGTAAGGCGGTCACCTGTTCGCGCTGCTCATCGCTGGCTGGGAGAGCCTTCTGGCCATCCACCCGCAGCAGCCTGCGCTTGCCCTTGCGCACGGTGCGGGTGTCCAGGAAGGCGGGTCGGGCGCGGTCTTGCAGCGCCCCGAGCAACTGCCGCACCCGCCCATGCGCCGTTTCCCGCTCCACCCAGCGGGCGTTGCCATCCAGGATGGCCTGGGTGTAGGCATCCAGGAAGCGGCGACCCAAATCGAGGGCTTCGTCTTGGGCTGCGTGCAGGACATCGGCGCCGACCAAGATGCTGGTGAGGGCGCGCACCAGATCGAGCGTGAGCGAGCCCAGCAGGGCTTCGTCGAAGTCGTTCAGATCGAAATACACCAGGCGGTTGTCACCCTTGTAGCTGCCGAAATTCTCCAGGTGCAAATCACCGCAAAGCCAGGCAGTGGGCGCCTTGGTGAACAGCTTGGCTGCCGGCAGGCGGTCATGGAACAGGTGACAGCTTCCGCGCAGGAAGGCGAAGCGGCTCTGGCGCATGGCGCGGTATTTGAGCGCCAGGCGCTCGGGGTCGCGTCCGGCGTTGAAACTGCGGATGGCACGAACGGGGTCGATCATGGGTGTCGCTTCGGGGAGGATGAGGAGGCGGGCGAGGCCGACGCACGGACCACATGGCGCGGGCGTGGGCGTTTGCCGGCCTGCGCTGCCCAGGCTTGCAACTCCTCGGGCGTGCCGATCCGGGTGGAAAGCGCCAAGGCCTGTGCCTGGTCGTGACGCTGCAGGCGCAACTCAACCAGGCCTTCCGGGGTTGCGGCCAGCCGCAGCTCTGCCGCCCGGCAGCTCAGCAAGGCGCAGAGCTGGGTGGCCAGGCGGGTGAGATCGGTGCGGGCAAGGCGGGCCATGGGCCATTGTGTCAGCACACAGCCGCGGGCATCAAGGTGTTTCCAGGCAAATGACGCAAGGGACTCCCGACGCAGATCGAGATCTCGATCTGCGTGCCCAACTCGACCGCCTGGTTGGGCGGAATCTTGAAATAGTCCGACGCGGCCTGCGTTGCGGTTGAGCCAGGCGAACAAGACCTCCCGCCAGGGTGCAGACCCTTGCGGCGTGCCGACACAAGGGTCTGCGGCGCCAGAAAGAATGAAGTCTCGTTCATCTGGAACTCGAAGTCGCAGAACTGCGCGCAGTTCGCAAACAATCCCTGGATGTCCACGGCATCCTGAAAGCCGCGCTGGGCGTGCAGGGTGTATGCCATACCTCTTGTCGCTCAGCACCGCGCGTGCGGGCCCTGTGACATGCGGCGCCTCAAGCGTCTGGGTCCACGGGAAGGCCACCCGCTCATGCAGCACCTCGTTGTGCTTGAGGTTGTGCAGGAACGCTGCCGGGATCACATCGGTGGCGGGCGCGAAGTACGCCGCCGTACCTTCGACATGCTGAATGTCTGCGTATTGCAGACTCGCCACGAAATCAGCCGCATTCGGCGTGTCGGCCTTGAGCTTGGCGATCAGCAGGGTGCGACCACGCTTCCAGGTCGACAGGGCGGTGTAGACGCAGGCACCGAACAGCAACGGGAACCAGCCTCCATGCAGGGTCTTCAAGCTGTTGGAGGCCAGCAACAGCAGGTCGATCACCAGAATGGCGCTCTTGATCGGGTTCCAATGCCACTTCTCCAGCGAAACCGTCCGACAAAACGCCGTCGTCACCAGCACCGTGACATTGACCGCGAAGCCGTAGGCACTGGCCAGACTGTCGGCGTTGTCGAACACCACCAAGGCCAGGTGCCGCCTTCACTGCTCGGGATCTGGATGGCGCCGGTGCGCGCAGGCAGGTTGCCATCGGAGCGCACCCCTCGACGCTGAACTCGATCAGGCCTCCTGGCCATCCAAGGGCTCTACCCGTAGCCCAGACTGCCGCCCCACTGGAACAAGGCCGAGGAAGCGCGGCGGCTTTGCAGACCGCCCGAGACATTGGCCATGCTGGTCAGATCCAAGCGGCCCGAGGTGCTCAAAGCGGCATCGTCGGCATGGACGATGGGCAGCCAGACCGTCAGCAACACGATGGCCAGCGGCAGGGCGTACAAAGCATCGCCATGAAATTTGCACATGATGCGTCCTTGCGTTCCGATGCTGAGCCGGGATCGTGCCAGTTCAGGATGGGGGCGGGTGCGTCAGGCGCGCGCCCTTAAGCCGTGACGCTGTGCGCCACGGACCTTGCATGCAGTCGGGAGAACTGGCGCGCGATGCACGCCAGAGGGGTGTTCAGCCAGCCGCGCCGTGCAGGAAAGCCCAGACGACCACGGCCGTCATCACCACCACATAGAGGCGCAGCCCCCAGAACACGGCTTGCTGCCGCCCTGTGAGTTGCACGCGACGCACCTCGGGCAAGGGTTTTTGCCAACCTTCGCGCTCGACCAAGCGGCGGATGACCCCAGGATCGAATTCATGCAGTTGCTTCATGGCTCATCCTCCCAAGGCATGCGGAAACAAGGTGGCAACGCCATACAGGACATTGCACACGATCAGCCCGACCATGATGGCCACTGCCACCGCATTGCGCCGCGCCGAATTGACCTGATCGCCCATCAGCTCCCGGTCGTTGAGCAGCATGAGCAAAAACAACATGGCGGCCGGCATGAACACTGTGGCGATGACCTGCACGCTCAGGTTCAGAAAACCCAGGGACAGATTCGGAATCATCACCGCGACGGCCGCCAGGGCCGTGCCGATGATCGCCGGCAGATAAAACCCCATGGCCTTGCGCGGCGGCGCGTTGATCGAACGATCGATCTCGAAGGCTTCGCCGATCGCCCAGGCGCTGCTGGCGGTGATCACGATGGAGGCGATCAGGCCCGCTTCCATCAGCCCCAAGGCAAACAAGGCCATCATGCCGTCGCCCAGCTTGCTGCGGATGGCGCCCAGCACGGCATCGGCGTCCAGGTTCTGCACATTGGGCAGGCCCTTGAGGGTTTGCGCCGCCACGATGATGATGGCCATGGCCACGAACACCATGCCCACCACCCCCAGCATCAAGTCGCGCCGCCCGGCGCGGATGTCCTGCGGCAGCAACCCCTTGTCGACGACGCACGATTGCTGAAAGAACAACTGCCAGGGGGCGATGGTGGTGCCGATATTGGCCGAGATCAGGATCAGGAAGGTCAGCGACAGAAATCCGCCCGGCACGATCCAGCCATGACCGACGAAGGCCAGCGCCACCGCATGCCAGTTCGGATGCGAGAACAGGGCGAGTGGCACGAAGATGAGGTTGAACACCGCGATGAAGAGCGAAATCCGCTCCCAGGTCCAGTAGCGCAGGAACACCAGCACATAGGTGATGAAAGCCAGCGAGGCGGGCACCGTCAGCCAGGGCGACAGTCCCAGCGCCTGGCCACCCAGGCGGATGCCGATGAACTCGGTCATCAGGGTCAGCACATTGGCCACCACCAGGTCGATGAGCGAGAACCAGCCCCAGAAGGCGCCGTAGCGCTTCCAGATGAGCTCGGCGTGGCCGCGGCGGGTGACGGCCCCCAGGCGCACCGTCATCTCCTGCACCACATAGGCGACGAAGCCCAGCAGGATCATCAGGGGCAGGAACAGCCCCAAGCCATAGGTGGCCCCGGTCTGGGCATATGTGACCACGCCGCCGGCGTCGTTGTCGCCCAGCATGACCAGCACGCCGGGGCCGATCAGGGCCAGCCCCAGCGCCAGACGGGTGCGCCAGTTCGGCTTGGCACGGCGCAACTCGTCCAGGTGCAGGCGGTCGCGCAGGCGGTGCTCCAGGTTCTCCGGCAGGGGAGGGCAGTCCGGGCACAGCCGGGCATCGAGGGTGGCGACGTCGGTGTTCATGGGCGGCCTCCACGGTTCAAGGTGCGGCGGGTGTTGGGTTCGCCGATTGGACCCAGGGCGATGCCCAAGGACGCCAGGCGTACAGCGTTGATGGTGATGCGCGGGCGCTCCACGTTGACGGACGCGGGGCGTGCCGGCGCGAGCTGCACGGCACCGCTGCGGAACAGCCCGGGGCGGGCGAGGAGTTTTTGGAGCACAAACATGGGATCCTCCGTTCGTGTGAGACGGCTGAACAGGTTGCGCGCAGGCGTTGACAAGACGCTCGCACGGCAACGGACACGAAGAGGGGGAGGAACCAGGTCGAGGAACTCGACCTGAGCCACCGCCGGCCTGAGGGCGGCGGCAGCGAAGAACTGGGGCTGCTGTCGAATGCCTTCAGGCGTTCACTTCAACGATTCGACAACTGCCACTGTCCATGGGGTGAGTTGAGCCGGGATACGGCCAAAAAAGCAACATTCGAAATCGTAGTTGCGGCGCAGCAGGGGTGTCAAGCGTCTTGTGCGCAGAGCTTGGGGGGCGTTGTCAGCGGACTAACATCAGCGGACAAACGCGCAAGGGACTGGGTGATGCGTTGCGCGCGTTCCGCCGTGCTGCTGGCGACACCTGCGCTGGCTGCTGCGTGCGCGATGGTCCTTCAGCGCCGACCTTCTCGAACGCAGGGCGCTGCGCAACGCTACAGCAACAATCAGAGGCCAGAATGCAGGGGACAGCAGATTGTGCGGTCCATCGATCCCGTGAGGAGAAACTGAAATGAAGTTGCGGCCGTCCTTGGAAGTCATGATGACGATCATGGCCTTTGCCATCGCCGTTGCATTCGTCGGCCTTTGCTTGGCCTACATCATCAGCGCGTTGGGGGATGCTCCACTGGCCGGGCTGTGAAGGGGCCGACAACGATCTGGTTACGAATGCGAAGGTCGGTGCAAGTTTTCAGCGCAGTGATGAACAGCACTGTCTTGAACGCCGCGGAAACCACACCCGTGTTGTTCAGGGCATCGGCCACTGCGGTGGATCGGGAATCAAATCGTGCGCGCTGGTGATGGCGGGGAAGACACTGAGCCATTTCTCAACTCGGCTCTCTGAGCATCAATACAGCCCCCTCGGCGGGCGGCCCCTACGACCCGGCCCTGAACGGCGCACAGAAATATCTCGCAGCCCCACCAGGATCGGCCGACGACCCGAACGCCAACAATCTGCTCACTTGGACGCTGACGGCGTCGAATGTAAGGCCGACTACACAGCCGCTTACAACGTCATCAGCGGCACAAAACTGACCTTCACTTTCCATTGATACCAAGCGCCATGTCGCAACAATTTGCCGAACCAACAAGGCCATGGCGCCCGATTGATCTCGCTGCAGTGTTGCTGGTGTTCACCCTGCCACTGCCCACGGCCTGGGGCTCCATCGCCGTGGTTCTCCTGCTTTTGGCTTGGCCATGGAGCGGCAGATGGACGGAGCAATTTCAGCGCTGGAAAGCGGTGCCAGCGGCGATGTGGGCGACGGCCTTGCTGCTGATGTTCATCATTGGCGCGAGCTACAGCGCGGGCACACAGCATGGCGTCATCAATTTCATGACCAAGTACGCCAAGCTCTTGCTGCTGCCCTTGCTGGTCATGACCATGAGCAATGAACGCTGGCGACAGCGTGCCATCCAAGCCTTTCTCGTGGGCGCAGTCCTCGCGGCTGCGCTGTCCTACGCTCGCTTTCTTGGGTGGGTGCCTACACGCTGTCAACAATCCATGGTGCAAGGCACGATCCACTTCGGCACGATCATGGCCTTTGCCGCCTATTTTTTTGCCCGCAAGGCGTTTGCTTCCAAGCGCTGGGCCTGGCTATGGACTTTGACCTCCGCCTGCATCGCCTTCGATGTCCTGTACACAAACCGTGCAAGAACCGGCTATGTCATTCTTTTCGCGCTGATTGTGTTATTGGCTTGGCAGCGCTTCGGGTGGCGTGGAATGATGATCGGGGCTCTGGCTTCGACCCTGCTGGCCGCAGTTGCATTCACCACATCCCCAGTGGCCAAGAGGCGGCTGGATGAGGCCATCAGCAACGTCCATGCCTACGCCCAGCGCCAGCATCCGCACGAAGGCATGTTGACCGGAAACTCGATGGGATTGCGTCTGCAGTTCTGGCAAAACACCCTCGCCCTGATCGCGAAACATCCGCTGTTTGGCACGGGAACCGGCAGCCTCCACCAAGACTATAAGAAGCTCGTGGCCGGAACCGACACCCTGGTGGCCGTGAACCCACACAATGAATACCTCGGCACGACGGCCCAACTTGGTATTGTCGGGCTGATCCTTCTGCTGGGCATGGGGGCATCCGCGTGGCGTCAAGGCCTGAAACTGCCAAGCGTGGATCGTGACGCTGTGCAGGCAGTGATTGCCACGGTCGCCATCGGCAGTTTGTTCAACTCACTGCTGCTGGACGTCAACGAGGGGCGGTTTTTCATGGTGATGCTGGGCCTGCTGCTTGCCGGGGTCGCAAACCAAGCTCGGTCATCCCCAGACTTGAGCCTTACACCGTCGCGAGATACAGGGCACGCGCTTTCTGGCTGAGATGACGCTCAGGGTCTGCATGCTTGACTGACCTGTTGTGTCGATTTCCAGGCACGGAACGTCAAAAATGTTCGTCAACTTCCGGATTTCAGCAACCTTGTGGAGATCGAAGGCGGCCGCAAGGACGTCTTTGATATGACGCGTTATCTGGTTTTCCGCGTGTTTTTTGCGAGCCGCGAGCCTTGTCATGGCGGACTCAAGGCTGGCTGGCCCGGCGTTGCCGGGCCGCGTCCCGGTGCCCCGGGGTGATGGCCCCTGCGGGCGAGCCATCCAGGTTGACCCGCAGGTGCGCACCCAAACCCCCCGCCTGTACGCTGGCGAGGAGCGATGCGGATACAGCAGTTGTTTGGACAACGGATGCAAAGCCGTGCCCGAGAGGGTTTGGCTTGCAGGCTGGGCGCGCATCCACCGCGCGAACTGGGTGTGAATGCCCGCCGCCAACGCCAGCGCATTGAGGCACACGCCCTCGGCTTGGGCACGAGAGAGCTTGGCGTGGATGGATTTTGGCACGCGCGCCACGAATTGGCCAGAAACGCTCGGCCCCTGTCATGCAATGCGGACATGACAGCGACGAAGACATCCTGACTGTTCTTCACGGCTTCGGCTGCCCTATCCGACGTGCACCCTGGCGGATCGGTTGAAACCACCCATGTCGTTTGCCTCAGAACTGATACGTCACCCCCACGTTACCCATCCAGTGCGCAACTTGCTGATAGCCGTTGGCATGACGGTAGAGCGGCATATACACCGAAGCATTCAACAGCCAATGGCTGTTCAGATTGACCTGAACGCCGGGGGTGATGTAGAGGTTGGAGTAGCCGCTGTCCCTATTGCCGTACTGCGCATCCCCGCCACCTTGGTCATGGCCGCGCCACTGGGCGTTGAACTGCAGGGTTGGAACCAGATCGGTGCTGGCCTCGATGCCGTCATAGTGCGCGCCCACGGCAAGGTTCACGCTGTCCCCCGGCTTGTAGCCCTCCCGGCTGCCGAGCGCATGGCGCCAGATTCCCTGAACGAACCAGCCCCAATCGTTCTCATTGCCCATCTTGTAGCCGCCCAGCAGCAGATCGGAGGTGCCGGTGCCAGGCTGGGTATCCCGATCCATGATGGGCTTGCCCTGGTAGTCGTTTCCGGCGTTGAACGAGCCTGTGGGCAGTTTCAAGCCGAACATCACCCCGCTGGACATGTCCGGCTCGAACCCCGTGTACATGCCCATCACCCGGATGTCCGACAGCACGGTCGCGTTGGAGGTGAGCAACTGTTGCGAAACACCCTGGCGCTGGTCCGTCTGGCCCACCGTGCCATTGTTGTCGGTGACGAAATGCCGGTTCCAGTAGGGGATCATCGCCATGACTCCCCACTGGCGGTTGAACATGTGCTGGATGTCGAGGTTGAAGAAATTGGTCTTGATCTGCTTGTCTGGATTCAGATCCCCCGAGACGATGTTGCTGCCATGCTGGGTCTCGTTCTGGTTCATGGCGTCGTATTGCAGCGAGATCTTGGTGCTGTAGACCGTATTGGGCAGACCCGGCAGGCCGGGGTTGAAGACGCCGCAGCCGCAGGCACAGGCTGCGGCGATGGCGGGGGTCAGGAAGGCTGCGGTGGCGGCAAGGCTGGTGAGGGCAAAGCGCAGTGGGGTTGTTTCGCGGATGGAATGGTTCATCGAAGGCTCCCGCGCGCGCCAAGCTCACGCCTGGCGCGGCATTGATGATGACAAGTTGGAGCGGGCGCGGTGGCACAGCACGCACCCGCCGGGTCACAGCGTCAGGGTGGGAGCCCAGGGTGGCGCGTGGGACGGAGGGCGCAGAAAACGCGTTTCGACCCGCGGAGTCCGCTCCTGCTGGCGCGCAAACCGGAATTCGCCTTGTGGGCTCGGGGCGATGTGCTGCGCGCCAGGCAGCAGGGCCGGTTGATCGAGCAGGGCTGTCTGGTCGTGGCCGAGCTGGATCAGCAGGTGTTGCGGCGGCTGGTGGGGAGTCTCGGTGTGCGGCGCTTGGGCTTGGGCTTGCGCGTTCGGTGCGGCCTGGAAAGACCCAAGCTGGCCTGCGCAGTAGGGGACTTCCACCCAGCGCTGGGGGAATGCCAGCGCTTGCAGGGTTGGCAGCAAGGCGTAAGTCCACGCCATCAGAACGATGGTCGTGAGGCTGGCCTGCTGGCGTATCAGGGTGCGCAGGCGTGGCAAGGGAGGCCGCGACATGCATTCATTCTAGGAGACTGTCGGACTTTGCGGTCTTCCGGATGAAGACGCTATCCGAGACAATTGCTGCTGCACAACCGAGAGCCCGAGCCGATGAGCCGCTTCGTCCCTGTTGACCGAGACACCGCATATCTGTTGCCACCGTCGGTGGACGAATGGCTGCCCACTGATCACTTGGCGCGCTTCGTGGTCGAAGTCATCGAGCAGCTTGATCTGGGCGATCTGGCCCGACAGTACGCAGGCCGGGGCTCGGCGGCGCACCATCCGGCGGTGCTGCTGGGCCTGCTGATCTACGGCTACGCCAACGGCGTGCACTCCAGCCGCAAGATCGAGCGGGCGACCTACGACTCGGTGGCGTTCCGCTTTGTTGCGGCCAATACCCACCCCGATCACGACACGCTGGCGACGTTCCGCCGCCGCTTCTTGAAGGAGGTGGAGGCACTGTTCGTGCAGGTGCTGGTTCTGGCGCGCGAGATGAAGCTGCTCAAGCTCGGACACATCGCGCTGGATGGCACCAAGATCGACGCCAACGCCAGCAAGCACAAGGCCTTGTCGTGGGCTCATGCCAACAAGATCGAGGCGCAGCTGCGCCAGGAAGTACAAACGCTGCTGGCGCTGGCAGAGAACAGCGACCGCGCGACGGTACCCGACGGCATGGATGTGCCGGCGGAGATCGCCCTGCGTGCAGATCGCTTGAGCGCAATCGCGCAGGCCAAGGCCAAGATCGAGCAGCGCGCCAGCGAACGCCATCAGGTCGAGCAGCAGGAGTACGAGGCCAAGACCGCCAAGCGCCAAGCCCAGCGCGAGGCGGGCAAGAAGCCGCGCGGCAAGGACCCTGAGCCGCCAGAGGCCGGCCCCCGGAGCAGCGATCAGGTCAACCTCACGGATGAAGAGTCGCGCATCATGCCCGTGTCGGGTGGGGGCTTCGAGCAAAGCTACAACGCACAAGCCGGCGTGGACATCGCGACGATGATGGTGATCACCCAGCATGTGAGCCAGGCATCCAACGACAAGCGCGAAGTTGTGCCTACGCTGCAGCAGATCCAAGCGTTACCCGCGGTGCTGGGCGAGGTGCACACGCTCATCACGGACAACGGCTTCTTCAGCCAAGCCAACGTGATCGCGTGCAACGACGCGGGTATCGAGCCGCTGCTGGCGCTCAAGCGGGAGTCGCATCACACGCCGGTGATGGGGCGCTTTGCACCCGATGTGCCCGAGCCCCAGACGACGGATCCGCTCGTGCAGATGGCACACCGCCTGGGCACGCAAGCAGGCCGAGCCCTGTACGGCCTGCGCAAGCAGACAGTGGAGCCGGTGTTCGGCATCATCAAGCAAGTGATGGGTTGGCGCCAGATGAGCATGCGCGGGCTGGCCAAGGCACAAGGCGAATGGAGCTTGGTGACCATGGCTTGGAACATCAAGCGCATGCACGTCCTGCGAGCCGCGTGAGGGCAATAGTGCGCCCCGACCACGCCAAAACCGAGTCCCCAGGCCGCCCCATGTGCCCTCACAGTGTCTCGCCAACCATCGAGAGCGTTCGATCAGCGCGCCGCTGTCAAAAAAAACGCGTCGCACTGATCAATCGGATTCGCTCGGGTTCAAGTCCGACAGCCTCCTAGGGAACGTGTTCAAAACTTCCTGCTAGGCGCGATACTTGTCGCTTAATGATTGGAATTGCCTGATTGATGACCACGGGCCGCGGTGGTTTGGCGTGGCGTCGTCGCAGTGGCCAGTTGCTCATTGTTCGTTTGACGCTGCGCAGATTGCGTCGGCCGCGATGGCAGGCAACCCCCTCCTGCAAGATTGTGTCGAGCACACGCTCATGGAAGGCTTGCCTCTGCACAGGGGGAATCGCGTTGAAGACGGGGAGTTTGCGGCGCACGACGCGCACAGCGTGAATGAACGGCGGCCGGTCGGGAGTCTTGCTGCGCAAGACGATCCTGGCGCCGCGCAAGTGGGTCTTGAGCTCGTCCAGCGCCGTCTCGATCTCCCAGCGCTCGCGGTCCAGCGCGGCCAGTTCCTGCGCCGGGGCTTGTTGCGGATCCAGCACGCTGGTGGCCAAGCGATCGATCGGCTCGGCATCGCTGACGCTCTCCAGTCGGTACTCGATCATCCGCAGGCCAATCGCGGGGGTCTGGCGTTCGATCTTTCTCCGAGGGATCGATGCGACTCAGGTCGGAGCCATCGGCCAGTCGCTTGTCGCGCGGCAGGCGGGGCAGCCCAACACGTCCCTGCATCTGCGTCATCTGCGCCAGATCGGCATCGTGCATCGCACCCGTGAGGGGCGCGTTGCGACCTACCGCATTGGCAACACCGTCGTGGCTGATCTTTGCGACACCGTCTGCCAAGACCATTGAACGCGCCTCACAGCGGGGTTCCGATCGGGGATTCTCCTTATGTTCAAATCAGCGTCTTCAACCGCCGATGGCGTCGAATTCAACGCCTTGTCCCGCGGCGCGACCTTACGCAAGTTGCCCTGGATGCTCCCGGTCAGCCTTGTCTTGGATCAAGATGACAAAAGCCGAATCGCATCAAACTTCATTCCACAGAGCGGCCATGTCGAGCAGACCGTGGCCTGCATTTGAGTGCCGATGTCATCGGCAGGGGAGACGCATCCATGGAAACCGAAATCGTGTATTTCGCACAGGCCTTCCACCGTGGTGAGCCCGAGCAACGCAGTTATGTGATTGCCGTTGGCACGCTGGACGTGGTGAACCGCTTGGCACTCGCCGAGCAGCACAAGCACCCCGAGTACGGCGTGGCCGTGTACAAAACGGTCGTCGATCAACCAACCACAACGCATGCCCATCTCGTGCAGTACTACAGCTCCGAAAGCGGCGAACACTGGACCGATCATCACTCCCGAGGACTCAAACACGGATTGCTCGAATAAACCCTGGCCTGGGCACACCAACCGACGCGATGTGTGAAAACACCGACCGAGCCGGGGCCATCCACCCGGTGGCGCGCCGAACGATTCCCATCGCCGACTGTCGCCACGCCAGCGTCGTGCCCAGCGTTCCCAAGCAAGCGTCGAAGCCCGCGCGGCTGCTGGCCGATCGGATGGGTCGTCCCCTGCAGGATCTGCGCATTTCGGTCACCGACCGTTGCAACTTCCGCTGCACCTACTGCATGCCCAAGGAGGTCTTCGGCAAGGAGCATGCATTCCTGGCGCATCGCGATTTGTTGAGTTTCGAGGAAATCACCCGTGCCGCGCGTGCATGCATGGATCTTGGGGCGCGCAAGATCCGATTGACGGGCGGCGAGCCCCTGTTATCGGCGGCTAAGCAGCGTGCACATCGATCGGGATGGGCTCCCCAGCCCAAGACCCTTGACCACGCCGTCGGCCGGTTTGGGCTCGCCGCATGCGCGCCACACCCCAGCCTCTGCTTTGACGGGCTTGATCCTGGCCGGTGGGCGCGCATCGCGTATGGGAGGGCTCGATCAAGGTTTGCGGCCGTTGCGTGGTCGATGCCGATCCCGCAGCTTTCAATGGTCCCTTGGCAGGCATTTTGAACAGGTTTTGTGATGCCAGAATTTTGAGCAACCCTTGGATGAACACCCATATGGATCAAATCGACACCATCGATTGGACGCTCGAACTGCTTCGCAAGCGCCAACAAACCTCCCCGAAGCGCTTGATGGCGCCAGGCCCCTCATCACCGCAGATCCGGATGTTGTTCGATGCCGCGGCCCAGGCGCCAGATCACGGTCTGATTCTGCCTTGGCGCTTCGTGCAGATTTCGGATGCGGCGCGTGCGCGTCTTGGAGAGGCGTTTGCCGCAGCCTTGCTGGAGCGCGATCCAGCGGCGTCGACGCAGCAATTGCAGGACGCTCGCGACAAGGCGCAGCGCGCGCCGTTCCTGGCCCTGGCCATCGCGCGCACGCAGGATGATCATCCCGAGATTCCCGTGTCGGAGCGCCTGGTGTCGTTGGGGAGCGCGCTGCAGAACATGCTGCTGGCCGTGCATGCCCAAGGCTTCGGTGCGGGCCTCGTGAGTGGGCAGGCGATGAATTCCCAAGCGCTGCGGGCACTGTTCGGCCTTGGCGGCAACGAGCAGGCTGTTTGCTTCGTGGTTGTCGGCACGGTCAAATCAGCCAAGGCGGCACGGATTCGACCGGCTCCAGAGGCGTTCGTGACCACGCTTTGACAAGGACACCTTCCGGAGAAACGGAAACTCGCCTGAAAATCCCCCTCCAAACGTGGGCAGCCGCATCAATGAATGGTGACAGTCGGCCACAGCACTGGCAGGCTTGATCATCAAAAAAAGCGCTCCATCGGCAAACTGCGCCGCCGCCTTTATTGATATGCGTCAGATGACCGGCATGCCAGATCCAGACAATGAAAAGCTTGGTACGCCGCTTCGCTGACGACGTCAAGCAGGGAGAAAGGGTATGGCAAGCAGAACCAAAGCCCGACTTGCGCAAACCCAAGTCGCCTGGCTTGACCGCTGGTGGCGGGCAACCAACTACATCGCCTGCGCGCAGATTTTTCTGCTGGACAACGTGCTGTTGCATGAGCCCTTGTCGTTCTCACACATTAAGCCGCGGTTGCTCGGTCACTGGGGTACGAGTCCGGGACTGAATCTGCTCTACGCTCATCTGCTGCGCGCGGTTCGTTCGCATGGCATGCAGCCGCTGTTTGTGGCTGGGCCAGGGCACGGTGCGCCGGCAGTACTTGCGAATGCATGGTTGGAAGGCAGTTACGGCGCAGTGCGGCAGGAGTTGACCCGCGATGGATTAGGCCTGCACAGGCTGTGCCGCGAATTTTCCGTCCCTGGCGGGATAGCCAGCCATGTGGGGCCGCATATCCCTGGTTCGCTGCACGAAGGCGGCGAGTTGGGCTACGGGCTGCTGCATGCAGTCGGTGCGGTGTTCGACAACCCCGACCTGCTGGCGCTGGCCGTGGTGGGTGACGGCGAGGCCGAAACCGGCCCGGCTGCCGCCGCATGGAAGTCACTGCACATCATCAACCCGGTGCGCGATGGCGCAGTGCTGCCGGTGCTGCACTTGAACGGTTACCGAATCGCCGCACCCACGGTGTTCGGACGCATGGGCGATACGCAAATCGACCGGCATTTCAGCGGCCTGGGCTGGCGCGTGCTGATCGTGGAGACCGACGACCCCGCAGCCGTTCACCGCGAGCTCGCCGGGGCGATGGACGCGGCCTTCGCGCATATCCACGCCATTCAGCACGACTGGCGCGAGGATCTCGCTTCGAGTGGTCGATCAGGCCGCACCACACCTGACTGGCCGCTGCTCGTGCTCCGCACCCCCAAGGGCTGGACCGGCCCGCGCGAAGTGGACGGCTTGCCAATGGAAGGCAGTTTTCGCGCTCACCAGGTGCCACTGCCGCGTGCGCGCAGTGACGCCACCCAACTCGCCCAGCTCGAAGCCTGGCTGCGCAGCTACCGGCCCGACGAACTGTTCGACGCGCAGGGCCGCCCACAGCCGGATTTGCTTGCCGGCTTGCCATCCGAACGGCTTTTGCCTGGCAACTGCCCACATGCCGATGGCGGGCGGGTGCGGATCGACCTGCAACTGCCCGTGCTCGACGCCCTGGCGCTGCCGGTCGCCGCGCCAGGGGCTGAGGACGCCGAGAGCACGCGCGCACTCGGCACCTGGCTGCGCGATGCACTGCGGGCCAACGCGGGCAGCGCCAATTTGCGTGTGTTCAGTCCGGACGAACTGGTGTCGAACCGGCTGGATGCGGTGTTTGAGGTCACGCAGCGTTGCACGCTGCAGTCCATCCGCCCAGACGACGACCACCTGAGCGCCGACGGCCGCGTGCTCGAAGTGCTATCCGAGCATTGCTGCGAGGGCTGGCTCGAAGGCTATGTGCTGTCCGGAAGACATGGTCTGTTCGCCTGCTACGAGGCGTTCGCCCCAATCGTCGACAGCATGGTCAACCAGCATGTGAAGTGGCTCAAGGCGGCTGCCGAAGTGCCGTGGCGCAGGCCACTTCCGGCACTGAACATCCTGCTGACCTCGCACACATGGCGGCAGGACCACAACGGCTACAGCCACCAGGGGCCGGGGTTCATCGACAACGTGCTCAATCGCAAGCACCGCCATGTGCGGGTGTATCTGGCGCCTGATGCCAACTGTCTGCTCGCGGTCGCGCAGCATGCTTTTGCCAGCAGTGATCGCGTGAACGTGATCGTCGCCGGCAAGCAGCCCATGCCGCAATGGCTGGAGTTGGCCGATGCAATCTCGCACTGCGCGACGGGGGCAGGACGCTGGCGCTGGGCCGAAGGCGGCGCGGCCGACGAGCCCGCCGTCGTGCTGGCAGCGGCCGGTGACGTGCCCATGCTCGAGTTGCTCGCTGCCGCAGACTTGCTGCGCCGCCACGTGCCCGACTTGGCATTTCGCGTGGTCAATGTGGTGAATCTGCTTGCGTTGGCGTCACCGCTGGATCACCTGGACGGCCTGCCAGAAGCCGAGTTCGACGCGCTATTCACCGTCGACCGCCCAGTGCTGTTCGCCTTCCACGGCTACCCGCATGTGATCGACGGGTTGGTCCACCGGCGAACTCATCCTCAGCGTTTCCAGGCAGAGGGTTACCGCGAGGAAGGCACGACCACCACACCCTTCGACATGGTCGTGCGCAACCGTATCAGCCGCTTCGACCTGGCCGCGCAGGCGCTGGATCTGGCTGGCCGCGATGACGCCACGGCCGATGCGCTGCGCAGGCATTGCAGCGCGCAACTGACTGCGCACGCCCTGCACATTCGCACCTGGTTCGAAGATCTGCCAGAAGTTCGCGACTGGCGTTTTCCTCGACCGGCCTTCCCTGCAAGCGGGGAAGGAGCGCATCCATCATGACCGAACCGGCTACTCCCTCGCCAACCCAGCCCTCGGCAGATCCTGGCGCTGCGTTTTCTCTGCGCCCCAAACGCATGGGTATCGACACCCATCACGAACCGGTGGTCGTGCTGCGCGCCGACTCACCGGTGGTACGCGCCGAAGGTTTTGAGGCGCATGCGCGCATCGAGGTGCTGGGGGCGCAGCGCTCCATCATCGCCACGCTCAACATCCTCACGGAAGGCAACCTGATTGGACCGGACGAAGTGGGGCTGTCGGAAGCCGCGTGGCGGCGTCTCTTGCCGACCGGCGACGAGGTGCTGCGCTTTCGCTTCGCCCGGGCCAGCGACAGCATGAGTCATGTGCGCAGCAAGATTTTCGGCCAACGCCTGAGTGAAAACCAGTTTGACGCCATCATCGGCGAGGTGGTCGGTGGGCGTTTGTCGAACGTGGAAATCGCAGCCTTTCTGGTGGCCTGCGCGGACGGACGCATGAACACGGGTGAAGTCACCAGCCTCACCCGCGCGATGGTGCATGCCGGGAGCCGCATGAGCTGGTCACAGCCGGTGGTGGTGGACAAGCACTGCATCGGTGGTTTGCCCGGCAACCGCACCACGCCCATCGTGGTGTCCATCGCCACCAGCCTTGGGCTCATCATGCCCAAGACCAGTTCGCGCGCCATCACCTCGCCGGCGGGCACAGCGGACACGGTAGAGACATTCACCCGCGTCGACCTGAGCCTGGAGGCGATGCGCCGCGTGGTCGAAACCGAGGGCGGCTGCATGGTCTGGGGCGGAGCGATGAACATGAGCCCGGCCGACGATCTGCTCATCCGCGTCGAGCGCACCCTCGACCTCGACAGCGAGGGTCAGCTCGTTGCCTCCGTGCTGTCGAAAAAGGCCGCAGCGGGCTCCACCCATGTGGTGATCGACATTCCCACAGGCCCCACCGCCAAGGTGCGCAGTCAGGCCGAGGCGCAGTCCCTGTTGCTGGCATTGCAGCGCACGGCTCACGCCATCGGCCTGACCCTGCATGGGCTGATTTCCGATGGCAGCCAGCCCGTGGGTCGCGGCGTCGGCCCGGCGCTGGAGGCGCGCGACGTGATCGCGGTGCTGCGCAACGATCCCGGAGCGCCAGACGATCTGCGCCAACGTGCCCTGCAAGTCGCCGCCGCAGTTGTGGAACTCGGCGGCCTCGCCCAAGGCCAGGCAGCGCATGACATCGCCGCAGCCGCTCTTGCTGATGGCCGTGCATGGCACAAGTTTCAGGCCATATGCCAGGCGCAGGGCGGGTTTCGCGAGCCGGGCGTGGCGCCATTTCAGCATCCCGTGCTTGCTGAACGCATCGGGCGGGTGGCGCGTATCGACAATCGGCTGCTGGCTCGCGCGGCCAAACTCGCTGGCGCACCGCACGCGAAGACCGCCGGGCTTTGGCTCAATGTGCATCTGGGAGCCCGCGCCGAGCGTGGCCAGCTGCTGTTCGTGCTGCATGCCGAGTCGCAGGGCGAGCTTGATTACGCGTTGGAATTCGTACGCAGCCACCCAGCCATCATCCATCTGGAGAACTGAACCATGACAGCGCTCACGCTCTACCCCATGCCCGGCAATGAAGCGCGCGCCGCTGCCATCGCCCGTGCCCTGGGCGGGCGGGTCGAGGTGCAGGTGGCTGCCTGCAACGTCCACCGCTTTCCCGATGGTGAAAACCTCGTCCAGGTACAGGCTCCGGCACCCGGCGGCCAAGCGGTGCTGGTGTGCACTCTCAATGCCCCTGACTCGAAGACCGTGCCGCTGCTGATGGCCGCCAGCACCTTGCGCGATCTGGGCGCGACACAGGTGGGGTTGGTGACGCCCTATCTCGCCTATCTGCGGCAGGACAGACGCTTCATGCCTGGCGAGGCGGTGTCGGCGCGTGTGTATGCTCGGCTGCTTTCGGCGCACTTTGACTGGCTGCTCACGGTTGATCCACACCTGCACCGCATCCACGATCTGTCGGAGATTTATGCGCTGCGCAGCCGCGCGCTGCACGCGGCTGCGCGCATGGCGGCGTGGATTCAGGCCCATGTGGACCGGCCTCTGATCGTCGGCCCGGACGGCGAAAGTGCGCAATGGGCGGCCGACGTTGCCGCCCGCGTCGGCGCGCCGGTTGTGGTGGTGAGCAAAACCCGGTTGGGCGACGAGGACGTGCGCTCGACCATCCCCGATCTGCACCTGCACCTCGGACGCACACCGGTGCTGATCGACGACATCGTCAGCTCGGGCCGCACCCTGGTGGCAGCGCTGAATCACTTGCGCGAACAGCACGCGCCGCCCGCGATTTGCTTGGCCGTGCATGGGCTGTTCGCCGACAACGCGCTGGCCGCCATTCGCGCGGCGGGCGCGGCGCGCGTCGTGTGCGCTGACACGGCAGACGGCATCGATGCCCCGGGAGTCGAGATCATCCCTCTCGATGAAGACCTGGCACAGGGTGTGCTCGAAATGACGTCACGTGGTTGCAGCCAGTCTGCGCCCGCTGCAGCGGGCGCATCCTCGACCATCCCGGGAGAGCGAGCATGATTCGCCTGTCTTGCCACGGTGCCGCCAAGCAGGTGACCGGGTCTTGCCATTTGATCGAAACCGATCAGGCGAGCGTGCTGGTCGATTGCGGGCTGTTCCAGGGTGGGCGCGAACTCGCCGAGGAAAATGCTGCCGAGTTCGGCTTCGACCCGGCCTCAATCGACGTGCTGTTGCTCACCCACGCCCACCTCGACCACTGCGGGCGCATCCCGCTGCTGGTGAAGCGGGGCTTTCGCGGGCGCATCATCGCCACTCCGCCCACGCGCGAACTGACCCACCTGGTGCTGGCCGACTCAGCCGGGCTGCAGGAAGAGGACGCTCGCCGCGCCGAGCGCCACGCCAGGCACCGCGGGGAAGAGCATGCGCCAAGCCCGCTCTACACCCTGGCTGACGCATTCCACAGCATGGATTTTTTCGACGGCGCGGCAAGCTATGGCCAGCGCATGGGCGTAGCCCCGGGTGTGCATGCCACCTTCATGAATGCCGGGCACATTCTCGGCTCGGCCTCGATCTTCCTCGAACTGGAAGACGGCGGCTCGACCCGCACCGTGTATTTTTCCGGGGACATCGGCAATCCTGGCCGCCCCTTGCTGGACGACCCGCAAGCCCCGCCCGCCCCGCCCGACTATGTCGTGATGGAAACCACGTATGGCGACCGCGACCACCGGCCCTGGGGCGCGTCGACCCTCGAACTGATCGACGCCATTTCCGCCACACAAGTTCGCGGCGGTAATGTGGTCATCCCCACCTTCGCGCTGGAGCGTGCGCAGGAAGTCCTCAACACTCTGTCTGAAGGCATGGAGCGTGGCATGCTGCCGTGCCACCTGGGCGTGTTTCTGGATTCGCCGATGGCCATTTCCGCCACCGAAATCTTCTCACGCTACCCCGAAGCCATGCGGGCGAGCTTCATCCAACGCCTGCGCGATGCCGATCCTTTCGCACTGCCCGGGCTGCGCATGACGCGAGATGCGTCCGAGTCCATGGCCATCAACCAGATCCGCGGCGGCGCCGTGATCATGGCCGGCTCCGGTATGGCCACCGGCGGGCGCGTGCGCCACCATCTGCGCCACAATCTGTGGAACGCCGCAGCCAGCGTGATCTTCGTCGGCTATGCCGCGCAGGGTACGCTGGCACGGCTGATCATCGACGGTGCAAAGCATGTGCGCCTGTTCGACGAAGACATCCGGGTGCGCGCCCGCATCCACACCATCAACGGTTTTTCCGCGCATGCCGGGCAGGCCGAGTTGCTCGGCTGGCTTGCGCGCTGCGGCAAGCCGCGCAAGGTGTTTCTGGTGCACGGCGACGCAGACCGCGGCATGAAGGTTTTCAGCGAACAACTGCAAACCCGGCAACTTTCCTGGCAGATCCCGGGCATGGGTGAGCCCATTTTGTTGCGCTGACACTCGGCGGCCAACGGATGGAGCTGCGACCAGCGGGCCTGACGCAGATCAAGGGCGATGACTGCCTGTGCGCGCAAACTTCACACACATTCACCGTTTCATATCGTGCGTTGCAAAACCGAAGCCCAACGCCATGTACACCCATATTTTTGTCGCCATTGACAGCAGCCAGGTCTCCGATGTAGCTCTGCGACACGCCATTCGTCTCGCCAAGGATCAAGGTGCGCAGCTCCATATTGCCCATGTGATCGATATTCTGGACATGACCTGGGCCATGCCCGATATTTTGGACACTTACCGGGAGCAGGGCCAGATCTTGCTCAATCGCGCCCTGGATCTGGCCCGGCAAGCCAGTGTGCCGGCAACGACCAGCTTGCTGGAAACCGGCGTGGTGGGCAACAGACCCGCCGAAGTTCTGACGCAGCGGGCGCAGGAAGTAGCGGCCGATCTCGTCGTGTTGGGTAGCCATGGCTATCGTGGCTTGAGCCACTTTTTCCTGGGCAGTGTGGCCGAAGGGGTGGCTCGCTTGTCCCGGGCGCCGGTGCTGATCGTTCATGGGCCGGGTTCGTCGGGCAACTGAAGCGAAATCAACATCGCGGAATCGCCATCATGCTGTCCAGTCGCCGCTTGGCATTCACCGGACTTGTCGTGGTCCTGGCCGTGCTCAGCCTCCTGCTCTGGCTGTGGGCACCCGCCCGCGAATTCGTGTTCGGTCCGGCGCAGGCGCCGAATCGCATCGTCGTGTCGGGCAATATCGAGGCGCACCAAAGCGTACTGAGCTTCACCAATGTGCAGGCGACGATTACCGAACTGCCTTTCGACGAAGGGAAATTCGTCCAGGCAGGCACAGTGCTGGCGCGGGCCGACGACAGCGTCTACCGGCAGCAGCTGGCCATCGACGAGGCGGCGCTCGACGCGTCTTCCCGACAGGTGTCCGTCAACCGCAGCAACTTGGCTGCCGCCCAAAGCACGGTGACGAGCGACAGGCTGGACCTGGCCGAAAAGCGGCGCGACCTGGCGCGCGACGCGGCGCAACTCCTATCCGGTTCCGTTTCGCGCCAGACCTACGATTTGGCCGTAACTGCAGCGGGCCAGTCGGCTGCTGTGCTGGCGCGCGACGAAGCCCTGATCAATGTCGCGGCGAACAACATCAGTTTGGCCGAGGCCAACCTCAAAACCGCGCAGGCCAAGGTGGCGCTGGACCGCATCACTTTGGCGCACACCACGCTCAAGGCGCCGTTCAGCGGCGTGCTCGCGGTGCGGCAGGCCGAACTGGGCGAGATGGCCGGACCCGGCGTGGCCATCTTCACGCTCGACGATCTGAACCATGTCTGGTTGCGCGCCTACGTCAACGAGCAGGATCTCGGCGGCGTGCGCCTGGGCGAAGCGGCTGCTGTGACCACCGACACCTATCCCGGTCATGTCTATCACGGACGTATCGGTTTCATCGCCTCGCAGGCTGAGTTCACGCCCAAGACGGTGGAAACCCACGCCGAGCGGGTAACACTGGTCTACCGCGTTCGTATCGACATCGACAACCCAACCCACGAACTGCTGCCGGGCATGCCGGCCGAAGCCTCGATCATCTTGCTGCCTGCCGGAAAATGAGCGCGAACGCGGTCGAGTTCGCCGTGCAGGTGCGCGCGTTGAGCAAAAGCTTCGGTCCGGTGCATGCAGTTCGCGGCATTGAATTCAGCGTGGAGCCGGGCGAGATCTTCGGCCTGGTCGGCCCCGACGGCGCAGGCAAAACCACCACCATGCGCATGCTCGCCGGTGTGCTGCGCCCGGATGCGGGCGGCGTCCTGGTCGATGGGATCGATGTGGCCGCCGAGCCCGAGGCCGCCAAACTACACCTGAGCTATATGCCGCAGCGCTTCGGGCTGTACGACGACCTGACCATCGCCGAAAACATTTTTTTCTATGCCGAGCTGTTCGGCGTGCCGCGCAAGCAGCGCCTGGCGCGCAGCCAGGAACTGTTGCACGCTGCCGGCCTGGCGGGGTTCGAGCGCAGGCTGGCCGGGCAGCTCTCGGGTGGAATGAAGCAGAAACTCGGCCTGATCTGTGCGCTGATCCACACGCCGCGCGTGCTGCTGCTCGACGAGCCCACCACGGGCGTCGATCCGGTTTCGCGGCGCGACTTCTGGGCCATCCTCTACAACATGCGCGAAAGCGGCGTGGCCATCCTCATGGCGACCGCCTACATGGACGAGGCTGAACGTTGTTCGCGTCTGGCGCTGTTCCACGAAGGTGAAATCCGCCATTGCGACACGCCGGCGCGGCTCAAGGCCTCCATGCCCGGCGCGCTGTTGGCCATCACCGCGGCGCAGCCGCGCGCTCTGCGGGACGCCTTGGCAGGCCGGCCTGGCGTATTGGGCGTGCTGCTGATGGGTGACCGAGTCCATGTACGAGTGGACGATACCGGCCGCCGCATCCCCGAACTGCGCATGCTGCTGGCGGCGCAAGGCGTGCCGGATGCGCAGATCGAACCCACCGAGCCGGGAATCGAGGATGTCTTCGTGGCATTGCTGGGGGCGCCGCAAGCATGAATGCCACCATTCAAGCGGCGGTCGCCGCACATGGTCTGACCAAGCGTTTCGGCACGTTCACCGCGGTAGACCATCTTGACTTGTCCATCGCCCGCGGCGAGGTGATGGGTTTCATTGGACCGAACGGTGCCGGCAAGTCCACCGCCATCCGCATGTTTTGCGGCCTGCTCACACCCAGCGCGGGCGGCGCCACGGTGGCCGGGTTTGATGTCGGCAGTCAGTCGCAAGCGGTGCGCGAGCACATCGGTTACATGTCACAGAAATTCTCGCTCTACGACGATCTGACGGTACGCGAGAACCTGCGCTTTTTCGGTGGCATCTACCACGTGCCGCGACACGAGCTGCCCGAACGCATGGCGTTCGCTCTGTCCATGGCCGGACTGAAGGGTCAAAACGATGCACGGGTGGCGACGCTCGCGGGTGGCTGGAAGCAGCGCCTGGCACTGGGCTGCGCCATCCTGCATCGTCCGCCGGTCCTGTTCCTCGATGAGCCGACCTCGGGCGTGGAACCCGCGGCGCGGCGCATGTTCTGGGATCTGATTCACCAGCTCGCTGGCGGTGGTGTCACCATCCTGGTGTCCACCCACTACATGGACGAGGCTGAATACTGCAACCGCATCGCCCTGATCGACCGCGGCAAGCTGGTGGCCATGGGCAGTCCTGGCGAGTTGCGCGCACATGGCCTGGGTGGAGACCTGCTCGAGGTCACCTGCAGCCCGCTGGGCGCAGCCCTCAAGGTGCTGACGGGTGCCCCGGGCGTGGTCGAAGCGGCCATCTTCGGCGACAAGCTGCACGTGGTGCTGGCGTCAGAAGGCCTCGCCCTCGACACGCTGCCGGCGTTTCTGGCCCAGCATGGCATCCAGACGGGACAGACGCGCAAGGTGCTGCCCAGCCTGGAAGACGTGTTCGTGCGCCTGGTGTCGCATGGGCAGGACGCAAGGAACGCGGCATGAACCTGCGCCGCCTGCTGGCCATGGCCTACAAGGAAACGCTGCAGATCTGGCGCGATCCGCGCAGTCTGGCCATCGCGCTGATCATGCCGTTGATGCAGATGGGCCTGCTCGGCTATGGCGTGAGCCTGGACATCAAGCATGTGCCGATGTGCATTGACGACCAGGAAAACAGCCAGATCAGCCGATCCATCGTCAGCGCATTCGACGCCGCCGGCTGGTTTTCCATCAGCAAGGTGCTGCACAGTCAGGCTGGCATCCGCGATGCGATGAACACTGGCGCATGCATCGCGGCGGTGGTCATCCCGGTCAACTTCTCGCGCACGCTGGCCACGACCGGGGCCGCCAACGTGCAAGCGGTATTCGATGCCACCGATGTCAACACCACCAATATTGCACTGGGTTATATCCAGGGCGCGGTGGCGCAGGTCAATGCGCAGGTCCAGACGCAGTGGGCCGCCGCGCACGGCGTGCAGCCTTCGCTGCTCGGCCAGGTTGAGCTGCAGTCGAGTACCTGGTTCAACGAAACGCTCGACAGTCGCAATTTCATCATTCCGGGCGTGGTGGCCGTCATTCTCGCCCTGGTGGGCGCGCAACTGACCTCGCTGACTGTTTCGCGCGAATGGGAACGCGGCACCATGGAGCAGTTGATCTCCACCCCGGTGATGGCGCTGGAGGTCATGCTGGGCAAGCTCATTCCCTATTTCGTCGTCGGCATGGTGGATGCGGCCGTCTGCCTGGGCTTGGCCGTGTTCTGGTTCGGCGTGCCCTTTCGCGGCAGCTTGCTCACCCTGTTTGCCGCGACCGCGCTATTCAGCCTGGTGATCCTCGGCATCGGCTACCTGATTTCGGTACGTGTCCGCAGCCAACTCGGCGCCAGTCAGATTGCCCTGCTCGTGACCCTGTTGCCAACCACGCTGCTGTCGGGCTATACCTTCCCGATCGATCAGATGCCGACCCCGATCCAGGCGCTCACGCTCATCGTCTATCCGCGCTACTACGTCACCATCCTGCGCGGCATTTTTCTGAAAGGCAGCGGCATCATCGACCTGTGGCAACCGCTGTTGGGTCTGGTGATTTTCGCCGTGGTCATCGTCTGGCTCGCAGCGCGCGCCTTCCACAAGCGGCTGGACTAAAGGCATGTTCGAACGCCTGTCCGCGATGTTGACGAAGGAGTTTTTGCAAATCCGGCGTGATCGCTGGGCGATGTTTCGCCTCATCGTGCCGATGATCATCCAGATGCTGGTGTTCGGCTACGCCGCCACGTTCACCGTGCACCATGTCGCCACCGTCGTGCTCGACCTCGACCAGAGCCAGGCCAGCCGCAGCCTGCTCTCCCACTTCGTCGCATCGGGACGCTTTGACGTGGTCGAAGAGGCCAGAACCGATGCCCAGGTCAAGAGCGCCATCGATCACAACGTGGCGCTGATGGCCGTCGTCATCCACGCCGGTTTCCAGCGCGACCTGCAAAACGGCAAGGGCGCACCGCTGCAGGTCATTGTCGATGGCACAAACTCCAACAGCGCGCTGATCGCGCTGGGCTACATCAGTCAGATTGTCATGCAGTTCTCCAGCGACGAGGCCAGCAGGCTATTACCCCCTCACGCCAGCCTCGCTCGACCCGAAATCGGCGTCATGCTGCAAACGCAGCCCTGGTTCAATCCAGGCCTGGAGGATCGCTGGTTTTTCATTCCCGGCGTGATCGGCAGCTTGACCCTGCTGCAGGTGGTGAGCCTGACGGCCTTCGCCATCGTGCGCGAGCGCGAGGTCGGCACGCTGGAACAGATCATGGTCAGCCCGATCCGGCCAATCGAGTTCATCCTGGGCAAGACCATGCCATTCTTTCTCATCGGACTGGGCGACATCGCCTTGGTCAGCACGATTGGCATCTTCTGGTTCAAGGTGCCATTTATTGGCGATCCGCTGGTGATGCTGGCTGGCGCCACGCTGTTCCTGCTGGCGGTGGTCGGTATCGGGTTGCTGCTGTCCACCTTTTCCAAAACGCAGCAGCAGGCTTTCGCGCTCAACTTCTTTTTCGTCAACCCGCTGTTCATTCTCTCGGGTTTCGCCTTCCCGATCGCGGCCATGCCCACGGCCCTGCAGTGGTTCACACTGATCAACCCGCTGCGCTATTTTCTGGTCATCATCCGCGCTGTATTCCTCAAGGGTGTTGGATTTGCGGTGTTGTGGCCCGATCTGGCTGCGATGGCCCTGCTGGCGGCGATCCTGCTCACCGTGAGTGTGCTGCGCTTCCGCTCTTCGCTGGATGCCTGATAGGCGCGTCCCTGCGGTGGCACGCGCGGAGTCACTTCGACATGGGAAGCGTGGGCGGGGTTACATCGTCAAACAAGTCCAACAAAATCCCAGGGTGTTATCTGATGTGCATCAAGGGCAAGCATCGTGAAGCCGCACAAACTTGTTTTCTCGTGTTCCGGTATCTGTCATGGGCCGGATCGCAGACCACAGCATGTGATGGAGTTGGACCATGCCTCGACCATCCTATTTGCCCGAGTTTCCAGGCTCCATGGCCTCCGTCGCCACCCATGAGCTGGTACGCAAAACCTATGCTCTCCTGGCGGCAACGCTGGTGGTGACTGCGGTCGCGGCCATGTTCGGCATGAGCATGGCCTTCCCGTATCAGCACCCCTTCATTCTGATGATCCTGGCGTTCGGTGTGCTGTTCGCCATTCTGTTCACGGGAGCCAAGCAAGGCCCACTCGCCCTCCCGCTGGTCTTTGTCTTCACTGGCCTCATGGGTCTTTCCTTGGGCCCCATGCTGGCGGTCACCCTGCAATTGTCGAACGGCCCCTTGATCGTGGCCGAGTCGGCAATCGGCACGGCTGCAATTTTTGGTGGACTGTCGCTTTATGCCTGGATCTCCAAACGGGATTTCAGCTTCATGGGCGGCTTCCTGTTCGTCGGCTTGATCATCGTGATTCTTGCTGGCATCGCCAATTTCTTCTTGCAAATGCCAGCCCTGCAACTGACCGTGGCCAGTGCGGCGCTGTTCATCTTCAGTGGCTACACCCTGGTCGATACCAGCCGCCTGGTGCGCGGTGGTGAGACCAACCCGATTTTCATCACGGTTTCGCTCTATCTCGACGTGCTCAATATTTTTCTATCCTTGTTGCAAATCCTGTCTTTTCTGCAAGGCCGGCGCCGCTGATGGCGCGGGACTTGTTGCGACACGGCCCACCTTTCACGTTCATCGAATTGAGGAATGATCATGACCCCAACCCAAGACATCGCCGTTGCTGTTTATGATTCCCACATCAAGGCTGAAGATGCCGTCAAAGCCCTGCAGCACGCAGGGTTCGACATGAAAAAGCTGTCCATCGCGGGGCGCGACTACGAAACAAAAGAGCATGTGGTCGGGTTCTTCAACGCCGGGGATCGTGCCAAATTCTTTGGAAAACTTGGTGCCTTCTGGGGTGGCATGGCTGGCCTGTTGCTCGGTGTTGTATTCGTCGTGGTCCCGACGGTCGGGCCCATTGTGGCCCTTGGTCCTTTTGCCGCAGCCCTGGTTTCAACCTTGACGGGCGGAGTGGTCGGCGGCGTGGAGGGCGCGGTCTTCGCTGGCGGTGCTGGGGCGCTGTTCGGCGCCCTGAGTGCGCTGGGCATTCCGAAGGATGCCGTACTGCACTACGAAACCGAGTTGAAGGCCCGCCATTTTTTACTGCTTGTCCATGGCGATCCGAAGGATATGCATCGGGCCAAAGATCTTCTGGCGCAATCCGGCTATCTCTCGTTCACCCACCATCCCAAGGCGCATCCGGCTGCCCAATAAGCGCTGCCAGCGGATCTTCAAGAGAGTGCGTTTTCCTTCAAGTTCGATCAGGGGATTTCAATGTTCAAGAGCACGTCTTTTCAAGTTCGTCGGCCTCTGGTGGCCTTGGTCTGCATGAGCTCCATCTTGGTTTGCGGAGTCGCCTACTCCCAGCCGCGTCCCAGCCTGGCCATCGCCCACCGCTGCGGAGGTGTCGGCGAGGGCAATTTGCAGCAATTGAAACGCCAGGCCCATGACTTCAATTTGGGATTCTGGATGGTCGAAGGGCCGCGTGGCGCCTATCTCGCAGACGTGCCGATCCAAGTCAAAAAAGGTCACAAGACGGTCGCATCCTTTGTGGCGGATGGCCCACTGTGCTACCTCAAGGCACCAGCCGGCTCCTACACCCTGGTGGGCATCTACAAGGGGGAGTTGCGCAGCATCCGGGCACATACCGGCGATATGAATGTCTACCTGCGCTGGTGATGGGGCACGGTGCGTAGCGTAGGTCATGCGGATCTTGACCCAGAAAAATCCGTGAGGAAACCATGTACACGCAAATTTTGGTCGCGGTCGATGGCAGTCCAGTCTCCGAAGCGGCTTTGCAACATGCCATTCGTCTGGCCCAGGAGCAGCATGCCAAGCTCCATTTCGTTCACGTGTTCGACGTCGCAGGCATTCTCTGGGCCGAAACAGACGAGGTGACCGAGGTGGACTTGTTGACCATTTATCGCCATCGAGGCGAAGCCATTCTCAGCCGCGCAGTGGCCTCGGCCAAGCAGGCCGGCTTGGCGGCTACCTCGACGCTGTTGGAAGAGGAGATCATCGGCAAGCGGGTGGCTGAGTTGCTGGCCGACGAGGCCAAGGCGGTGGCGGCCGATCTGGTGGTTCTGGGCAGCCACGGTCACCGTGGCCTGAGCCGTTTGTTTCTGGGTAGCGTGGCCGAGGGCGCAGCCCGCTTGTGCGCCGCGCCGGTCCTGATCGTGCATGGACCTGTGCCGAAGGGCGGATGATCCCGCCGGGAAGCGAGCCAGCGCATTCGATGCACCATTGCTGTATTGCTGTGGAGTAGGCCATGAACAAGCCTGATTTCGCCAAACGGCGCGTCTGGATGGTGCAGCATCACATCGCGCAGCGCGGGGTGCTGGATCCCCTGGTCCTGGATGCGATGTCGACCATCCCACGCGAGATCTTTCTGCCGGAAGATCTGCGGGAGTTTGCGTATGAAGATGCGCCATTGCCGATCGCGGAGGGGCAGACCATTTCGCAGCCGTATATCGTCGCCCTGATGATGGCCGCGCTGGGTTTGAAGGGTGGGGAAAAGGTGCTGGAAATCGGCACCGGCTCGGGTTACGCCGCAGCCGTGCTGTCGCGCATCGCGGCAGACGTCTACACCGTCGAGCGCATTGGCCAACTCGCCGAGAAGGCAGCGTCGCTGCTGACCGATCACGGCTTTCGCAATGTGCATGTGTTGCATGCCGATGGCACGCGAGGCTGGCCGGAGCATGCGCCATTTGATGCGATCGTGGTGGCTGCCGGCAGCTCTGGGGTTCCCGAGTCGCTGAAGGAGCAACTCAAAATCGGCGGCCGCCTGGTGATTCCCGTGGGGGTCGATCAGCGCGTGCAGGAGTTGATCCGGGTCACGCGCATTTCGGAACTGCGCTTCGAGCGCGAGGACGTCGCCGATGTCCGCTTCGTCCCACTGATGGGCGACGAGGGTTGGGGCCCCGACGGCGTGCGCCCGCGCCCGCAGGCCGCGCACATGGAGACGCCTGCCGAGGAGGCCAAGCTGGCCCGGGCCATCGCACGCCAGGTCGAGCCGTTCGATGCGATCGACGACGCGGACCTCGACGGCCTGCTGCAGCGTATCGGCGACGCGCGCGTCGTGCTGCTGGGTGAGGCCACCCACGGCAGTTCGGAGTTCTACCGCATGCGCGCGCGCATCACCCGCGCCCTGATCACCCGCAAGGGTTTCGACTTCGTCGCCATCGAGGGCGACTGGCCCGATGCGGCCAGGGTGGACCATTACGTGCGGCATGCCGCATTCCGACCCTCGGAATGGACCGCGTTTGCCCGCTTTCCCACTTGGATGTGGCGCAACCACGAGGTGCGCGATTTCGTCGACTGGCTACGCGAACACAACGCGGGTCTCGAGCCCGGACAAAGGGTGGCGTTTCATGGGCTCGATCTCTACAGCCTCTACACCTCCATCCAGTCCGTGCTGGATTACCTGGAGCGCGTCGATCCGCCCACGGCGCGGGTGGCACGCGAGCGCTACGGCTGCCTCACGCCCTGGCAGGTCGACCCATCGACCTATGCGCACGCCGCATTGACCCAGCACTACCGCACGTGCGAGAGCGAGGTCGTCTCCATGCTCAAGGAGCTATTGCAAAAGCACGCGGCCTACGCCCGACACGACGGCGAGCGTTTCCTGGATGCGATCCAGAACGCGCGCCTCGTGGCCAACGCGGAGCGCTATTACCGCACCATGTACTACGGCTCCCGCACCTCCTGGAACCTGCGTGACAGCTATATGTTCGAAACCTTGCAGTCCCTGCTGACTTACTACGGGCCGCAGAGCAAGGCGATTGTCTGGGCGCATAACTCCCATGTGGGTGACTCCTCGGCGACCGAGATGTCCCTGCGGGGTGAATTCAACATCGGGCATCTGTGCCGCAACGCCTTCGGCCAGCAGGCCTACAGCGTCGGATTCGGCACGGACAGCGGAAGTGTCGCCGCAGCATCGCAATGGGACGGCCCGATGGAGGTCAAGTCCGTGCGTCCATCCTTGCCGCGAAGCTATGAGCATCTCTGCCATCTGGCTGAAGTGCCGCGGTTCTTTCTGCCCTTGCGCAGGCCAACTCTCCAAGGTTCGCTCGGTGATCTGGCAACCCCTAGGTTAGAACGAGCCATCGGCGTGATCTACCGCCCCGAGACTGAACTGCAAAGCCATTACTTCCAGGCCGTGCTGCCGCAACAGTTCGACGAATACATCTGGTTCGACCAGACCACCGCCGTGTCGCCATTGCAGACGCAGGAGATTGAAGGTTTGCCCGAAACCTATCCCTTCGGGCTTTGAATCTGGACATTCTGAAGGAGCGCTACGCCCGCGGGGACATCGACCGCGAGACCTATGACCGCATGCGGCGCGAGCTGGAAAGCTGAGGCCCGGATCATGAAACCGCTACCGCCCGGCTGGCTGGCTGGCTGCTGCAGCATGTGGACACCTTCACCACACTTTAAACCTCATCCTCAAGAAGAAAACGACACCAGCAGGCCTGATGCGATGTTGGGCAGGGCCTGCCAATGCCATCACCTACTGCACCTTGACCTCAATGCTCTTGGTTTGTGTTTGCGCAGTCTTCGGAATCTGCAACGTCAACACCCCATCCTTGAAGGTTGCCACCGCAGCTTGACTATCAATGTTTTCAGGTAGCGAGAAGCTGCGACTAAAGCTGCCGTAGAAACGTTCGATACGGTGGAAGGTCTTGTCGTTGTCTTCTTTCTCGCGCTTGCGCTCGCCTTCAATGGTGACAACGCCATCGTTGATCATGACCTTGACGTCATCCTTGTGCACCTCGGGGATCTCCGCTTTGATGGTGAACTCCTGGGGGGGTTCCGCGATGTCAACCTGCGGCGACCAATCAACGGCGGTTGCCGGCTCTCCACCCTTTGTCCGCCTTTGCCGCCATCCAACCGCCCGGGTGTAGCGGTCGAACATATCCTCGATTTCCTGCCAAGGATCCCATTGGACGATAGCCATGATGCTTCTCCTTCATACGGGCGCGAAAATTAAAAACGCAGACCACCTGGCCCGTGAAGGGGTCGACGCTGACTCGGAATAGACATGGGCGGGGGTTGGGCATCCACGCCAATCAATGAGCATGGGTTGTGTATGTCCATTGATCAATTTTCTGTCTGAAACTCGGCTCGCCAGTTCAACAACGCCCGGCGTGCCAGAGCAGCCAGCGGCCGCTCTGCCCAGCGCTGGACGCGGGCATGGAGTTGCAATGGTTTGAGCGCCATGCGCACGCCCAGCCCGACTGGATACTGCGTCGCCATGAGTGCAAAGACCCGCTTCATGGCCTCCGGGAACCGGCACTGGAGGAATATGCGCCCCCGGAAGCGCCATGTCGTCGCGTGGCGCAGGGCGATGTCGGCAGCCCTGTGACGCAGTTCAATTGCCCGGCGCCGCAGGGCTGCGATGACCTGCGGTCGGTGAAGGTTCTCGTGTCGCTGGTAGCGCAGGAAGTAGTGGTAGAAGTGTTTGTAGTGCTGCACCTCGTCGTTGCGGATATGCCAGGTCAGCTCGCGCAGCACCGGCTCGCCGCACACGGTGTTGAGCGCCTGGTAATAGGTGGTCGTGCCCATTTCCACGATGCAGCGCGCCACCATTTCCTGGCCGCGCGTGGGCTCGAGTGACCAACGCAAATTCCCGGGATTTTGCACGCCATGCCTGGCCTCGGCTTTGGGGGCGGTGAATGAGTTGGGTCGATCGGATTTCAGCATGATGCAGACCTCATGCAAAGGCGGTGCATTCGGCGTTTGACGGCAATGGTCGTTCTCCCACTTTGGGATTGCCGACCATGTACTCACGATTGAACGGATATTCACTTTGCGCCGCGCGCAGCGTGGTGGCGGGCTCCTGGCGGGTCTCCACCACGCCATCGGGATGCGAGCCCAGCACCTGGAACAGCGAGATCCAGCCCTGCTCGAAGCCCATGGCCGAGCCGGCGAGGTACAGCCGGTAGGCACGCAGAATCTTCTCGGCATGCGTGCCCAGCGCCTGGCGGGCTTCGGCCTCGTGGGCCTCCAGGGCGTCGAGCCAGTGCCACAGGGTCTGGGCGTAGTGGGGGCGCAGGCATTCGGCGTCCAGCGGCTCCAGGCCACCGCGGGCCAGGGTGTCGAGCATGACGCTCACATGCACGAGCTGGCCGCCGGGGAAGATGTACTTCTCGATGAAGTCGCCCATGCCGCCGGCAAGCTGGGGGTTGTCGGTGCCGCCGGCGGTGATGCCGTGGTTCATCACCAGGCCGCCGGGCTTGAGCAGGCGGCGAATCTTGGCGAAGTACAGCGCCAGGCTGGGCCGGCCGACGTGTTCGCACATGCCCACCGAGGCCACTTTGTCGTAGGGCTGGGATTCATCGACGTCACGGTAGTCCTGCAGCAGCATCTTGACGCGCCCCTGCAGCCCCTTGTCTTCGATCAGGCGGTTGACGTAGGCGTACTGGTTCTTCGACAGGGTGATGCCGGTGGCCTGCACGCCGTAGTGCTCGGCGGCCCACAGCAGCAGGCCGCCCCAGCCGGCGCCGATGTCGATGAAGCGCTCGCCGGGCTTGAGCAGGAGCTTCTTGCAGATGTGGTCGAGCTTGGCTTCCTGGGCTGCAGCCAGGCTCATGCCGGGCTGGGCGAAGTAGGCGCAGGAGTAGACGCGCCGGGGGTCGAGCCACAGGGCGTAGAAATCGTCGCAGACGTCGTAGTGGCGCTGGATCTGGGCGGCGTCCTTGGCCCGGCTGTGGTGGCTGCGCTCCCACAGGCTGCGCTGCACGCGGCCGAGCAGGCGGGGCAGGAAGCTGGCGGACTCGCGGGTGGGGTCGGTGCCGAGCAGCGCGGGGGCGACGGCCATCAGGTCGCGCAGCCGGCCTTCGATCTCGAGACGGCCTTCGACATAGTCCTCGGCCAGACGGCCGATGGCGCCTTGCGCCAGGTGCATGAGGGCGCGCATATCGCGCACCACCAGGCGCAGTCGGGGCTGCGCGGCACCAATGCGCTGCCCCCCCGGAAGCTGCACGGAGCACGGCAGCGGCAGGTTGGCCAGGCGCTGCTCTGCCGGCTGCAACAGGAGACGGTGGGACAGGCTCATGACACCTCTTTCTTCAATGTGCTGGTCGATGACATGACGATTGCGGTCAGATCTGGCCTTGGGGCTGTACCGGGGCGCGAAGTCAGCGAATCGATATGGCCTGAAGGCCTCCACAGACCTGAATCCGGCTGTATGACATGCAATGAGACGTGCCGTATCCCATGCTGACGTGGACTCCAACTTGATCTTTCGCGCTGCTTGCAATTGTTCTGAAGCCAGGGCTCGACCCGCTTGGATGAAGAAAAAAAGTGTGAAATAAGTCATAAAGTCTGAACCTTGTTGTGCAATTTTTCTTGATGTGCATCAGATACTGCTATTTTTTTCGCATGACTGATGTTTCGACAGCCAGGAGTCTCCAAAAAGGTTATCTGGGATTGAGGCTAGAGACGGTCAGCCGATTGATGATGCGATTGCATCGGGATGTGCTGATTGAGATCGAGGCGCGTCGGCATCTACGAATCCTCAACCGGGTAGCCTTAACGGCCTTGCTCACACCTCCTGGTGACTGCTTATAGATAAGGCCCAATAAAATATGAACTTTCAGCAAGTTTTTTGATCCATTGATGATGGAAAAGGAAAACGCAAGGAAGCAAACACTGGAGCAACTTCACGAGCGGCGCAAGCAAGTCGTGAGCATCCCAAGCCCCTGGGGGCGCCCGGCGTTCGCGAAGAAACGATCTTTGGGCTACAAGGTGAACGGCAGTGCCGAGATGACCGACAAGTCATTGGTGCGAGCCTGCGGCGTTGTAGGACGCCGTGAGGTGAGCCCGCTCGTGAGCATGGTCCGGGAATCGTCGGCGACAGTGGTGAGCACAGCGATGTGCATCCCGTTTGAGAGATCGAGTCGAATTCGACGACTCCCATGGCGCTGCCGTTCGTTGACAATCTTGGAGCAAACGATGGCGATGCGCAAGCGAGATGATGATCTGGTCTTCCCCAACGCGGCGGGTATCGACGTAGGAGGGTCGAGCCACTGGGTGGCGGTACCCCGGCAAGCCTGCGACGAACCGGTGCGCGAGTTCGGTGCGATGACCGACGATCTGCACGCCATGGCCGACTGGCTGCTCGCGTGTGGGGTCGACACCGTGGCGCTGGAGTCCACCGGGGTGTACTGGATCCCGGTGTTCGAGGTGCTGGAGCAACGCGGCTTGACGGTGTTTTTGGTCGATGCGCGGCAGATGAAGTATGTGCCTGGGCGCAAGAGCGATGTGCAGGACTGCCAGTGGTTGCAGAAGTTGATGAGCCTGGGGTTCTTGCGCGCGGCGTTCCGCCCGACCGATGAGGTCTGTGTGGTGCGTGCCGTGGCCCGTCAGCGCGACGTGCTCTTGGCCGAGCAGGCCAGTTGGGTGCAGCGCATGCAAAAGGCGCTGGTGCAGATGAACATCCAGCTCACCGAGGTTCTGACCGATGTCATGGGACTGACGGGACAAGCCATCATCCGCGCCATCGTCGCTGGCGAGCGCGACCCCAAGACGCTGGCCCGGTATCGCAACGCTCGTGTCAAGGCCAGTGAGACGGAGATTGCCAAGGCCTTGACGGGCAATTGGCGCGATGAGCACCTGTTCGTGCTGCGCCAGGCGCTGGCGATGTATGACGACATTGCCCGGCACCTGGGCGAATGCGACGCCAAGCTGCAAGGACTGCTGAGCCAGCTTGGCGCGGCCAAGGTCGATCTGGGCAAGACGCCTCGTGCAGGCAGCAAGCTGCGCGCGCAGTTCGACGCACGCCAGATTCTGGCCAACTGGGCCGGCGTCGATCTCACGCGCATCAACGGCCTGGGTCTGGCTGCGGTGATGAAGATCCTCTCGGAGGTCGGCCCCAACCTGAGTCGCTTTGCCAACGTCAAGCACTTCTGTTCTTGGTTGGGGCTGTGTCCGGGCACGAAGATCAGCGGCGGCAAGGTGCTGTCAGCCAAGACCCGGCGATCCGCCAATCGGGTCAGGCAGGCGCTGAAGATGGCCGCGATGAGCCTGTCGCACAGCGACTCGGCCCTCGGCGCGTTCTACCGCCGCTTGTCGGGCCGCATGGACAAGCCGCGTGCCAATACCGCCACCGNGACGCGCCAGAGGCGACGGTCGGGTGCTCAGTCAAGCGCAAGAAGAGACGATCCAGCGCATGATCATTGACACGCGTCCTGAGCAACTCAAGATGGACTTTCACCTGTGGAGCCGCGCTGCGGTGATGCAACTCATTGAACAAGAGTTCGACATCAAACTGCAGGTGCGCAGCGTTGGAAAGTACCTCACCCGCTGGGGCTTTACGCCACAAAAGCCGATCAAGCGAGCCTACGAGCAAAGCCCCGCGGCGGTGCAGGCTTGGCTGGAGGGCGAATACCCCGCCATCGAGCAGCGCGCCAGGGCTGAGGGCGGGGAAATCCACTGGGGAGACGAAACCGCGCTGGTCAACACGGACGTGCGCGGCAGAAGCTTTGCCCCTGCGGGCAAAACACCGGTGGCGATGGCGGTGGGCGGGACGCGCCAGAAGCTCTCGATGATCGCCACGGTGACCAACCAGGGCAAGACCCGCTGGATGATCATCGACGAGGCGTTTGATGCCGACAAGTTGATTGAGTTCTTGCAGGCCTTGATCAAGGATGCGGGCAAGAAGGTATTCCTGATTCTGGACAACCTGAGGGTGCATCACAGCAAGTTGGTGAAGGCTTGGGTGGCCTTGCATCACGCGCAGATCGAGCTGTTTTACCTGCCAAGCTACAGCCCCCAACTCAACCCTGAGGAGAGGCTCAACGCCGATCTCAAGCAGGAGATGGGCAAACGCGTGCCGGTGCGAACCAAGGCCAAATTGCGCGAAGCTGCCAACGACCACATGGCGATGCTGGAACAAAACCCGCAGCGTGTGATGCGCTACTTCCAGGACCGGCATATTCGCTACGCAGCTTAATACTTCACAGGGCCGGAGCAATAGTTCATAAGACAACGCACCAAGCAGGTCACGAAGCGGTGCCCAACTGAACGGCCTCGGGCACAAATCGAGGTTGATGCGCCGAGCTCAACCGCGGTTACATCTTTTTTGCATCATCGCTTCCGCTTGCCTGATGCACATCAAGGAAGTCGGTCGCGAGCCCGCGCAAACTAAAAGTGCCTTTCCATACCCAACGGGAGCCGCGCGATGAGTACCACCGAACAGATTCAGGCAGTACAGAAGGCCGAGTTGGATTCCATGCTCAGCATGGCCGACAAAGCCATGAATGGCTTCGAGAAACTGGCCCAGTTGAACCTTCAGACCTTGCGCGAAGCCACGCAAGATGCGGCCGAGGCCATGCGCGCCGCGTTTTCAGCACGCGACCTCCAAGAGCTGATGAGCTTGCAAACCGGGAACCCGATGCAGACCAGTGGTCAGAAGGCCGCGGCCTATGCCCAACACCTCGCGGAGATTGCTGGCAGTGCCCAGGCCGAATTGGCCGAAGCGCTCAATCAGAGCATGACACGCATGCAGCAAGCACTGCGAGACGCCACGCAAAACTCCATGGGCAATTTGCCCTTAGGAAGCGAAGGCGCGGCGGCGCTCATGCAAAGCGCGATGAACTTCACCACCCAGGCCTTCGATGCCATGCAAAAGTCGCAGAGCCAGGTCACCAAGATGGTGTCCGACAACGTCGAGTCCATCACGAATCGTGCGACCAAGGCGGTTGCGGCACAAGCCACGCCTTTGCGCAAGCGTGCGACCAAATGAGCTGCACAAGCCGCGTGGCGCCGCGTCGCGGCTCCGCCCCCGGAGGTCGGGGAAACTTGAGGCTACCGCGCGATTTCTTCAGGGACGGAGCGCTGATCACCTGTAGCTGCTGCCGTTGCAGTCGAGACAGGGCGCGTCTCGCTGTGCGCCGCAAGAGTTTGCGCTGACAAGTCGGCGAGTCTCATCGTCGAACAGGTGCCACCCGCATCCACCCCAGATCAACCTGGTCACCGTTCGGCATGACAAGATTGAGAGACTTTCATGACAAGATTGGCACTCATCACCGGCGGCACACGCGGCATCGGCGCGGCCATCGCGCGTCGCTTCAAGCTCGACGGCTTGAACGTTGCCGTGACCTACTACGGCAACGATACCGCAGCGATTGCTTTCACCCAAGACACAGGAATTCCCATCTACAAATGGGATGCCACGGATTTTGACGCATGCCAGATCGGCGTACAAAAGCTGCAGACCGATCTCGGCCAACCCGTGGATGTGCTGGTGAACAATGCCGGCATCACGCGCGATGCGACGCTGCCCAAGATGACCGTCGAGCAGTGGCATGCCGTGATCGACAACGACCTCGGTGCCTGCTTCAACATGTGTCACGCCATCATCAGCGGCATGCGCGATCGCGGTTGGGGGCGCATCGTCAACATCGCCTCGATCAACGGACAAAAAGGCCAATTCGGCCAGACGAATTATTCGGCAGCCAAGGCCGGCGTGATTGGTTTCACCAAGGCCTTGGCGCTGGAATCGGCACGCAAGGGCATTACCGTGAACGCCGTCGCGCCGTGCTACACCGCGACCGGCATGGTGGCGGCAATGGACCCCACAGTGCTCGAGGGCATCGTCGCTCAAATTCCGGTGGGACGTCTGGCCAAGCCTGAAGAAATCGCCCATGCCGTGGCTTTCCTGCTGGGTGAGCGGTCGGCCTTCATCACGGGCTCCACGTTGTCGATCAACGGCGGACAGTACCTCGTTTGAGGATCGAACATCTGGCGCGCCTTCTTTGTGCAATCTTTCCACATCAACAACATGGGTCACAACGCCAAACAAGAAAATTCGGTCGATGTGCTGGTGATCGGCGGCGATCCCGGACGCACGCCGGCCGCACTGTCCACTGTCGCTAGCGCCGGGCGGAAGGCGCTGATGCTGGTCGAGCAAGCCGACGGTTTGGGCGGGACTTGCTTGTTCGAGGGCTGCATTCCATCCAAGATCTTTCGCCACACCGCCTGATTGCCGAACCAGTTCGGCAGCAACGCAAAAATCTCACCATGATCGCCAACGATACAGCACGACTCGGCTATCCAGGACGCTCCAGCGTTGAAGCCCTGTCCTCGCCCATCACATCAAAACCCCCTTCAGCCCCCAACATGAAAAACCACTCGAATGATCAGGCCAAGGGTTTGCCCTATGCCAAAACCCTGCATGCGCTACAGATCGAACTGGTGAAATTCCAGAAACACCTGATCGCGCATGGTGACCGCATCCTCATCATCCTCGAAGGGCGTGATAGCGCGGGAAAAGACGGCACCATCAAACGCATCATCGAACACCTGTCGCCACGCGACACGCGCGTCGTGGCGCTGAACAAGCCCTCCGACCGCGAAACCTCGGCGTGGTACTTCCAGCGCTACGTGCCGCATCTGCCCCTGGCCGAGGAGTTCGTCCTGTTCAACCGCAGTTGGTACAACCGTGCCGGTGTCGAGCGGGTGATGGGTTTTTGCCGCAAGGCACAGTACGAGGAGTTCATGGAAACCGTCCCGGTGTTCGAGCAGATGCTGGTGCGTTCCGGTGTACAGCTATTCAAGTACTACCTGGATCTCGGCAAGGACGAGCAGAAAAAGCGTCTGCAAGACCGCCGCACCGATCCGCTCAAGCAGTGGAAGATGAGCCCGATCGACGCTGCGGCGCAAAAACACTGGAAGGACTACAGCGTGGCGCGCAATGCCATGTTCGCACGCACCCATACGGCTGCTGCCCCTTGGACTGTGGTTCGCGCCGACGATAAGAAGCGCACCCGCCTGAATCTGATGATGGATCTGCTCATCCGTCTGGACTACAAGGACAAGGATCAGTCTCTGCTGCGGCCCGATCCGGACCTTGTTTTTGCCTACTCCGAGCAGGCCTTGCAGGATGGGCTGATCGCCCCCTGAAGTGCTGGGCCAGCGCCATGTCCCGGGCAAGTCACGCAAGCTTTCATGGCCGTCACCAATGCCTATCGCGACGCCAAGGCAGCGCATTGATCCAGCGGCCGCGGCCGCCATCGACCTTGAATGAGGACGTAGCTTGCGCTGCACTTCTGTTCATCCTCCACCCACCCCAAAAAGGAGTTTTCCATGTCCGACTGCCACGTCATCGCCTGGGTCGACCATGCCCAGGCCCGAGTGCTGCATATCGGATGCCGACAACATCGAGAAATCCATTGTCGAACCCGTACAGCATCCTCATCTTCACCACAAACGCAACGCTATCGGCAGTGGCAAGGCCGCAGAAGATCAGCACTTCTATCACGGCATTGCACAGGCGCTGGCCGGCGCGCAGGAAATTCTCATCGCCGGGCCGGGGCGGGCCAAACTGGAGCTATCCAAGCACCTGCAGCATCACGACCCCGAAGCGGCCAAGCATGTGGTCGGGCTGGAGACAGCAGATCACCCCACCGACGGCCAACTGGCGGACCACGCTCGACATGACTTCAAAGCCAAGGACCGCATGCTGGGTGTTTGATGCCAGCATGCACGGCTCCGCCGGGGAACGCGCCTGTGCCATTTTCCGCCGGAGACTTGATTTCTTTTACGACGACTGCTCACCACCATGTACAGCAAAATACTTGTCCCCCTGGATGCCAGCGCCACGGCACAAACCGCTGCCGAGCATGCCATTGCCATGGCCCGCTCGCTCAAGGCCGCGCTGCGGTTCATGACCGTGATCGATTTCAACGGCTTCATCGGCGCCGTGCCCAGCATTGTGGGCGTCATGAACAACGACGCCAGACTGATGCTTGACGACTGGATGAGCAAGGCCTCGCAATGGGGCCTGGACGCGAGTACCGCCATTGCCGAGACCGATCCAAACACGCCGCGCGTGGCCGATGCCATCGTCGCCGAAGCCGGACGGTGGAATGCCGATCTCATTGTCATCGGCAGTCATGGCCGCAGCGGGGTGCGCCATCTGCTCCTGGGCAGTGTGGCCGAGGGTGTGGCCCGTCGCAGCATGATTCCCGTGCTCATCGTGCATCCTGGCGAAAAACCGTCGTCCTGATGCACAAGCCAAGCGCGAAAACGGACCGCCGAGCACGTTGACCGTCGCCATGCACATGCAACAAGTGACTGCGGTCACAGCAACGGGCGCCGGTGCGCCGCCCGGCACTGTCGTCACGGTTCGCGGCGCCGTGGTGGATGTTGCGTTTGCAGACGCTGGGCTACCCCCCATCCACACCGCGCTGCGCGTTGCTTGGGATCGCCCCGAGCTCCTGCTGCTCGAAGTGCAAGGGCACCTGGATCTGCACACGGCGCGCTGCATCGCCCTGCAGAACACGGCCGGTCTGGCGCGCGGCACCACGGTGCGGTCCACTGGTGCGCCCGTGCTGGTCCCCGTCGGTGACGCGGTGCTGGGGCGCCTGCTCGATGTCGTCGGGCAAGTGCATGACCTCGGACCGGCGCTGCCGGCCGACACTCCGCTGCGCAGCATCCACAATCCTCCACCAACACTGGAGCAGGAAGCCTCGGCCATCGAGGTCTTTGAAACCGGAGTCAAGGTCATCGATCTGCTGGCTCCCATGGCGCAGGGAGGCAAGGCCGCCATGTTCGGCGGCGCGGGCGTGGGCAAGACCGTGCTGGTGATGGAACTCATCCACGCGACGGTGGAGAAGTACCGCGGCATTTCGGTGTTCGCGGGCGTGGGCGAGCGCTTGCGCGAGGGCCACGAAATGCTGAGCGACATGCGCGACTCCGGTGTGCTGGCGCGCACCGTGCTGGTGTATGGGCAGATGAACGAACCCCCGGGCGCGCGCTGGCGAGTGCCGCACAGCGCCCTGACCATCGCTGAATACTTTCGCGATCAGAAGCATCAGAACGTGCTGCTGCTGATGGACAACGTGTTCCGTTTCGTCCAGGCCGGCAGCGAGGTTTCGAGCCTGCTGGGCCGACTGCCCTCGCGCGTGGGCTACCAGCCGACCCTGGGCAGTGAAGTGGCGGCGCTGCAAGAACGCATCGCCTCGGTGGCGGGCACCGCGGTCACTGCGATCCAGGCGGTTTATGTCCCGGCCGACGACTTCACCGATCCGGCAGTCACGGCCATCTCCAGCCATATGGACAGCATGATCATGCTGTCGCGCCAACTCGCCGCGGAGGGTTTCTATCCGGCGGTTGATCCATTGGCTTCGACGTCCGCGTTGCTCGATCCACTGGTGGTTGGTGTGGAGCATTACCGCATTGCCGAACGCGTCCGCGAGACCTTGGCGCGGTTCAAGGAACTGCAGGACATCATCGCCTTGCTTGGCGTGGAGGAGCTCGGCGCCAACGACCGGCTGGTGGTCAAACGCGCACGGCGCTTGCAGCGCTTTCTCAGCCAGCCGTTCATGGTGACCGAGGCTTTCACGGGCACGCCCGGGCGTACCGTGGCACGCGCGGATACCCTGGCTGGCGTGCGTGCGATTCTCGATGGCGAGACCGACGCCTGGGCGGAAAGCTCGCTGTATATGGTGGGCACGCTGGACGAGGCGTGGCACAAAGAGCAGGCGTCAGCCCCAACGCCACACGCTGCGGAGCCGGCGACGTGAAGCTGCGCATCGTCACCCCGCTGTCGATCGAAGTCGATGAGGACGGCTTGCAATCCCTGCGCGCAGAAGACGCGAGCGGCAGTTTCGGCATCCTGCCCCGGCATGCCGATTTCCTCACCAGTCTGACCATCTCGGTGGTGAGTTGGACGCGCGCCGACGGATCGCAGCGACATTGCGCGGTGCGCCGCGGCGTGTTGACCATGTTCGGCGGGCGCGAGGTGCACATCGCCACGCGCGAAGCGGTGGTGGGCGATGACCTGATGCAGCTCGACACCGACGTGCTGGCTCGCATGCGGTCCGACCTCGACCTGGAACGCACCCAGCGCGTGGAGAACACGCGAATGCAACTTGGAGCCATCCGGCAGATCATGCTGCATCTGCGCGCTGATGGACACCGAGGTTTTGGGGTTGGTTCGTGAGCGACACGCCCTCTAGCCCCGAGGACAGCGACGATGCGCTCGTGCGGCAGGCGAGCCTGCGCAGTGCGCGCCATCGCCGCTGGCTGCGCGAGGGTGAGCCCTCCGTCGCGCGTCGGCTGGCGCAGATCGGAGTGCTCGGATGGATCATCGTGCTCCCCATGCTGCTGGGTCTATTCGCCGGGCGCTGGCTGGATCGCGCCCTCGGAACCGGGCTGATGTTCACCGGCGCCTTGTTGATCCTTGGGCTTGCCATGGGTAGCTGGTCGGCCTGGAAATGGATGAAAAGCGCATGAATCCATGGCCTTTGCATGTCATCTCGGCGGCTGCGTTCTGGCCGCTTTTTCTGCTCGCACTGGCCGTGGGTTTCTTGGCTGGGCTGGGCTACTTTTATGCCATTTGGTGGAGTGCGCGCGCGCTGCTGAGCGGCCGGCATGGCGCAGTGCTTACCATCTTCCTGTCAATCAGCCGGCTCGCCTTGCTTGCCGGCTTGCTCATTCTTGCAGCGCATGCAGGTGCCATGGCTTTGCTGCTCACGGCGCTGGGTCTGTTGGCTGCCCGTTTCGTGGTGATCCGCCACGTAGGACAGGAATCGCCATGAATTCGCCCTTGGCCGGCCTTGTGATGTTTCACCTCGGCTCGGTGCCGATCACGCAGGCCGTGGTCGTCACCTGGGGCATCATGATTTTGCTCGTGCTCGGCGCCTTGATGCTCAAGCGCCGTTTGAAACTCGTACCTTCGCGCAGCCAAGCGGCTTTCGAGCTGATGGTCGATACGGTGGACGCGCAAATCCGCGACACCATGCAGCTCCAACCCGAGCCCTACCGCGCTTTCATCGGCACGCTGTTCGTCTATATTTTTCTCGCCAACTGGTCTTCACTCGTGCCTGGCATCAAACCGCCGACTGCCCAGCTCGAAACGGATATTGCATTGGCACTGCTGGTGTTCGTCGCCGTGGTCGGCTTTGGCGTGCGTGCTGGCGGGATACGCGGCTATCTGGCGACCTTCGCCTCGCCCAATCCCATCATGATTCCGCTGAACTTCGTGGAAAGTCTCACCCGCACCTTCTCCATGTTCGTGCGCCTGTTCGGCAATGTGATGAGCGGTGTGTTCGTGATTGGGATCGTGCTGTCGCTAGCCGGCCTGTTGGTGCCGATTCCACTCATGGCGCTCGACCTTCTCACTGGCGCCGTACAGGCTTACATCTTCACGGTCCTGGCCATGGTGTTCATCGCCGGCGCGGTCAGCGATGGGCCGCATCCATCGGCACCTGATTCATCTCAACCCGAACTTTCTAGGAACCCGCCATGAATTGGTTAGCGCTTGCCAGCATCGTTTCCGCCGCGGTCGCCGTATCGTTCGGCGCCATTGGACCCGCCTTGGGCGAGGGACGCGCGGTGGCCGCTGCAATGGATGCCATTGCCCGCCAACCCGAAGCGGCCAACACCATTTCACGCACCCTGTTCGTGGGCTTGGCGATGATCGAGACCATGGCCATCTACTGCTTGGTGATCGCCTTGTTGCTTCTGTTCGCCAACCCCCTGCTGAAATGACGGCATGAGCATCGACTGGTGGACGATCGGCCTGCAGGCCGTCAATGTCCTGATCTTGGTCTGGCTGCTGGGGCGCTATTTCTGGCGCCCGGTGGCGGACATCATCGCCAAGCGTCAGGCGGCGGCAAAGGAATTGCTTGATACGGCCCAGGCCAAGCGCGAGCAGGCTGAAGGTGTGCTGGCCGAAGCCACGCGCGCTCGTACCGCGCTGGCGCGAGAGCATGAGGATATGTTGATCAAAGCCCAGGCTGAAGTTCAACAACTTCGGGCCACGAGCTTGCAGGAAGCGGCGCAACAGGCGCAAACCTTGCTAGACGACGCGCAAGCGGAGATCGCCAGGCTGCGCGAAGCCGTGGAGCGCAGTTCACAAGAACGCGCCGTACAGCTCGCCGTTGCCATCGCCCAGCGTTTGGCGGCCAGACTCGATGGGCAGGCCGTACGGGAGGTTTTTCTTGGTTGGCTGGTGCAGAGCATCCAGGCCTTGCCCCAAGCGGTGCGCCAGACAGTGGTGCAAAGCGGCACAGCCGAGCTGGTCAGCGCTACGCCACTCGACCCTTCCGAACAAGCGCAGCATGCGCAGCACATCGGCCAGGTTCTTGGCGGCGCGGTGAAACTGACGTTCAACACCGATCCCGGCTTGATCGCGGGGTTGGAGTTACGCGGCGCGCAGGTCGTGATCAACAACAGCTGGCATTCTGATCTTACTCGCATCCGAAAGGAATTCGACGATGCCCGGCGCGCTTGAAACCACGGCCGACGCCTGGCTTGCCAGCGCCATGCAGAAGGTCGAAGTGACCCCTCTGGGGCCGCAAGCCGAACAGATTGGACATGTGCAGGCCATCAGTGATGGCGTCGCCATCGTTTCCGGCCTGCCGCAAGCGCGGCTCGACGAATTGTTGCGCTTCGATCACGGGCAGTTCGGATTTGCCCAGGTGCTCGAGCGCGACCACATCGGCTGCGTGCTGCTCGACGGCGCCGACGAGGTGCAGGCGGGCGATACGGTGCATGGCACCGGCGATGTCGTGCGGGTGCCGACCGGCATGGCCTTGCTGGGACGGGTGGTCGATCCGCTGGGGCGGCCGCTGGATGGCAAGGGGCCCATCGTCAGCGATGCGAGCGAACCCATCGAGCGTGCGGCGCCGGGCATCGTCGAGCGCGAACGGGTCACCCAGCCGGTACAGACGGGGCTGCTGGTGATCGATACCTTGTTCGCCCTGGGACGCGGGCAGCGCGAACTCATCATCGGCGATCGCGCGATTGGCAAGACCACCATCGCCATCGACGCCATCATCAACCAGAAGCACAGCGACATCATTTGTGTCTACGTGGCGGTGGGCCAGAAAAGCGCGAGCGTGCGCCGCGCCATCGATGCCATCGCGGCGCATGGCGCGCCCGAGCGCTGCATCGTGGTCGTGGCGCCGGCCTCCAGCACGCCGGGTCTGCAGTGGATCGCTCCATTTTCCGGCTTCACCATGGCCGAGTATTTCCGCGACCGCGGCCAGCACGCGCTGGTGGTGATCGACGATCTGAGCAAGCACGCCGTCAGCCACCGCGAAATCGCGCTGCTGACGCGTCAGTCGCCCGGTCGCGAAGCCTACCCCGGCGATGTGTTCTATGTGCATGCGCGGCTGCTGGAACGGGCCGCGAAGCTGTCCAAGGCCAAGGGTGGCGGCTCGCTGACGGCGCTGCCGATCGCCGAGACCGACGCCGGCAATCTCAGCGCCTATATTCCGACCAATCTGATTTCGATCACCGACGGCCAGATCGTGCTCAGTGGGCGACTGTTCGACGAGGGGCTGAAACCCGCAGTGGACGTGGGCGTGAGCGTCAGCCGGGTCGGCGGCAAGACCCAGGCCGCCGCACTGCGGCAAGCCGCGCAGACGCTGCGGCTGGACTACGCCCAGTTTCTCGAACTGGAAATATTCACCCGCTTCGGCGGCATGCCCGACACGCGGGTGCGTCAGCAGCTCACGCGGGGCGCGCGCATCCGCGCCATCCTCGGCCAGCCGCAACACGCACCCTTGCGGCTGGCCGAGGAGGTTGCGCTGGTCTTGGCGGTGCAGTCGGGCTTGCTTGACGGCATGGATCTGCCCTTGGTCGAAGCATTTCGTCATGGTCTAGGAGCGGCGCTCGACAGCGGAGCGGCGGATGCGGTGCGCGCGATCCAGGAGCAGGGCACGCTGTCGGAGACCACTCGACAGTCCCTGCTCGAAGCCTTGCGCCAGTATCGCCTGGCCCTGGTGGCGCCGAATGCCGCGGTACGAGTGGAGCCCGCATGACCGAGCGTCTCGCTGAAATCGAAGCTCGCATCCAGGGCACGCAGCAACTCGGCGCCGTGGTCAACGCCATGCGCGGCATGGCGGCGGCGCGCGCCCAGCAGGCGCATGGCCAACTTGTCGCGGTCGAGAGTTATGCCGCGAGCATCGCCGGCGCCATCGGCAGTGTGCTGGAAGTCATCCCTGCGCGCGATGCGGGCCAGTCATCGGCCAGCACCGGCCGGGCACTGGTGCTGTTCTGCGCCGAACAGGGGTTCGCGGGAGCATTCAGTGAGCGCGTGCTGGATGCCGCCAGCGCGCAAATGCAGGGCGCCGAACTGTTGCTGGTCGGCTCCCATGGGTTGACGGCCGCGACCGAGCGTGAACTGCACCCGGACTGGACCGGTGACATGCCGGCGCAGACCCAGGGTGTTCCCAAGCTGGCCGATCGCATCGTCGAGGCACTGTATGCGCGCATGGCCACCGGCGCGATCGAGCGGCTCGATGCCGTGTTCAGCCGTTGGCAGCTTGGCCTGCCGATCCAGGTCGAAAGCCGCCGTCTGCTGCCCCCCGATCTGTCGATTTTCCCGCGCCAGACGAAGACCGCACCGCCCTTGATCAATCTTGCACCGGCCGTGCTGTTGCAAGAACTCGTCGCGGCCTATCTGCATGCCCAGCTTTGCGATGCCGCGCTGCACGCCTTCGCTGCCGAGAATCAGGCACGCATGGAAACCATGGCGTCGGCGCATCAGCAGATCGACCGCCAGCTCTCAGCTCTGCAGGCCATCCAGCGGCAGGTGCGGCAGGAAGCGATCACCGCCGAGATCATCGAGTTGGCCGCCGGCGAGCTTGCAAGCCGTGAGGCCGAATCCGGTTCGTGAGTCGATCTCGGATGCGTTGGAGGAAGGCTGCATGGTGGCGGCGTGTTCGTGAAAATCACCAGTTCAGGCGGCCGCCGCGAGGGGCAACGCGTCGCGGCGCGACGCGACGCGGCCGGGCGGGTCAAGCCGCAGCGCACGGTGGCCACGCTCGGGCGCGCCGATCAGGCTGGCGGGCAACTCGACGGCGTGATGCGGGGCCGGCGGCGGCTGCGCGGCCAGACGCCGGTTGACGAAGCGCAAGCTGCCGCCGGGCCTGCCCTGCAGAACGGCGCGTTCGCGCCCAGCCGCAACCTCGGCGACGTGTGTGAGCGCTGGCCGAGCTTTGGGAGGAACGGGGATTCGGCGAGTTCAGGCGTGTGCGCCGTCGCACGCGCCGCCGCCTCGATGAAGCTCAACCGACGGTGCGATCCGACGTCCAAGCGTGTTGCGCTTCACTCTTGAAACCGCCGACACGATTGCAGAATCTACAGGCCTGCTGCAACGCATATGTTGTGAGTTGTTTCGGTCATTGGTTCGGCCGTGTTGGATTTGTTCACACCCTCTCAGAGGGTGTAGACGAAATGATCTATGTAGCGAGTCTGGTTGCGAGGATACGCGCCTCGGCCAGCCAGACCCAAGCGAGTGGGGCCCAAGTTGACCTGTCATGGTGTGCCATGAGGCGGCGTGCGCGCTCGTTCCAGGCATGAGTACGCTCGACAACCCAACGCTTGGCCTGCACGACGAAGCCCTTGGCTACAACCTCTGGCCACAAGGGCTGCTGCGCGTCCTGCCAAGTGCCCGTGCTGCGGTTGCCGGGGTGACGCACGATGTCCACGCTGAGGCCGTGGGCCTCCTCGATGGCCACGGCGCACTTGCCGCCGTAGGCGCCATCGGCGTAGAGCTTCTTCAGGCCAGTCACCTTGGTGCAAGCCTGCGCCACCACGGCAGCGGCGGCGTCACGGTCCTGCACGCTGGCCGCGGTGACCGTGACGGCCAGCAGAAGGCCCAAAGTATCGACCACCAGATGGCGCTTGCGCCCCTTGACCTTCTTGCCGGCGTCGAACCCGGCCCCACCACCTTGCGCGGTGCTCTGCGCATCGATGATTGCGGGCCGTCGGCTCGGGCGCTCGACCGATGCGGTCACGCCATTGCTGGCGCAGCCGATCATGCATGGCCTCAAAGACGCCGAGCGCAGCCCAACGGCTGAAGGCCTTGTAGGTCGCCTGCCAGGGCGGGAAGGTCTTGGGCAGCAGCCGCCACGCGCAGCCGGTGCGCAACGCGTGGCAGCAGGCGTTGACCATGTGGCGGCGCGCATACCGGGGCGGCACCCCGCGCTGCCCATCGCGCTCGAACAAGTCGCCCACCAGCGCCCACTCGGCATCGGTCAGGTCGGTGTTCATGCCGCTGGCGCCATCGGCACGACGGTGCGCTGCGGTGTAGCCGTATCGCGTCGGGGTTGCCCCTTGAACTGCCGCCCGTTCACCCGCCCGGCGCAGCGGCTTGAGCCGCTCGATGCCGGCCTTGCGCAGCGCCTTGCGCACGGTGACGGTGCTGACCTTGACTCCCGTGCGTCGAAACAACTCGCGCGTCACCGCGTCCAACGACGAGCGCGGCTGCTCCTGCGTGATCGCGCGCAGCACCGCCGTGTGTTCAATGTTCAGCGAGGGCTTGCGGCCCGGCCGTCCTGCTTGCTCAATCTGCGCCTTCCTGACCATTCGATACCTCGCCGACGCATGACTCGATCCGAGTCATAACGCGCGAGATGTTGTTTTCGTCTACACCCTCTCGGGCCTCGAACAGCCACAACGCTCCATCCAACCCGCAAACATTCAGCGCCGCGCTTGCCGCATCCTGCACCGCCGGCTTGGCGTGGTAGGCCACACTGAGGCCTGCGGCGTCCATCATCGCGAGGTCGTTGGCGCCGTCGCCGATGGCGATGGCTTGTTGCGGGGCGCAGCCGATGCGGGTGCAGGCGTCGAGCAGCGCTCGTCGTTTGCCTTGGGCGTCGACGATGGGGCCGAGTGCGTGGCCGGTGAGCTTGCCGTCGTGCATCTCCAGGGTGTTGGCGGCGACGAAGTCCAGGCCCAGGCGCTGCTGCAGGCGTTCGGTGAACCAGGTGAAGCCGCCGGTGGCGAGCAGCACCTTGAGGCCGGCGGCCCGGGCTGCAGCAATCAGCGCCTCGGCGAAGGGGTTGAGGCGCAGCCGGGCGTACACCTCCTCCAGCACGCTCTCGGGCGTGCCGGCGAGCAGGGCGAGGCGGCGGCGCAGGCTTTCGGCATAGTCGGCAATCTCGCCGCGCATCGCGGCTTCGGTGATGGCGGCGATCTGCGCTTTCTTGCCGCTGGCGGCGCCGAGTTCGTCGATGGTTTCCATGGCCACCAGGGTGGAGTCCATGTCCAGCACCAGCAGCTTGAAGTCGGCCAGGCGCAGGCCGGCGGGGACGACGGCCCAGTCGATGCCGTGCTCGCGGGCGAGGGCTGGCATGAAGCCGCGCACCACATGCGGGTCGACGCCGATGTCGCGCAGGCGCATGGCTTGCGCGCCCCAGTCCCCTTGCGGGCTGGGGAGTTTTTCCAGGCCGCCGGGTTGGGCGTGCTCGGCGATGCGCGCGACGAGGTCGGCATTCAGGATGGTGGGCGCGGGAACTTGCAGAACGAGGTGGTGCATGGCTGGGGTCGTGGCGCCAGATCGTGGCGGATGGGGTGGGTTTGGGAAGGAAGGGGCGTTGAGCTGAACGGCCTCAGGCCGCCAGGGCCTCGCCGCGCGGCTCGCCGAGCAGACGCAGGGTGTCGCGCACCAGGCGGGCGCGGGTGGGCGCGTCTTTCGCATCGCGCTCGATGCGCAGCCGGTCGTTGCCGGCCAGGCGCACATGGCGGTGGTTCTGCACCAGCCAGATGATGCGGGCGCCATCGATGGGCGGGTTGGGGCGGAACTGGATGAGCGTTTGCTTGTCGGCCGCATCCACCTTCTGCACGCCGTAGCGCGCGGCCAGCAGGCGCAGGCGGTGGGTTTCCAGCAGGTTGAGCGCGGCGCTGGGCATGCGGCCGAAGCGGTCGACGATTTCTTCCGCCACGTCCTGCAGCCGGGCTTCGTCCCCCGCGCTGGCGAGCCGCTTGTACAGGCTCAGGCGCGCGTGCACGTCCGGGCAGTAATCGGCCGGTAGCAGGGCCGGTTCGTGCAGGTTGATTTCGGTGGTCACGCCCAGCGGGTGCAGCAGGTCGGGCTCGCGCCCGGCTTTGAGCGCCTTCACCGCTTCGCCCAGCATGTCGATATACATCTGGTAGCCGACCTCCTGCACATTGCCGGATTGCGACTCGCCCAGCGCCTCGCCGGCGCCGCGAATTTCCAGGTCGTGCATGGCGAGGTAGAAGCCCGAGCCCAGTTCTTCCATCTGGGTGATGGCGTCCAGCCGCTGCAGCGCGGTTTTGGACAGCGACTGCACTTCCGGCACCAGCAGATAGGCATAGGCCTGATGGTGCGAGCGCCCGACGCGGCCGCGCAACTGGTGCAACTGCGCCAGACCGAACTTGTCGGCGCGGCTCATGACGATGGTGTTGGCGGTGGGCACATCGATGCCGGTTTCGATGATGGTGGAGCACAGCAGCACGTTGAAGCGCTGGGCGTGGAAGTCGCGCATCACGCGCTCCAGGTCGCGCTCGTGCATCTGGCCGTGGGCAATGGCGATGCGCGCCTCGGGAATCAGCTCGGCCAGCATCTCGCGCCGCCGCTCGATGCTCTCCACCTCGTTGTGCAGGAAGTAGACCTGCCCGCCGCGCTTGATTTCGCGCAGCACCGCTTCGCGAATCACCGCCTTGCTTTCGTTGCGCACGAAGGTCTTGATCGCCAGGCGCTTTTGCGGCGCGGTGGCGATGACGGAGAGGTCGCGCAGTCCTTCCATCGCCATGCCCAGCGTGCGCGGAATGGGCGTGGCGGTGAGGGTGAGCATGTCCACCTCGGCGCGCAGGGCTTTCAGCGCCTCTTTATGGCGCACGCCGAAGCGGTGTTCCTCGTCGACGATGACCAGGCCCAGTCGCTGGAACTTCACGTCGGCCGACAACAGCTTGTGGGTGCCGATGACCACGTCCACCGTGCCGGCGGCCATGCCCTCGAGCGCGGCTTTCACCTCCTTCGCAGTGCGAAAGCGCGACAGCTCGGCAATCTTCACCGGCCAGTCGGCGAAGCGGTTGCGGAAGGTTTCCACATGCTGCTCGGCCAGCAGCGTGGTGGGCGCGAGCACGGCCACCTGCTTGCCGCCCATGATGGCGATGAAGGCGGCGCGCAGGGCCACCTCGGTCTTGCCGAAGCCGACGTCGCCGCACACCAGGCGGTCCATCGGCCGGGGCGAGATCATGTCCTGCACCACGGCGTGAATGGCGGCGCGCTGGTCCGGAGTTTCCTCGAAGCCGAAGCCGGCGGCGAAGGCTTCGTAGTCTTGCGCGGCATAGCGGAAGGCATGGCCGGGACGTGTGGCGCGGCGGGCATAGATGTTGAGCAATTCGGCCGCGGTGTCGCGCACCTGTTCGGCCGCTTTGCGCCGCGCCTTGTCCCACTGGCCGGAGCCCAGGGTGTGCAGCGGCGCGTTGTCCGGGTCCACGCCGCTGTAGCGGGCGATGAGGTGAAGCTGGGCCACGGGCACATACAGCGTGGCCGCTTGCGCATAGCGCAGGTGCAGGAACTCGGCCGGGCCGTCGCCCAGGTCCAGCGAGGTCAGGCCCTGGTAGCGGCCGATGCCATGCTGCTGGTGCACCACCGGGTCGCCGGGCTTGAGTTCGGAGAGATCGCGAATCAGGTTCTCGACATCGCTGGCGCGCTCTTGCGTGCGGTGCCGGCGCTGGCTCGGGCTGAGGGCGAACAGCTCGGTCTCGGTCAGCAGGGCGATGCCGGCATCGGGCAGGGCGAAGCCGGCGGCGAGCGGAGCGACGACGAGACCGAAGGCCGAGTCGGCCGCGGCGAAAGCGGCCCAGGACTCGGTGACGCGCGCGTCGAGCCTGGATTCGCGCAGCAACTCCAGCAGGGTTTCACGCCGTCCGGCGGACTCGGCGCAGAGCAGGACGCGCAGCGGATGCTGGGCATCGCGTTGCCCCGCCTCGAGCCAGGTCCGCAGGCGGCGCAGGGGCTGCTCGCTGCGCCGCTCGATGGACAGGTCGGGCAGGGCGCGCGCGGGCAGGCCGGGCACGGGCTTGGTTTGCAGCGCCGGGAGGACTGGAGAAGCCGAGGAGGGCAAATCGGATGGCGTTTCGGCAGAGGCTTCGGGACTTGCAGCCGGTTCGGCGGCGCCCGGCGCTTCGGGCTCGTCAGCGGCCAGCTTCGCCGCGAAGGCTTGGGCGCCGCTGCGCAGGCCGAGTTGCGCCAGGGGCTTGATGCGCAGGAAGAATTCTTCCTCGCTCAGGTACAACTCGCCGGGAGCCAGCGCCGGGCGCTCGGGGTCGTGGCGCAGCAGGCGCCAGCGGTCGGTGGTGTCGGTCCAGAACTGGCGCATGGCGCCGGTCACGTCGCCCAGCAGCACGACGCCGGCATGCGGGCCGGCGTAGTCGAGCAGGGTGGCGGTCTGCTCGAAAAACAGCGGCAGGTAGTACTCGATGCCGGGGCCGGCCACGCCGCTGGCCATGTCCTTGTACAGCGGGCTGCGGCTCGGGTCGCCCTCGATGCGCTCGCGCCACTGGGCGCGGAAACGCTGGCGCGCGGGTTCGTCCAGCGGAAACTCGCGGCCCGGCAACATGCGCACGGCCTCCACCGGGTAGAGGCTGCGCTGGCTGTCGGGGTCGAAGGTGTGGATGGACTCCACCGTGTCGCCGAACAGGTCTACCCGCAAGGGCAGGGCGCTGCCCATGGGGTGGAGGTCGAGCAGGCCGCCGCGCACGGCGTACTCGCCCGGCGCCACCACCTGGGTCACATGGGCATAGCCGGCCAGCACCAGCTGCGCGCGCAAGGCGGCTTCGTCGATGGCCTGACCCTTCTGGAAACTGAAGGTGGTGGAAGCGAGAAAAGCCGCTGGCGGCAGGCGCTGCAGCGCCGTGGTGGCGGGCACCAGCACCACATCCAGCGCCGCGTGGTGCAGCGTCCAGAGCGTGGCCAGGCGCTCGGAGACCAGATCCTGATGCGGCGAGAACGCGTCGTAGGGCAGGGTTTCCCAATCGGGCAGCACGCCGCAGCGCAGGCCGGGCGCGAACCACTGGATTTCGACCAGCAGGCGCTGGGCGTCGGCCGGGTCGCCGGTGACGACCACCCACGGCCCGCGCCCAGAGGTTGCGGTGCTGCGCGACTGCGCCAACTCGGCCAACAACAGGGCGTCGGCGCTGCCGGCGGGCTTGGGCAGGGCGTGGCGGTTGCCGGGTTTGAGCGTGGGCAGGCCGGGCGCGAGAAACAGAGGTTGCGGGGAAGAGGTTCGGGACATCCCTAGAATTTTCGCAGGTACGGCCTTCCGCCGTGCGCAAAGCGAAGCGATGTCCATGCATGCCCTCATTCCCTGCGCAGGCTCGGGCGCCCGCCTGCAGGGCGATGTGCCGAAGCAATACCGCCAGTTGGCCGGCGCAGCGGTCGTCGCTCATACGGTACGGGCGTTTCTTGCCTGCCCGCAAGTCGCCTTGGTGCATGTGGTGGTGCAGGCAGGTGATGCGCAAGCGCGGGCGGTGCTGCCGGCTCACCCACGCTTGCGCATCCACGAAGCCGGTGGCGCCGCCCGCGCGCAGACGGTGCTGCAGGGTTTGCGCGGTTTGCAGGCGCAGGGTGCGGGTGAGCAGGATTGGGTGCTGGTGCACGACGCCGCGCGCTGCTGCATCACGCCCCAGGCCATCGCCGGCTTGATCGAAGCCTGTCAGCACGACGCCGTGGGCGGCCTGCTGGCCCTGCCGCTGCCGGATACGCTGAAACAGGCCGCAGCCGACGCCAATGCGCCGCAGACCATGCGCGTTGCCGCAACCCTGCCACGCGACGGCCTGTGGCTGGCGCAGACGCCGCAGATGTTCCGCCTCGGCATCTTGTTGGCGGCCTTGCAGCAGAGCGATCCGGCCGGGATCACGGATGAAGCCTCGGCGGTGGAGCGCATGGGGCTGCGGCCCAAACTCGTGCTCGGCAGCGGCAGCAATTTCAAGGTGACGTTCGCCGACGACCTGATTCTTGCCGAGGCCTTGATCACGACGCGTGCCCAGCATGCCGCAACCCCAGGAGCCGAACATGCATGAACCGAAACTGGAATGGCGCGTGGGGCAGGGCGAGGACATTCATGCCCTGGTTCCCGGCCGCAGACTGGTGCTCGGCGGTGTGGAGATTGCGCACCACAGCGGCCTGCTCGGCCACTCGGATGCCGACGCGCTGCTGCACGCCATCACCGACGCGCTGCTGGGCGCGGCCGGGCTGGGCGACATCGGCACGCATTTTCCGGATACCGACCCGCGCTACAAGGGCGCCGACTCGGGTGCCTTGCTGCAGGTGGCCATGGCCGCGCTTGCCGCGCAAGGCTGGCAGGTGGTGAACGTGGACAGCACGGTGCGAGCCCAGGCCCCGAAGCTGGCGCCGTACCGCGAAGCCATGCAGCAGTCCATCGCCCGGCTGCTGGCCATTGCGCCGGAGCGGGTGAACGTCAAGGCGAAGACGGCCGAGCGCCTGGGCTTCGTCGGCCGGCAAGAGGGCATGGCCACCAGTGCGGTGTGCCTGTTGCAGCGCAAAACACCCATGCGCTGAAGGTCGCGTGCGCTTGGGTTGCGTCGGCTGGTGGCGCCGGTTCGTCGCAACGCGTCCTTGTCCGTGATGCGGCGCCATATTACACTTGATGGTTTCGCCAGTCATCAACTTGCTGAGCGCGGGCCTCCCGTGTTGTTTTGGCCTACGCTTGAACCAGCAAACCCACAAGCTGCGCGATGAAGCTTCAAGAGCAGGTCACAAGCCTGGCTGGAGAGGCGCCAACGGTCTTTCGTCAGAGAAATTCATCGAGGTGATCATGGACATGTCCAGAACTGAAATTCAATCGGCCGCAACGGCCGCTGCGCAGCAAACTCCCCACAAATCGTCTTCCGGCGCCGCTGAAATCACCGGTTCCGAGATACTCGTGCGTTGTCTTCAGCACGAGGGCGTCAAGTACATCTGGGGCTACCCCGGTGGCGCGGTGCTCTACATCTACGACGAGCTGTACAAACAAAAAACCATCCAGCATGTGCTGGTGCGCCATGAGCAAGGCGCGGTCCACGCGGCCGACGGCTATGCGCGCGCCAGCGGCGAAGTGGGCGTGGCGCTGGTGACCTCGGGGCCGGGTGCGACCAATGCCGTGACCGGCATCGCCACCGCCTACATGGACTCGATTCCGATGGTCATCATCACCGGCCAGGTGCCCACCTTCGCCATCGGGCTCGACGCCTTCCAGGAATGCGACACGGTCGGCATCACCCGCCCCATCGTCAAGCACAACTTCCTGGTGAAGGACGTGAAAGACCTGGCGCTGACCCTGAAAAAGGCCTTCCATATCGCCCGCAGCGGCCGCCCCGGCCCGGTGGTGGTGGACGTGCCCAAAGACGTGTCGCGCGACACCGCGCCGTTCCATTACCCCGAGCATGTGGAAATGCGCTCCTACAACCCGGTGCGCAAAGGCCACGGCGGGCAGATTCGCAAGGCCGTGCAGTTGCTGATGCACGCCAAGCGCCCCTATCTCTACAGCGGTGGCGGCGTGGTGCTGGCGAATGCCTCCGACAAGCTGCGCGAACTGGCCACGCTGCTGGGCCTGCCGTGCACCAACACGCTCATGGGGCTGGGTGCGATTGCCGCATCCGACCCGAAGTTCCTCGGCATGCTGGGCATGCACGGCACCTTCGAAGCCAACATGGCCATGCAGCACAGCGACGTGGTGCTGGCCGTGGGCGCGCGCTTCGACGACCGCGTCATCGGCAATCCCAGGGACTTCGCCCAGATCGAGCGCAAGATCGTTCACATCGACATCGACCCCTCGTCCATTTCCAAGCGGGTGAAGGTGGACGTGCCCATCGTCGGCGACGTCGGCGAGGTGCTGACGGAACTGATCGAGCAGATCGAGCAGTTGAAGGCGGCCGGCCAGCGCCAGGACATGGCGGCCCTGGCCACCTGGTGGGGACAGATCGAGGAGTGGCGCAAGCGCGATTGCCTGAAGTATGAGAAGTCCGATCAGGTCATCAAGCCGCAATACGTCATCGAGACGCTGTACGAGCTGACGAAGGAGCGCGAAACCTATGTCTGCTCCGACGTCGGCCAGCACCAGATGTGGGCGGCGCAGCACTACCGCTTCGAGCATCCGCGGCGCTGGATCAACTCCGGCGGTCTCGGCACCATGGGCGTGGGCCTGCCCTACGCCATGGGCATCAAGCTGGCCAAGCCCGATGCCGAATGCGTGGTGATCACCGGCGACGGTTCGATCCAGATGAACATCCAGGAACTGGCCACCTGTCTGCAGTACGGCACGGCGGTGAAAGTGCTGCTGCTGAACAACGGCTACCTCGGCATGGTGCGGCAGTGGCAGGAGATTGAATACTCCGGTCGCTACTCGCATTCCTATATGGATTCGCTGCCCGACTTCGTCAAGCTGGCCGAGGCCTACGGCCATGTGGGCATGCGGGTGGTCAAGCCCGAGGACGTGCGCCCGGCGCTGGAGAAGGCCTTCGCCATGAAAGACCGCACCGTGTTCATCGACTTTGCCGTGGATCCGACCGAGAACGTCTGGCCCATGGTGCAGGCGGGCAAGGGCATCACCCACATGCTGCTGGGGTCGGAAGATCTCTGAACGGTGGGCTGGCCGCGGCCGTGCAGCGGGCTCACCCGTCCCGCGCAGCGCGACGGCCGCCAGCCACTTGTGGAGCCGCCCCGTTTTCCATCCATTTCCATCCACCATCACGCCTCAAGAGCCAGGCCCCGCTTACCGGCGGCGCACGAAGCCTGAGATGGGAGATTGCACATGAAACACATCATCGCCGTCCTGCTCGAAAACGAACCCGGTGCCTTGTCGCGCGTGGTCGACCTGTTCGCCGCGCGCGGCTACAACATCGAGTCGCTGTCGGTGGCGCCGACCGAAGACGATTCGCTCTCGCGCATGACCATCGTCACCAGCGGCTCGGACGAAGTCATCGAGCAGATCACCAAGCATCTGAACCGCCTGATCGACGTGGTGAAAGTGGTGGACCTCACCGAGGCCAACTACATCGAGCGCGAGCTGATGATCATCAAGCTGCGCGCCGTCGGCAAGGAGCGCGAGGAGATGAAGCGCATGGCCGACATCTTCCGCGGCCGCATCATCGACGTCACCGACAAGACTTACACCATCGAGCTCACCGGCGACGAAGCCAAGCTCGACGCCTTCATCCAGGCGGTGGAGCGCACCGCCATTCTGGAAACCGTGCGCACCGGCGCCAGCGGCATCAGCCGCGGCGAGCGCGTGCTGCGCGTTTGAGCCAACCAACCCATTTCATCCCGAGGAGCTGACATGAAAGTGTTTTACGACAAGGACTGCGATCTTTCCCTCATCAAGGGCAAGAAGGTCACCATCATCGGCTACGGCTCGCAAGGCCACGCCCACGCCCAGAACCTGAACGACAGCGGCGTGAAGGTCACCGTCGGCCTGCGCAAGGGCGGCGCATCGTGGGACAAGGCGAAGAAGGCCGGTCTGACGGTCAAGGACGTGGACGACTCCGTCAAGGGCGCCGACGTCATCATGATCCTGCTGCCTGACGAGAACATCGCCCAGGTGTACCGCGACCACGTCGAGCCCAGCGCCAAGAAGGGCGCGGCGCTGGCCTTCGCCCATGGCTTCAATATCCATTATGGCCAGATTGCGCCCCGCGCCGACCTGGACGTCATCATGATCGCGCCCAAGGCCCCCGGCCATACCGTGCGCAACACCTACACCCAGGGCGGCGGCGTGCCCCACCTCATCGCCGTGGCGCAGGACAAATCCGGCAAGGCACGCGATCTGGCGCTGTCGTACGCCATGGCCAATGGTGGCGGCCGTGCCGGCATCATCGAAACCAGCTTCCGCGAAGAAACCGAGACCGACCTGTTCGGCGAGCAGGCCGTGCTGTGCGGCGGCGCGGTGGAACTCATCAAGGCCGGTTTCGAGACGCTGGTGGAAGCCGGATACGCGCCCGAAATGGCCTACTTCGAGTGCCTGCACGAACTCAAGCTGATCGTCGACCTGATCTACGAAGGCGGCATCGGCAATATGAACTACTCGATTTCCAACAACGCGGAATATGGCGAGTACGTCACCGGCCCGAAAATCGTCACCGACGACACCAAGAACGCCATGCGCCAGGCACTCAAGGACATTCAGACCGGCGAATACGCCAAGAGCTTCATCCTGGAAAATCGCGCCGGCGCTCCCACGCTCATCTCCCGCCGCCGCCTCACCACCGAACATCCGATCGAGAAGGTAGGTGAGCAGCTTCGCGCCATGATGCCTTGGATCAAGGCCAACAAGCTGGTGGACAAGAGCAAGAACTGATTCGCCTTGAAAGGCAGCGCCGCGCTTGCAGGCGCGCTTCATGCCGGCCCTGTGCGACGCTTCGCACAGGGCCGGTTGTGCTTCGAAAGACCTGGAGATGATTCGAATGTCGCGGCCTGACTGGCCAACCCCCGCGACTACACTGCACCCATGCGCTATCCCCATCCCATTCTTGCCCGCGAAGGCTGGCCGTTCATCGGCGGCATCGTCCTGATTTCGATTCTGGCCTGGCTGTTCGCCGGTTTCTGGTGGTCATTGCCGTTCTGGCTCGTCAGCATCTTCGTCATCCAGTTTTTCCGCGATCCGCCGCGTGCCGTGCCGCAAGATCCCTTGGCCGTGCTTGCTCCGGCCGATGGCCGCATCGTTGCCATCGAGCGTGCCCACGACCCCTACGCCAAGCGCGATGCGCTCAAGATCAGCGTGTTCATGAATGTGTTCAACGTGCATTCCAACCGCGCACCGGTCACGGGCATGGTGCAGACCGTGAGCTACTTTCCGGGGAAGTTTTTCAACGCCGACCTCGACAAGGCTTCACTCGAAAACGAGCGCAATGCCGTGGTCATTCAGCACAACGCCCGCATCGTGACGGCGGTGCAGGTGGCTGGCCTGATTGCGCGCCGCGTGCTGTGCTACACCAAGCCCGGCGATCAACTGCAGCGGGGGCAGCGTTTTGGTTTCATCCGCTTCGGCTCGCGTGTCGATCTCTACTTGCCACTCGACACGGTGCCCCGCGTGTCCATCGGCGACAAGGTCTACGCCGCCAGCACGGTGCTGGCGGCATTCCCCGCCGACATGCCAGCCTGAATCCAGGGGGAACTCGCCATGCCACGTAACGTCACACGATTTCCAGACTCCGCCCAGCGGTCGGGTGGCGGCAGCAAGCGCGCGGCAGACGAGGACGAAGGCCTGGACCCAGGTCTGCCCGATCCGGGAGAAGACTTGCATCACCTGCCGCAGCGCCACCGGCGCGGCATTTACCTGCTGCCCAACTCATTCACGGCTGCGGCTTTGTTCGCCGGTTTCTACGCCATCGTCATGGCCATGGGGCAACGCTACGACCTGGCCGCCACGGCCATCTTTGCCGCGATGGTGCTCGACAGCCTGGACGGCCGGGTTGCCCGCCTGACCCATACCCAGAGCGAGTTCGGCGCGCAATTCGACTCGCTGGCCGACATGGTGTCGTTCGGTGCGGCGCCGGCGCTCATCATGTACCAGTGGTCCCTTCACGGTCTGGGTAAACTGGGCTGGCTCGCGGCTTTCGTCTACTGTGCCGGAGCGGCGCTGCGCCTGGCGCGGTTCAACACCAATATCGGCGTGGTCGACAAGAATTACTTCCAGGGCTTGCCCAGCCCGGCCGCTGCAGCGCTGGTGGCGGGGTTCATCTGGATCATGTCGGATGCCAGCGTTCTCGGCACCCATGTGCCCTGGGTCGCCTTCGCCATCACCGCGTTTGCCGGCGTCACCATGGTGACCAATGTGCCGTTCTACAGTTTCAAGGCCGTGAGCCTGCGGCGCAGCGTGCCGTTCATCACGATGTTCCTGATCGTTCTGCTCATTGGCTTGATCGCCTACCGACCGCCGCTGGTATTGTTTGGCCTGTTCGTGCTGTACGCGCTGTCGGGTTACGTGCTGTATGCCTGGCGCCGCTTTCACGGTAAAACGGCCAGCGTGATTTCCACCTCAACGGACGAGCCCGACGAGCGTGGGCTGCACGGTTAGGTCGCCGCGTCAACACGAGCCAGCATGAAACGGCTGGCCAGCGGCCGATCATCATGCTCGGCGCGCTGATTGGCGTCCCCATCAGCGTGGACAACGGTGGGCGCAGCCGCCGCGCGCTGACCGGCCACGCCGTGCACTCGCAATGGACTGTCCATCACGCACCGTCTCCGGCGCCCACCCTGTGCCACGCTCCTGCTTCAGCCGAAGAGCTTTTTCGTGATGCCAGCGACATGCGCACCCTGAAACTTGGCAATGGCCAGTTCGTTGGCGCTTGGCATGCGGCTGCCGTCGCCCTTGCTCATGGTGGTGGCGCCGTAGGGCGTGCCGCCAGAGATTTCGTCCATATTGGTGAGTTGGGGGCAGGCGTAGGGCACGCCCACCACGATCATGCCCTGGTGAAACAAGGTCGTGTGGAACGAGGTGATGGTGGTTTCCTGACCGCCATGCTGGGTGGCGGTACTGGCGAACACGCTGCCCACCTTGCCCACCAGCTTGCCCTGCTGCCAGAGGCCGCCGGTCTGGTCGAGGAAGTTGCGCATCTGCCCGCACATATTGCCGAAGCGGGTTGGGGTGCCGAAGATGACGGCGTCATACTCGGCCAGTTCTTCCGGCTTGGCGATCGGAGCGGCTTGCTCGGTCTTGGCGTGGATCGCGGCCACAGTCTCCGGGGGCATGGTTTCGGGCACACGCTTGATCGTCACGTCGACGCCCGGAACCGAACGCACGCCTTCGGCCACTTCCTGCGCCATGCGCTCGATATGCCCCCAGGTGCTGTAGTACAGAACAAGAACTTTGGCCATGAAAAACTCCTTGTAGGGTGGTGGTTGAAGACCTTATGATGCATTCATTGGTTGTAAAAATGAAGTAGGTACTTTTTAGTAACTGCATGGTTTTACCAATGCTTACGTATCGGGCCCGTGGCGAAGTGGACATCTCAGCCGAGATTCGAGATGTAGTCGCCATCCTGGCGCATTCATGAGACCCAGCCATGTCAAGCGAAACCACCGTCGAATGTCCGATGAACGCGCTGTTGCGCATCCTGATGGGGCCTTGGACCAGTTACATCCTCTGGACCTTGCGGCAGCAGGGGCCGCAGCGCTTTGGTGTGCTCAAGCGTCTGATTCCAGGGATCTCCTCACGGGTCTTGACCGAACGGCTCAGGATGCTGGGCGACGCCGGCGTGGTTCACCGCGAACCGCTGATGACCATTCCGCCGCAAGTGACCTACAGCCTCACCCAGCGTGGCGCCGAGCTCTCGCCGGTGCTCGACGCACTGGACGCGCTTGCGCGCAAATGGAGCGAAGAAGATGTTCGCGCAGGCCGGGCCTTTGCCCAGCCAGCCTCCGCCGGCCCTGAGAAGACCACCGTGCTGGCGACAGCTGCCTAGCGAGTCTGTTCGGCAAGGCCCACGGCGCTGGGGGCAGCGAGTCGTAAAAATCGAATCGGCACGGCTCCTGCCATGGCGGCATAGCCTGCATCGCTGGGGTGCACGTGGTCGCCGCTGTCGAAGCGTGGCAGCAAACGGGCTGGGTGCGCAGGGTCACGCAGCGCCGCATCAAAATCGATGACCCCATCAAAGGCGCCACCGCTGCGCATCCAGGCATTCACCGCCTGCCGGATGGCTTCGCGACTGGCTGGCAGACTCGCGGGGGTGATGGTGCCGCCATAGATGGCCACACCCCTCGCATGCGCTTGAGCAATCAAGTCCTCGTAGCCCGCGATCAGTTCGGCCGCGGTCACTTTCACATGCGGCACATCGCAGTCCAGGCCAGGGTGGGGTGGCACGAAGCCGAAATTGATGTCGTTGATGCCAACCAGGAGGATGACGGCACGAACGCCTGGCTGCCCGAGCGCGTCGCGCGAAAACCGCTGCAACAGGCTCGGGCCATAGCAAGGCGAGTCATGGAGCAGACGGTTGCCGCTGATGCCGGCGTTGAGCACGGCCAGGTGATGCATGCCGGCCGCGCGCAAGCGCCTGGCAAGATCATCCGGCCAGCGCCGGTTGGCGTTGAGTGTCGAACGCATGCCATCGGTGATCGAGTCGCCGATGGTCACCAGCGCCGCGCCGTGCTCGCTCGGGCCGACCTCGACGTCCATACCGTCGAGCCAGAGGTAGGCGGTGAAACGCCGCTGAAAAGCCGCGCCGCTGGCGTCCTTGCTGAAATTGCCGTGGGCGGCAATGAAGTTGACCTGGCTGGCAATCTTGTGCCAGGTCGTGGACGCGATGCGATCAGGCATCCAGAAGCTGACCGTCATGGCCTTGCCCGCCACGACCGGCAACGCAACGGCATCGCTCAGCAACGCCTGCCCGGCTGGTATCGACAGCGCATCCCCGCCATCGAAGGTGACCTCATGCAGCGTGTCCCGCTGCACTGCTGCGCCATGCGCGGATGCCGCCACGGTCACTCCGCCAATGCGCAAGGCCTGCGTGCCGAAACGATTGCTGATGCGCAGCCGCAAAGCCTTGCCTGAAAGCGTGGGCAGCACAATCTGGCGTACTGTCACCCCGTCCAGAGTCGGAGCGCGGTTGAAGCCCGGTGCCGCCGGGTTCAGCGACACGGCCTGAGGCGCCGCCATCCATGAACCAACCCAGTGATCGGGCGGCTTGGCGGTCAGATGCTCAGCGCCCGAGGCCAGCGGGATGCTGCAGGCAAGCAGCACGCACAGCGCGAGGCGAGGAAAGGTCATGGTGCCCGGAGCCGGGGTCGAACCGGCACGCCCCTTTTCAGGAAAGCGGCGGATTTTAAGTCCGCTGCGTCTACCAATTTCGCCATCCGGGCAAGTCGCATCGATGTAAGGCTAGCAAGGGCTGCTGCATGGATGCTGGAGGCGGGGGTCGGAATCGAACCGGCATAGACGGCTTTGCAGGCCGCTGCATAACCACTCTGCCACCCCGCCAAGGGTAGGCTGCTTAACGAAAGGTTTGGAGTCAACGCACAGGCCGCGAGACCGTATGTTCATGCATGCGCGTTGCAGGCCGTGGCGCCTTGCTTGTGCTGTGCGCACATGTCCAAATTCTCGCCGAAAAAAAAGGGAAGTGCAGGGCTTCCCTTGTTTGGAACAACATCAAACGCGTTCAATATTTGGAGCGGGAAACGAGGCTCGAACTCGCGACCTCAACCTTGGCAAGGTTGCGCTCTACCAACTGAGCTATTCCCGCGAAGCCAGAGATAATACCGCAAAAAGGTGCACTGTCAACTGAAAGCGCAAGCCTCGGTAGTGTCTCAGTTTGGATGTGACAGCCTTCAGTCGGCCAACCGCGCGATCTCTTCCAGCGTCCAGGCGTGATCGGCGATGCCGGCTTCCATGGCCGGCGTCACGCGCAGAGTCTTGTGGATGCGAGCGAAGTTGTAGTGCATGAAGTGCAGCGACACCGCATGCTCCAGGTTCTGTACCTTCTTGCTGAACCCATTGGTCAGCCGCGTGAAGCGACGCATGCTCATGCGCATTGTGAGATTCTGGCGCTCGACGTAGCTGGTCGAGATGTGCTTCGGGTCAGGGTTGCCCGACACGACGCCTTGGGTGGTGCCACGGAACTCGGTCAGGCTGTAGCGGCGCTGATCTTCCTTCGGCGCTTCGCCGTACAGCTTGACCAGCATGGCGTAGTCGATCTCGCCTGAGAAGGCTGCTTCGACGGCGGTGATGTATGCCTTGTGACCATCCGTGGTCAGCTGTACGCGACTTGCCATACGCCCAGCCAAATCCTGGATGAACTCATGCGCATAGGACGCGTCCCGACGACCGACTAGGAACGAGGGTACGAGTTTGGTGTCGGCATCGATTGCCGTCCAGGTGTACACGTCGCCATAGCCAAGCTCACCACGATGCTCGGCTGTGACGTTCTTTTCCTTGCTGCCGCAGAAGGCCCAGATTTCATCGCACTGCACGCGCTTGCACGGCAGGTTGCGCATGACCTCGTTCTGATAGAGCGAGCAGGAAAAACCAACATCCTCAAGCAGTTTCGTGACGGTGTTGATCGATACCCCGACAAGCCGCGTGATGGCGCGCATGCTGTTTCCCTCGACCAGGAGGCCGATGATCTGTGCGCGCTTCTCAATGGGGAGTCGGTTCATGTTCAGGCCCTCGCTTGAACTGAACTATAGACCAGAAGAAGACAATTAGCAAGAGTTTATTTTCCGATTCGCTTTTTAACTATTGCGTAACTTCTTTCTGGTGATCTAAAATCTGCGACACCGACCGACAAAAGTCAGGAGTAGCCCATGAATAGCACACCGGAAGCGCAGAAGAGGGGCACGGGAGAGGCCGCCCAAAGCCAACAACCGTCCGAGCGCGAACGCTCGACCATCGAATTTACATACACCGACTTGGACAATGCTATTGAGGTTGTTAAGGCGGTCCACAACGTTGGTGGAACAGCGTGCGACTATGACCAACTGGCTGCAGGTCTTGGGATGGAAGCCAAGGGTGGCGGCTTCCGAATGCGCGTACTTGGTGCGAAGGCATACGGCCTGTTGACCTACGAACGCGGAGGACGAATCACCCTGACTGAACTCGGTAAAAAGATCATCGACCCAGAGCATGCACGCTCGTCTCGAGTTGATGCCTTCTTGAATGTGGCCCTGTATCAGCGCGTCTACGAGCAATTCAAGGGCAGCCAGTTGCCGCCCCAAGCAGGGCTAGGAGGCTGTCGGACTTGAACCCGAGCGAATCCGATTGATCAGTGCGACGCGTTTTTTTTGACAGCGGCGCGCTGATCGAACGCTCTCGATGGTTGGCGAGACACTGTGAGGGCACATGGGGCGGCCTGGGGACTCGGTTTTGGCGTGGTCGGGGCGCACTATTGCCCTCACGCGGCTCGCAGGACGTGCATGCGCTTGATGTTCCAAGCCATGGTCACCAAGCTCCATTCGCCTTGTGCCTTGGCCAGCCCGCGCATGCTCATCTGGCGCCAACCCATCACTTGCTTGATGATGCCGAACACCGGCTCCACTGTCTGCTTGCGCAGGCCGTACAGGGCTCGGCCTGCTTGCGTGCCCAGGCGGTGTGCCATCTGCACGAGCGGATCCGTCGTCTGGGGCTCGGGCACATCGGGTGCAAAGCGCCCCATCACCGGCGTGTGATGCGACTCCCGCTTGAGCGCCAGCAGCGGCTCGATACCCGCGTCGTTGCACGCGATCACGTTGGCTTGGCTGAAGAAGCCGTTGTCCGTGATGAGCGTGTGCACCTCGCCCAGCACCGCGGGTAACGCTTGGATCTGCTGCAGCGTAGGCACAACTTCGCGCTTGTCGTTGGATGCCTGGCTCACATGCTGGGTGATCACCATCATCGTCGCGATGTCCACGCCGGCTTGTGCGTTGTAGCTTTGCTCGAAGCCCCCACCCGACACGGGCATGATGCGCGACTCTTCATCCGTGAGGTTGACCTGATCGCTGCTCCGGGGGCCGGCCTCTGGCGGCTCAGGGTCCTTGCCGCGCGGCTTCTTGCCCGCCTCGCGCTGGGCTTGGCGCTTGGCGGTCTTGGCCTCGTACTCCTGCTGCTCGACCTGATGGCGTTCGCTGGCGCGCTGCTCGATCTTGGCCTTGGCCTGCGCGATTGCGCTCAAGCGATCTGCACGCAGGGCGATCTCCGCCGGCACATCCATGCCGTCGGGTACCGTCGCGCGGTCGCTGTTCTCTGCCAGCGCCAGCAGCGTTTGTACTTCCTGGCGCAGCTGCGCCTCGATCTTGTTGGCATGAGCCCACGACAAGGCCTTGTGCTTGCTGGCGTTGGCGTCGATCTTGGTGCCATCCAGCGCGATGTGTCCGAGCTTGAGCAGCTTCATCTCGCGCGCCAGAACCAGCACCTGCACGAACAGTGCCTCCACCTCCTTCAAGAAGCGGCGGCGGAACGTCGCCAGCGTGTCGTGATCGGGGTGGGTATTGGCCGCAACAAAGCGGAACGCCACCGAGTCGTAGGTCGCCCGCTCGATCTTGCGGCTGGAGTGCACGCCGTTGGCGTAGCCGTAGATCAGCAGGCCCAGCAGCACCGCCGGATGGTGCGCCGCCGAGCCCCGGCCTGCGTACTGTCGGGCCAGATCGCCCAGATCAAGCTGCTCGATGACTTCGACCACGAAGCGCGCCAAGTGATCAGTGGGCAGCCATTCGTCCACCGACGGTGGCAACAGATATGCGGTGTCTCGGTCAACAGGGACGAAGCGGCTCATCGGCTCGGGCTCTCGGTTGTGCAGCAGCAATTGTCTCGGATAGCGTCTTCATCCGGAAGACCGCAAAGTCCGACAGTCTCCTAGCTGGTTCAGATCAAGCTTCTTGGTTGAACGTGCTTTCATGATGATCTAAGCCTAGCAGCCCACACAGCAGCGTCAAGTGCCGTTACGTTCAAACTGAGACACTACCCAAGCCTCAGATCTGCGCTGCCAAGCCGCCGACGACGGCGTGCATGCCGGCGTCGACATGCAGGACTTCGGCGGTGATGCCGCTGGCCAGATCCGACAATAGGAAGGCGCTTGCGTTGCCGACCTGTTCGATGGTGACATTGCGGCGCAAGGGCGTGCTGGTTTCGTTGAACTTGAGCATCTTGCCGAAGTCGGCGATGCCCGAGGCTGCGAGCGTCTTGATCGGGCCGGCGCTCACGCCATTCACGCGCATGCCGCGCGGGCCGAGCGATTCGGCCATGTAGCGCACGGTGGCTTCGAGCGCGGCCTTGGCCACGCCCATGGTGTTGTAGTTGGGGACGACGCGCTCGGCGCCGAGGTAGGTCATGGTGATGAGCGAGGGCAAATGGCCAGCGGCCGCGCTGGCTTGGAGCATGGGCAATGCAGCTTTCGCCAGCGCCGGAAAGGAGTAGGCGGAGATGTCGTGCGCGACACGAAAACCTTCACGCGTCAGGCCGTCGATGAAGTCGCCGGCAATGGCTTCGCGCGGGGCAAAGCCGATGGAGTGGACCAACCCGTCGAGTTGCGGCCACTGTGCGCCAAGATCGTGGAACAGGGCGTCGATCTGGGCGTCGTCGGCCACGTCGCAGGGAAAAATGAGTTGGCTGCCGAACTCCGCAGCGAAGCCCTTGGTGCGATCCAGGAAGCGCTCCCCCACATAGGTGAAGGCGAGTTCGGCACCCTCGCGGTGGCACGCTTGCGCAATGCCGTAAGCGATGGAACGGTTGGAGAGCAAGCCCGTGATCAGGATGCGTTTGCCAGCGAGAAAGCCCATGAGATGTCCTGTGGATGCGTATCGAGGAAGGAAGCCGCTGCGGGGTGCGGATGCGCGTTCGGATCGGTGCTCGGATGCGCGCGAAAGTCTGCGGTGTGTGCTGCGGCCTGGCGATGCGGCAGAATTCTCGCATGGCCCACGCACTCAGCCTCAGCCGGCGCACGCTCTTGCAAGCCCTTGGGCTTGCGCTTGCGCCCTGGGCAGCGGATGCCGATGCTGCGACGCAAGACTCCCCAGCCCTGGCCTTGTATGACAAACCCAAATACCCGCCGGGATTTGCCCATTTCGACTATGCGAACCCGAACGCGCCCCTTGGGGGAACCCTCTGGCTGACCCCGCCATCGCGCGCTGGCAGCTTTGACAAGCTCAACCCTTTCACCCTGCGCGGCACGGCGCCGCCCGGGATCAACACCCTGGTGTTTGAATCGCTGATGACGGCGAGTTGGGACGAACCCAACAGCGTCTACGGCTTGCTGGCCGAAGACGTGGAACTGGCCGCAGATCGCCATTCCGTGCGCTTTCGCTTGAACGCGGCGGCGCGTTTCGTGAACGGCGACCCCGTGACTGCGGACGATGTGCGCCACAGCTTCGACACTCTCGTTGGTCCATACGCAGCACCCGGCATCAAAGTGCAGTTTGCCGATGTGGCGCGGGTCGTGGTGGAAGACATGCGGCATGTGCGATTCGACTTCAAGCGGGCCAACCATGAACTGCCCTTGATCGTCGCCGGCTTGCCCGTGTTCTCGCGCCAATGGGGTGCCGGCAAGCACTTCGACGAGGTGGTGAACGAGCCGCCCATCGCCTCCGGCCCCTACGGCATCGAGCGCATGTCCCAGAACCAGGACATCGTCTACGCCAGGCGCGCGAACTACTGGGGCTGGAGCTTGCCGGCGCGTCGTGGTCAGTACAACTTCGCGCGCATCGGCTTCAAGCTTTACCGTGACGAAACCGCGCGCCTGGAGGCCTTCAAGGCCGGGGACTTCGACCTGATCCAGGAGTTCATCGCCAAGAACTGGGTGCGGCAATACACCGGGCCGAAATTCGCCAGCGGCGAACTCGTCAAGCGCGAACTGCCCAACCACAATCCGGCGGGTTTCCAGGGCATGGTGCTGAACCTGCGCCGTCCGCTGTTCCAGGACATTCGCGTGCGTCATGCGCTGGCTTTGGCACTCGATTTCCAGTGGCTCAACCGGATGTTTTTTTACGGCCAGTACAAACGCATCCATGGCTATTTCGCCAACAGCCTATTCGAGGCCAGACATGCCCCCGGGCAAGACGAACTGGCCCTGCTTGAGCCGTTGCGCCCGCAGCTTGCACCCGAGGTTTTCGGCGTCCTGCCCACTTTGCCCAGCACCGATCCTCCCGGCAGCCTGCGCGCCAATTTGCTGGCAGCGCGCGGCTTGTTGCGCGAAGCCGGCTGGCACTACCGCGACGGGGCCTTGCGCAACGTGCGTGGCGAGGTCTTCACGTTCGAGTATCTCGACAGCCAGGGCTCGATGGCGCGGGTGATGACGCCCTACGGTCAAGCTCTTGCCAGGCTCGGCATTCGCATGCAGTACCGGCAGGTGGACTACGCCCTGTACCAGCGGCGCACGGACAGTTTCGACTACGACATGACCACGGTGCGTTATCTCGGCAGTCCCAGCCCCGGCAATGAATTGCGCGATCGCTTCGGCTCGTCCTCCGCCTCCATCGAGGGGTCCGACAACGTCTGGGGCATTCGCAGCCCCGCGGTGGATGCGCTCATCAGCCACGTCGTTCAGGCCCGCACCTGGGCGCAGTTGGTGGCGGCCTGCAAGGCGCTGGACCGGGTTCTGGTGTGCGGCTGGTATTCGGTGCCGCAGTGGTATGCGGCGAGCCACCGCGTGGCCTATCGCTCCGGCTTGTTCGGCATGCCGCGCACCTTGCCGCTGTACTACGAGCCCGAAGCTTGGGCCATGGCCTGCTGGTGGTCGCAGCCACGGGCAAAACCCGCTGCGGAGAAACAAGCATGAATCTCGGCTGGTATGTCGCCAAGCGCCTGTTGTTGATGGTTCCAACCCTGTTCGGCGTGCTCTTGCTGACCTTTGCGGTCATCCAGTTCGTGCCGGGCGGCCCGGTCGAGCAGATGGTGGCGCAGCTGCGCGGCAAGGGGCAAACCGGCGAGGCTGCGGGAGGCCTGGCATACAGGGGACAGCAAGGCATCAACCCCAAGCAACTGGCCGAGATCAAGAAACTCTACGGCTTCGACAAGCCGCCGGCCGAGCGCTTTGTGCACATGCTGGGCCAGTTTCTGCGCTTCGATCTGGGTCGCAGTTACTTCTATCACGAGAGCGTCTGGCAACTCATCAAGGAGCGCATGCCGGTGTCCATTAGCCTCGGCCTCTGGACCTTCCTGCTCACCTACCTCATCTCCATCCCACTGGGCATCGCCAAGGCGGTGCGACATGGCAGCCGCTTCGATCTCGCCTCCAGTCTTGCGGTGCTGGTGGGTTATGCCATCCCCGGCTTCGTGCTGGGCGTGGTGCTTCTCGTGCTGTTCGCCGGTGGCAGCTTCTGGCAATGGTTTCCGCTGCGCGGACTGACATCAGACGGCTGGGCCAGTTTCACGCCGTGGCACAAGATCACGGACTATTTCTGGCACATCACACTGCCGGTTTTGGCCATGGTGGCGGGAAGCTTCGCCGTCATCACCATGCTCACCAAGAACGCATTTCTGGAGGAAATCCGCAAGCAATACGTTCTCACCGCGCGTGCCAAGGGCGCCAGCGAGCGCCGCGTGCTGTGGCGCCATGTTCTGCGCAACGCCCTCATCCCGCTGGTGACGGGTTTTCCGGCTGCATTCATCGGCGCGTTCTTTGCCAGCTCCTTGCTCATCGAGACGCTGTTTTCCCTGCCCGGACTTGGCCTGCTGTCCTACGAATCGGTGATGCGGCGCGACTATCCGGTCGTCATGGGCACGCTCTACCTGTTCACGCTCATCGGTCTGGTGACCAAGCTCGTGTCCGACCTTTGTTATGTGTGGGTCGATCCACGGGTGCAATTCGAAAGCCTTCAATGAGCACTGCGCCCATAGCCTCTGCCTTGCGCAATGACGCACCTGCTCTTGCGCGCTCGCCCGCACAACTCGCCTGGGCCCGCTTCAAATCCCAACGTCTGGGTTATGTGAGCCTGTGGATTTTTGGCTTCTTGTTCGGCTTGAGCCTGCTGGCTCCGGTGTTGTGCAACGACAAGCCGCTGCTGGTGCGGTATGAAGGGCACTGGTACATGCCGCTGCTGCACACCTACCCCGAGACGACTTTCGGCGGCGACTTCCACACCCCCACGGATTACCTCGATCCGCTGATTCGCAAGCACCTCAGCCAGGGCGGCAACTTCGCCATATTTCCGCCCGTGCCGTATCGCTACGACACCATCAATTACTACGCCACCCAGCCCAACCCGGCGCCCCCTTCGGCGCAGAACTGGCTGGGGACTGACGATGGTGGGCGTGACGTGCTCTCGCGCCTGGTCTATGGCTTTCGTGTCTCGGTGCTGTTCGCGCTGGCACTCACGCTGAGCGGAACCCTGCTGGGGGTCGTGATGGGTGCCATCCAGGGCTATTTCGCCGGGCGCGTGGACCTCACCTTGCAACGCGTGACCGAGGTCTGGGGGGCGATGCCGGAGTTGTATCTGCTCATCATCTTCGCCTCCATCTTCGCCCCCAGCTTCCTGCTCCTGCTGGTGCTGCTTTCGCTGTTTGGCTGGCTGGGCTTGTCCGACTATGTGCGCGCCGAATTCCTGCGCAACCGCCAGATGGACTATGTGCGCGCCGCGCGGGCACTTGGTGCGAGCCATTGGCAAATCGTCACACGCCACATCCTGCCCAACAGCCTCACGCCGGTCCTCACCTTTTTGCCCTTCCGCATGAGCGGAGCCATTCTGGCGCTGACCAGCCTGGATTTTCTCGGACTGGGCGTGCCACCTCCCACGCCCAGTCTGGGCGAAATGCTGGCGCAGGCAAAGGGCAATCTGGATGCCTGGTGGTTGTCGATCTCCGTGTTCATCACCCTGGTGTTGACGCTGTTGCTCCTCACCTTCATCGGCGAGGCGCTGCGCACGGCGTTGGATCCCCGCCGGGGGCTGCGATGAGGCCACGTCCATGAGCGCAATTCCCGACGCGACGCGTGAAGCGTCTTCGCAAACCAATGCGGCCTTGCTGCGCATCGAGGCGCTGAACGTGGACTTCGGTCCGCAGCGGGTGGTCCACGACTTGAACCTGGAGCTGCGCGCCGGCGAAAAATACGCCCTGGTCGGTGAGTCCGGCTCGGGAAAGACCGTCACGGCACTTGCCATCCTGCGCTTGCTGCAGGGCGCAACCGTCAGGGGGCGGGTGCTGTTCCAGGGGCAGGACCTGGCCAGCATGCCGGAGCGCCGTCTGCGTGGCGTTCGCGGCCGTGACATCGCGATGATCTTTCAGGAGCCGATGAGCGCGCTCAACCCGCTTCAACCCGTCGGTCAGCAAATCGCCGAGTCCCTCGAACTGCACGAGGCCTTGTCGCGCAAGGCCGCGTGGGCTCGCGCCGTGGTCTTGCTGGAGCGCATGGGCATCGCCGATTCGGCGCGCCGCGCGCAGAGCTATCCGCACCAGCTTTCCGGTGGCCAGCGTCAGCGCGCCATGATCGCCATGGCACTGGCCTGCAAGCCCCGGCTGTTGCTGGCGGACGAACCCACCACGGCGCTGGACATGAGCGTGCGGGCGCAAATTCTTGCGCTGCTGGACGAGCTGCAGCGCGAAGAGGGGCTTGCCGTCATGCTCATCAGCCACGATCTGCATCTGGTTCGCAGCTTCGCCCAACGTGTCGGCGTCATGCAGCAGGGGCGCCTGGTCGAGCAGGGAGCCACTGCCGAGGTGTTCGCGCACGCGCAACATCCGTACACCCAGGCCTTGCTGGCCAGTTTGCCGCAGCGCGATGTTGAGCCGCTGTCGCCGCGGGCGCCCGTTGTTTTGCAAGCCGAGCGGGTCAGCGTGGCTTATGCCCAGGGCGGCCCGTGGCTGCGCCGGCGCCTGCACACGGCGGTGGATCAGGTATCGCTGGAGCTTCGCGCTGGCGAAACCCTCGGGCTCGTGGGCGAATCGGGCTGCGGCAAGACCAGCCTCGCCATGGCCCTGCTTGGCCTGCAGCCCATGGGGGAAGGGCGTGTCAGCCTCGCCGGGGTGGAACTTGCCGGACTGGGCAACCGTGGCTGGCGTGCCGCCCGGCGTAAGATTCAGGTGGTGTTCCAGGATCCCTTTTCTTCTTTGTCGCCGCGGCGTAATGTCGAGCAGATCGTGGCCGAGGGCCTCAACATCCATGAGCCTGCGCTCGATCAGGAAGCCTGTCGCGTGCGCGTGGTGGACACACTCCGCGACATGGGCCTGGATGCGAGCATCCTGCCCCGGTTTCCGCACGAGTTCTCCGGCGGACAGCGGCAGCGCATTGCCCTGGCGCGGGCGCTGGTGCTGCGTCCCAGCGTTCTGGTGCTGGACGAGCCGACCAGCGCACTGGATATTTCCGTGCAACAACAAATCCTGCGCCTGCTCATCAGGCTGCAACGCGAGCAGGGCCTGGCTTATCTGTTCATCACGCACGATATGGCCGTGATTGGCGCGATGGCCCACCGCATCGCGGTCATGCGCGAGGGCAGAATTCTGGAAACGGGCGAGGCTCTGGCCTTGTTGCGCCACCCGCAGCAGCCCTACACCCGGCAACTGGTCCATGCCGCCGGCGTTGCCGGCTGACGGCGCCCAGACTCCGACTCGATGCGGGCGGAATCCGGCCCCTGGCAACTGCCCCCAAGACCGTCATAAGTCCGCGCAACTTGCCAAAATTCGCATTTTCCCTTATTATTTCAAGGCTGTAATCCATTTCTGCATGTGCGTTTGTTCGACGAGGCCTGAGCCTCGGCAGGGTGGATGTGTAAGAGCCGGGTTGGCCAGATGGGCGACACAAATGGGCGACACCAATCGCCCTTTTTTTTTGTCGGTACCTGGTGACAAGCCGGGCAGCGAGTTGGGCAGTGGGTCTTTCAAAGCGGATGGTGGCTTCAGGGTGCAAGGCAGTCGCGGTATGCAGAAGACAGAGATCATCGAGACGACCGTCCGAGGGATGGGCTACGCCTGTGTCGAGATCGCCTGGGCTTCGGCAGGCCTGCTGCGCATCACGATCGACCGTCCCGACGGCGAGTTTGTCACGGTCGATGATTGCGAGCGCGTCACGCGCCAGTTGCAGTACGCGCTGGAAGTCGAAGGTCTGGACTACAGGCGCCTTGAGGTGTCATCTCCCGGGCTTGATCGCCTGGTGAGGCTGCCGGACGACTGGCAGCGTTTTGCGGGTTTGGAAGTGGAAGTGACCTTGCGCGCGCCGTACAGGGGCCGCAAGAAATACCGCGGTGTGTTGCAGGCCCCGACAGCGGCAGCCGTGGGCGGGAGCGCTGAAGCGCCGGCTCAGGCTGATGGCTATGTCATCGTCTGGGACGATGCTTTGCTGGCGGCTGCTGCGGCGGCGAAGCCGGGTGGGAAAAAATTGAAGGCTGCCAAACCGGCTGCGGCGAAGAAGGCCAAGCCCGCTGGCGCGGATGGTGGGGCCCCGGGGGCGAACGGCGCCACGGGGGATGTGCATGAATTGCGTTTTTCCATGGCCGAGGCGCGCGAAGTCCGCCTCGTGCCCGTGCTTGACTTTAGGGGTCGAAAATTATGAATCGTGAGCTGCTGATGCTGGTCGATGCGCTGGCGCACGAAAAGAATGTGGAGCGGGATGTGGTGTTCGGTGCGGTCGAGGCCGCGCTGGCTTCGGCCACGAAGAAGCGCTATCCCGGCGAGGTCGACATTCGTGTCGCCATCGACCGCGATACGGGTGCTTATGAAAGCTTTCGCCGCTGGCTCGTGGTGCCGGACGAGGCCGGGCTGCAGCAGCCTGACGCGGAAATCCTGCATTTCGAGGCGCTCGAGCAGATCCCCGACATCGAGGTCGGCGATTACATCGAAGAGCCGGTGGAGAGCGTGGAATTCGGCCGTATCGGCGCCCAGGCGGCGAAGCAGGTGATCCTGCAAAAAATTCGTGACGCCGAACGCGAGCAGATTTTGAATGATTTCCTCGAGCGCAACGACAAGATTTTCGTCGGCACGGTCAAGCGCATGGACAAGGGCGACGCCATTGTCGAGTCCGGCAAGGTCGATGCCCGGCTGCGTCGCAGCGACATGATCCAGAAAGAGAACGTGCGTGCCGGCGACCGCGTGCGCGCCGTCATCTCGAAAATCGACCGCCAGGCCCGCGGCCCGCAAATCGAGCTGTCGCGGACCTCGCCCGAGTTCATGAAAGAGCTGTTCCGCCTCGAGGTTCCCGAGATGGAGCAGGGCATGCTGGAGATCAAGTCCTGCGCCCGCGATCCCGGTGTGCGCGCCAAGATCGCCGTGTTGTCGCACGATCGCCGCATCGACCCGATCGGCACTTGCATCGGTGTCCGCGGCTCACGCGTGAATGCCGTGAGCAATGAGCTGGGCGGCGAACGTGTCGACATCGTGCTGTGGTCCGAAGATCCGGCGCAGTTTGTCATCGGTGCCCTGGCGCCAGCCAATGTGCAGTCGATCGTTGTCGACGAGGACAAGCATGCCATGGAAGTGGCCGTGGATGAGGAAAACCTGGCCCTGGCCATCGGCCGTGCCGGGCAGAATGTGCGCCTCGCATCCGAGCTGACGGGCTGGGCCATCAACCTGATGTCGGCCGAGGAATCGCAAAACCGGCACACGGCTGAAACCGAAAGCATGCGCGAGCTGTTCCGAACGAAGCTCGATGTGGACCAGGAAGTCGCCGACATCCTCATCCAGGAAGGCTTTACCAGCCTGGAGGAAGTGGCTTATGTGCCGCTGCCGGAAATGCTGGAGATCGAGTCGTTCGATGAGGAAACGGTGCATGAACTGCGCAACCGTGCCCGCGACGCCTTGCTGACGCAAGAACTGGCCAGCGAGCAGAAACTCGAGGAAGTGTCGCAGGACCTCAAGAGCCTCGAAGGCCTGTCCAGCGACGATATTGCGAAGCTGGCCAATGCCGGCATCCAAACCCGTGACGACCTGGCCGATCTGGCTGTGGACGAACTCACGGCCATTACCGGGGCTGAAGAAGCCCAGGCCAGCGCGCTCATTCTCCAGGCTCGCGAACATTGGTTCAACGCCTGAGAACTGCGGAGCAAGGAACCACCCATGGCACAAACAACCGTCGCGCAACTCGCAACAGAACTGCACATTCCCGCCACCCAATTGCTGGAGCAATTGGCGGCCGCCAGTGTGCACAAGCAAACGCCCGACGACCCGATCAGCGAGGTCGACAAGGCGCGTTTGCTCGACCACCTGCGGGTGGCCCATGGCGTGGTTGGCGCTGATCGCAAAAAAATCACGCTGACGCGCAAGCAGACCACGGAAATCAAGCAGGCCGATTCCACCGGCAAGGCCCGCACCATCCAGGTCGAGGTGCGCAAGAAGCGCGTGTTTGTCAAGCGCGACGAAGTTGCGCCCGCGGAGCCTTCGGCCCCCGTCGTCACGCAACCCGTGGTGGACGAAGCCGAGCTTCGTCGTCGCGAGGAAGAAGCCAAACATCAGTCCGAACTGTTGGCGCGCCAGGCCGAGGAACTCGGCAAGCGCCAGCGCGAAGAAGAAGAGGCCGCCCAAGCGCGTGCCGCGGCGCAAGAGCGACTGGATGAAAAGCGCCGGTCGCAAGCCGAGGCCAAGGCCGCGATCGCGGCGGAACAGCCGTCCGAGCAGGACGATGACAAGTCGCGCAAGGCGGCCGAGCGGGAAGCCCAGGAGCATGCTGCGGCAGTGGCGAAGGTTGATGCCAAGCGCGCTGCAGACGCAGCAGCGTCCGTCTCCCGCGCGGCTGAACTCGAGGCCGTGCAAGTGCGTCGCAAGGCTGCCGAGAACGAGGCTGCGGCGATTCGCGACATGCTCTCCCGCCCTCGCGCGGTGTTGCATGCGCCCAAGCCTGAAGTGGCCAAGCCGGCAGAAGTCGCTGCCAAGGCGGGTGCCACCATCAAGGGCACCATCCACAAACCTGCTGCAGGCGCAGCCAAGCCCGCGGGCGCTGCAGCCGCCACCACGGCGGCAGGCGCGAAAGACAAAAAGCAGGTCAAGTCGGAGCAGTTGTCGTCGTCCTGGGCTGACGAGGCTGCCAAGCGCCGTGCCATCAAGACGCGTGGTGACGCCAGCGGCGGCACCGCTGCCTGGCGCGGCGCCAAGGGCGGTTCACGTCGCGATTCGCGCGAGAAGGAAGCGCCACGTTTCGTGGCGCCGGTCGAGCCGCAGGTGCGTGAGGTGCATGTGCCCGAGACCATCTCCGTGGGCGATCTGGCCCACAAGATGGCGGTGAAGGCATCCGAGGTCATCAAGGTGCTGATGAAGTTGGGCCAGATGGTGACCATCAACCAGGTGCTGGACCAGGAAACCGCGATGATCATCGTGCAGGAAATGGGCCATACCGCCATTGCCGCCAAACTCGACGATCCGGAAACTTTCCTCGAGGAGGAAGGCCAGGTTCCGCAGGAATTGACCTTGCTTCCGCGCGCGCCGGTGGTCACGGTCATGGGCCACGTCGACCATGGGAAAACGTCCCTGCTGGACTACATCCGCCGTGCCAAGGTTGCATCGGGCGAGGCGGGCGGCATCACCCAGCATATCGGCGCCTATCACGTCACCACGCCGCGCGGCATGATCACCTTCCTCGATACCCCCGGGCACGAGGCCTTCACCGCCATGCGGGCGCGTGGTGCCAAGGCAACGGACATCGTCATTCTGGTGGTGGCTGCCGACGACGGCGTCATGCCGCAGACGAAGGAGGCGATCGCCCACGCCAAGGCAGCGGGGGTGCCCATCGTCGTGGCGATGAACAAAATTGACAAACCCGATGCCAATCCCGAGCGCGTGAAGCAGGAACTGGTGGCCGAGCAGGTTGTGCCCGAAGAGTACGGTGGCGAATCGCCGTTCGTGCCGGTATCAGCCAAGACCGGGCAGGGCATCGACGAGCTGTTGGAACAGGTGCTGCTGCAAGCCGAGGTGCTGGAACTCAAGGCTCCGGAAGATGCGCCCGCCAAGGGGTTGGTGATCGAAGCCAGGCTCGACAAGGGCCGCGGTCCGGTGGCCACGGTGCTGGTGCTTTCGGGCACGCTCAAGCGCGGCGACGCGGTACTGGCGGGCTCCAGCTATGGCCGCGTGCGCGCCATGCTGGACGAAACCGGCAAGCCGGTGCAGAGCGCGGGCCCTTCCATTCCGGTGGAAATCCAGGGTCTGACGGAAGTTCCCACCGCAGGTGAAGAAATCATCGTGCTGCAAGACGATCGCAAGGCGCGCGAGATCGCCCTGTTCCGCCAGGGCAAGTTCCGTGATGTCAAACTGGCCCGCCAGCAGGCCGCGAAACTGGAAAACATGTTCGACCAGATGGTCGAGGGCATGCAAACCCTGAACCTCATCATCAAGTCCGACGTGCAGGGTTCGCAGGAGGCGCTGGTGCATGCGCTCACCAGGCTCTCCACCGATGAGATCAAGGTGCAGGTGGTGCATGCGGCGGTGGGCGGCATCACCGAGAGCGACGTGAATCTGGCGATCGCCTCGCAGGCCGTGATCATCGGCTTCAACACCCGTGCCGACGCCGGCTCGCGCAAGCTGGCCGAGCAGAACGGCATCGACATTCGCTACTACAACATCATCTACGAAGCCGTGGATGAGATCAAAGCTGCGATGTCAGGGATGCTCACGCCGGAGAAGAAAGAAGAAACCCTGGGCCTGGTCGAGGTGCGCGAGGTTTATCGCATCACCAAGGTCGGCACGGTGGCGGGCTGCATGGTGCTGTCCGGTCTCGTCAGGCGTTCGGCGCAAGTGCGGGTGCTGCGTGAGAACGTGGTCATCCATACGGGTGAACTCGACTCGCTCAAACGCTTCAAGGACGATGCGCGCGAGGTCAAGGAAGGTTTCGAGTGCGGCCTGTCGCTGAAGAATTTCCAGGACCTGGAAAAGGGCGATCAGCTCGAAGTGTTCGAAGTCAAGGAAGTGGCGCGCACGCTTTAACGCAGCAGCCTTGGCGCCGCGACCGCCTGAAAACGGCCGCGGCGCGCGCTGTGCGCATGCTTTTCGCCATTGCTTCGACGGTTCCATCCCAGTTCTCATCGCGATTCACCCAGCCCATGCCACGTCAGGCCAGCAGTCCACACCGCGTTCACCGCATCGCCGACCAGATCCAGCGTGATCTGTCGGAGTTGATCCCCCGTGAGCTGCGTGACCCGCGCATCGGCCTGGTGACCATTGCCGATGTCCAGCTCACGCCCGATTACGCGCATGCGCGCATCTTTTTCACAGTGCTGGGCGGCGAGCCGGAGCATGTGGCTGCTGCGCTCAACGAGCGCGCCGGCTATTTGCACAGCTTGTTGTTCAAGCGGCTGCGCATCCATACCGTGCCGACGCTGCATTTCGTGTTCGACCAATCCACCAGCAAGGCCAGCGATATGAATGCACTCATCGCCCAGGCCGTCGCCAATACGGCAAAGGACGATTGAGCGCCCGGCGCTCGGTCCAAAAGTTCATGGTTGCAGCCCAACAGCAACGGTCCAGCTGGCAGTCGGTGCATGGCGTCATGCTGCTCGACAAGCCGCGTGGCTGCACTTCGCAAACCGCGCTGCAGCAGGTGCGTCGCGCCTTGCGCGCCGAGAAGGCCGGCCATACGGGCACGCTCGATCCCTTGGCCGACGGCTTGCTGCCGCTGTGTTTCGGCGCCGCCACCAAGTTCGCCCAGATGCATCTGGACGCGGACAAGGCCTATCGTGCCGTGCTGCAACTCGGCGTCACCACCACCACCGACGATGGTGAGGGTGAGGTGATCGAGCGCAAAGCCTTGCCCGACTGGGGGCCCGAGCAACTGCTGCAGGTGCTGCAGGGTTTCGTCGGCACCATCGCGCAGACGCCGCCCATCTACAGCGCCCTCAAGCGTGACGGCAAGCCGTTGTATGCCTATGCGCGTGCCGGTCAGGAGATCGACGTGCCTTCGCGCCAGGTGCGCATCGACGCCATCGGCCTTGTCTCGCTGCAAGGCGATTTGCTGACGCTGGACGTGCGCTGCGGCAAGGGCACCTACATCCGTGCGCTGGCGCGCGACATTGGCCAGCAACTCGGCTGTGGCGCCCATCTTGCCGCCTTGCGTCGCACCGCAAGCGGCGGGTTCGACATCAGCCAGGCCTGCACGTTGGATGCCGTGCGCGGACTCGATGCCGGCGCCGCGCAGGCCCATTTGCTGCCGGTCGATTGTCTGGTGCAGGGTTTGCCGCGCATCGACCTGGACGCGTCGCAATCCGCGCGGCTGCTGCACGGCCAGACCCTGGCGCATGAACTGGCGCCAACCTTGCCGTCCGGGCAGGTGCGCGTGCATGGCACGACCCCAACCCATCATTCATTTCTCGGCGTTGCGCACTGGGACGGGCATGTGCTCTCCCCGCAACGCCTGCTGAGCAACGAGGAACTGCAAGCGCAGTGAACACACCATGACACGATCCATTCGCAACATCGCCATCATCGCTCACGTCGACCACGGCAAGACCACCATGGTGGACCAACTGCTGCGCCAGTCCGGCACCTTCCGCCAGAACCAGCAAGTGGCCGAACGGGTGATGGATTCCAACGACCTCGAAAAAGAGCGCGGCATCACCATCCTGTCGAAGAATTGCGCGGTGGAGTGGAAGGGCACGCATATCAACATCGTCGACACCCCCGGCCACGCCGACTTCGGTGGCGAGGTCGAGCGCGTGCTGTCCATGGTGGACAGCGTGCTGCTGCTGGTCGACGCCGTCGAAGGCCCGATGCCGCAGACCCGCTTCGTCACCAAGAAGGCACTGGCGCTGGGCCTCAAACCCATCGTCGTCATCAACAAGGTGGACCGTCCCGGGGCGCGTGCCGACTACGTCATCAACGCCACCTTCGAGCTGTTCGACAAGCTCGGCGCCACCGAAGAACAGCTCGACTTCCCGGTGGTCTATGCCTCCGGCCTGAACGGCTGGGCCAGCCTGACTCCGGGCGAAGTCGGCACCGATCTGGCGCCGCTGTTCGATGCCGTGCTGCAGCACGTGCCTGCCCACGCAGGGCTGGCGACCGATCCGCTGCAGCTGCAAATCTGCTCGCTCGACTACTCCACGTTCGTGGGCCGCATCGGCATCGGCCGCATCAACAGCGGCACGCTCAAACCCATGCAGGAAGTGGCCGTGTACAACGGCCCCGATTCCACCCCGTTCAAGGCGCGTGTCAACCAGGTGCTCAAGTTCGAGGGCCTGGAGCGCAAACAGGCTGAAAGTGCCGAGCCGGGCGACATCGTGCTGATCAACGGCATCGAGGATGTCGGTGTCGGCGTGACGCTCACCAGCGTGGACAACCCGCGCCCCTTGCCCATGTTGTTGGTCGACGAGCCAACCCTGAACATGAACTTCTGCGTCAACACCAGCCCGCTGGCCGGGCGCGAAGGCAAGTTCGTCACCAGCCGCCAGATTCGCGATCGCCTCGACCGCGAGCTGCAAAGCAACGTCGCCCTGCGCGTGAAAGATACCGACGAAGACGGCATCTTCGAAGTCTCCGGGCGCGGTGAATTGCATCTCACCATCCTGCTGGAAAACATGCGCCGCGAAGGTTTTGAATTGGCCGTGAGCAAGCCACGCGTGGTGTTCCACGATGTCGGTGGCCAGCGCCACGAGCCGATCGAGCTGGTGACTGCCGACGTGGAAGAGCAGCACCAGGGCGGCGTGATGCAAGCCCTGGGTGAGCGCCGTGGCGAACTCGTGAATATGGAACCCGACGGCATGGGCCGCGTGCGCCTGGAATACCGCATTCCGGCGCGTGGCCTGATCGGCTTCCAGAACGAATTCATGAACCTGACGCGCGGCACCGGGCTCATCAGCAACATCTTCGACGGCTACGACGCCTATCGCGGCGAAATCGCCCGGCGCAAGAACGGCGTGCTCATCAGCCAGGATCAGGGCGAAATCGTCACTTACGCCCTGGGCAAGCTCGACGACCGCGGTCGCATGTTCGTCAAACCGGGAGATCCGGTGTACGAAGGCATGATCGTCGGCATTCACAGCCGCGACAACGATCTCATCGTCAACGCCGTGCGCGCCAAGCAGCTCACCAACTTCCGCGTCTCGGGCAAGGAAGACGCGATCAAGATCACTCCGCCCATCGAGCTCACGCTGGAGTATGCGGTGGAGTTCATCGAGGACGACGAGCTGGTGGAAATCACGCCCAAGTCCATCCGACTGCGCAAGCGCTACCTCACCGAGCATGAGCGCAAGCGCGCGGGCCGCTCGGACGCGCAAGCCGCCTGAGACGGCAGATTCAGCACCGCGCCAGCGTTGACGGGAAAGTCGTGTCGAACGCTGCCCGGCCCGATCACGCCAAGGCGGTACTCGCCATGGTGGTGGCCACGCTGCTGTGGAGCGTGGCGGGCGTCGTCACGCGCCAACTGCATCAGCAGAATGGTTTGGTTCTGGTGTTCTGGCGCAGCAGCTTCACGGTGCTCGCCGTGCTGGCGTGGCTGGCCTGGAGCCAGGGCCTGCGCCGCGCCTGGGTCGATGTGCGTGGCGCATCGCATCTGCTCTGGCTTTCCGCTTTTTTCTGGGGTGTGATGTTCACCGCCTTCATGGTTGCGCTCACGCTCACCAGCGTGGCGCAAACCCTGCTGACCGACAGCCTGAGCCCTCTCATCGCCGCCGTGCTCGGCTGGCTGCTGTTGCGTCATCGTCTGCCCGGCCGCACCTGGGCGGCCATCGCGCTGGCCATGCTCGGCATGGGCTGGATGGTTTGGCACGATCTGCAGTCCCCCACGTCCAGCATGCAGTTGCTCGGCATGCTCATCGCCCTGGCCGTGCCCATCGCTGCGGCGTCGAACTGGGTCAGCCTGCGCCGTGCCGGCAGTGGGGTGCCGATGCAGGCCGCCGTCCTGATTGGCGCACTGCTCTCGGCGCTCGCCGTGGCGCTGCCAGCCTGGCCTGTCGGTGTCGATCTTCACGACCTGTTCTGGCTGGGTTTTCTGGGTGTGTTCCAACTCGCAGCCCCGGGCCTGCTGGCGGTGTGGGCCGCGCAGCGCCTGGCGCCGGCCGAGGTCGGCTTGCTCGGTTTGCTAGAAACCATGTTCGGCACACTCTGGGCCTGGCTCGGTGCGGGCGAACAGCCCAGCAGGGGCACGCTGATTGGCGGCGCCCTGGTGCTGACCGCACTGGCCGCAAACGAGCTTCTCGGTTGGCATCGAACCCGCCGGCGCACCGTGCACACCTGGCTGGATGCGGAGACGCCATGAACGCTTCCGCGTCCCACAACCCATGGCGCTTGACGGTTGCGCCCATGCTCGATGGGGTCAACGGTAAAAAAGTCCTTTTCGGACAGAGACTTAGTGACTCCGTTGAAGCGATGTAGCACGACGGAGTGCACCACATGCAGACTTTGTCGGCCCATTCCGCATTTTCTGGCTATTCCAAGCGGCCCCAATGCACCAGCCCAGTCGTGCGGCGATGCGGTTCGAAGGATGGCGGGGGTCGTGTATTACGGGCGATGTCAAGTTATCTGCGCATCGTCCCAGTCTGGCAGATATTGCCGCCCAGAGGGAGTTTCAGGTTGGGCTCCCATGGTGTAGCCAGACCGAAGCGATTGCTACAACACGTCTCCCTCCGCCCTCATGGCTTTGCTACCCTTGATGCTCCCAATTGATCTGCGTTTCTCTGCTTTTTTTGTTGTGCAACCGCTCGAGGTAGCCACGAAGGTCGTCGTAGGACATTGCGCTGCGGTTTGATAAAACCAACTCGACCCGACCATCCCCTGCGTCATTCTTTCGGTGATCGCGGCAAAGCCAAGATACGCGTTCTACGAGCAGCCGGGTCGCGTAGCGATAGAGGGAATACTTCTGCTGCTGGAAGACCTCCGGCTCGGCGATCGAAGGCTTGTGAATCAGAACATTCACCGTGCGTAGCCGGGATTCTCCGAGCAGGTTTCCTCACAGATTCATCGGGCACCAACAGGCGCAGCAACCACGAATTCCTCAGAGTCCGTACCGGCAGAGCGACTCTCTGCTGGTAGAAGAACACGCCTTGATGGCCACCCAAATTCCTCCCCTTGTGGCCACCTCAAATTCCCCCACCGCGGCGTGACGGTGCGCTGAGCGTGTCGATTTCGGCCCTGGTCAAGACCAAGCAGGACGTTACTTTCCATCCCTCATCGTTGAGGGAACTCAGCATCCAAAACTCCTTCTCGCCAGACCACTCTCGGCCCAGCCAGATTTGCGGAGCCACTTCAGTTCTCGATTGCGTCGATTCTTGGAAACGGTGGTTTGATCTTGGGCGCTCTGTACGTTAGCGAACTGACACAACTTGGAGTGGCGCGCAGCATGGAGCTGTTGGGTTCGCAGCCCGAGTTGGTGTAACTTGCGTGCTTTTCCAAAATAAGGGTCAACCATATGGCACTTCATCGGGGGGATGACATTCGCTCCAATTTGAATGGCGATATTTACGGCACCCAGGTTGCCAACAGCTAGATTCCAAATTCTCCATTTATTGCGCTCCACAGTTAACCATGGTGAACCGCCCCGGGTTTCGTGGAGGCTGGTTGGTTTAAGTCATGCCGGAATGGCGTGGTGACTGGCTTGTTGCCGCCAGTAGTTTGCCTCAGCTTCTGCCGGAGGGATACCCCCAATTGGTTTGAGCAGTCGGGTGTGGTTGAACCAGTGCACCCATTGCAGGGTGGCAAGTTCTACGGCTTGCCTGGTTTTCCAGGGTCCGCGGCGGTGAATCAATTCGGCCTTGTACAGCCCGTTGATGGTCTCGGCCAGGGCGTTGTCATAGGAGTCTCCTTTGCTGCCCACTGAGGGCTGGATGCCTGCCTGCGCCAAGCGTTCGGTGTACTTGACGCTGACGTATTGCACTCCTCTGTCCGAATGGTGGACCAAGGCATTGGCAGCGGGCCGACGCGCGTACAAAGCCTGCTCCAGCGCGTCCATCACGAAATCGGTCTGCATGGATGTGCTCACCCGCCAGCCAACGATGCGTCGGGCAAACACGTCGATGACGAAGGCCACGTACAGCCAGCCTTGCCAGGTGCTCACATAGGTGAAGTCCGACACCCAGAGCTGGTTGGGCCGCTCGGCTTTGAACACCCGGTTGACGTGGTCCTGTGGACATGGCGCGCAAGTGTCGGGTACCGTGGTTCGCACCTTCTTGCCCCGCCGGGCACCCTGCAGCCCCAGGCGTTTCATCAGCCGCTCGACCGTGCAGCGCGCCACCCGATTGCCCTCGCGGTTCATCTGCAACCAAACCTTGTCAGCTCCATACATCTGCCAGTTGGCGTGCCACACACGCTGGATGTCGGCAGCCAGCGCATCGTCGCGCTGAGCACGGGCGCTGCGCAACTCGGGGTTGCGCTGGCGGGCGGCATGGCGCCAGTCACACGACGGGGCCATCTGCAGCACTTTGCAGATGGGCTCGACCCCGTGCATGGGGCGGTGCTGGTCGATGAATCGCTTCAGCCCTTCAAACGGCGGTCGAGCTCCGCCTGGGCGAAAAAAGCACTCGCCGCTTTGAGGATGTCATTGGCCCGGCGCAATTCCTTGTTCTCGCGCTCGAGTTGTTTGAGGCGTTCACGCTCGCTGCTCGTCAGGCCGTCGCGCTGGCCTGTATCGACTTCCTCGCGCTTGACCCATTCGAGCAGCGTCTGTGGCACGCAGCCAATCTTGGGGGCCATGGATTCGACTGCGGCCCACAGCGAGGGGTACTCGCCTCGGTGCTCCTGGACCATGCGTACCGCGCGCTCGCGCACTTCGGGGGAAAACTTGTTCGTCTTGTTCATGGCTCCATCTTCTCAAAGGTTGGAGCCTCCTCAAAACCCGGGGATGGCATGGTCCGCCCACCTACAGCGCCGCCGCTGAAGTGAGACCATCCACCCAGTGGGGGCCTCGCAGAAACGGCATCAGAGTGCCAAAGTGGAAGCTCTAGCAACCACCTCAACCTGGAGGCCCCGCCATGCAATCTACTGCAAATCTGCCAGTCATTGGTCTGGATTTGGCCAAGTCCGTGTTCCAGTTGCACATCGTTGACGCGGAGACTGGCGAGATTCAGCGCCGCCAGATCAAGCGCGCCAAGCTCACCGAATTCTTCGCCAAATGCCAGCGCAGCCTGGTGGCGATGGAGGCTTGTGGCACATCACACTACTGGGCGCGGGTGATCAACTCCTTTGGGCATGAGGTCAAGCTACTGCCGGCCCAGCATGTCAAGGCGTTCTTGCTGCGTGACAAGACCGACGCCATGGATGCGCAGGCGATTTGGGTCGCAGCCCAGCAGCCCCATATCAAGCCCGTACCCGTCAAGACGGAGCGGCAACAAGCCTGCATGGCCTTGCACGGCATGCGCCGCCAGCTCATGAAGATACGCATCATGCAAACCAATGCGCTGCGCGGCATCTTGGCCGAGTTCGGCATCGCTCTGCCAGTGGGTCACAACCAACTGCTCACAACGATCCAGGGCGAGCTGGCCAAGGCACAGGAGGATGATCTGCTACGCGCAGATCTGGTGCTCAGCGTACAGGAACAACTCAGGCGCATTGAAACCTTGCAAGATGACATCGATCACCTTGGTCAGCGGCTGCGCGCCATGATCCGGGAAGATCGGCAGATGCAGGCGATCCAGCAAATTCCCGGCGTTGGGGAGTTGACAGCCTCAGCGCTGGTGGCGGCCGTCGGAGATTTCTCGACCTTCAAATCTGGTCGCCAGTTTGCGTCTTGGGTTGGGTTGACGCCACGGCAGGTCGGTACCGGGGGAAAGACGCAGCAGTTGGGCATCTCCAAGCGTGGCGATACCTATTTGCGTACCCTGCTGATTGCGGGGGCCAGAGCTGTGATCGCCAGGGCAGCGACGTCAGGTTGGATCCCTCGGCTGCTGGAGCGGCGCCACTACAACGTGGTCGTGGTGGCTCTGGCCAACAAGATGGCGCGCACAGTGTGGGCAGTCCTGGCCAAAGGCTCAGGCTTTGACCGGGTCAAGTGGAATCCGCTGGAGCCGGTGAGCGCCTGATCAGCATGCGTTGAACAACATCCCGACCGTGACCGAGTGATCCCGTTTTGAAGGAGAGCCTGCAAGAGGCGTGATGATGGAATGAGGGTCAAACCAGGTTGGAAACATCCCGATGAACCGCCCGTACCCCAAGTACAACCCGGAGATAGGAATTCCGACCGCGTATCGCCATCATGGGCAGCAGCACCAACTGCACAAACAGCCCGGATGTAAGGCAGCAAACCTTTCAAACTCTCACAACGCTAAAACTTGCTCTCCTTGGGCGGACCATGTAGGCGGTTCAAGGCTTGAGGAAAGCCGAGTTCGCGGGCTTGGCGG